>CAYSFP010000024.1:0-45535 GCA_964430075.1 uncultured Planctomycetaceae bacterium | reverse complement strand
GAGCCGACCAACCACCTCGACGCCGAGAGCGTTGCGTGGCTCGAGCGGCACCTCACGGAGTACGACGGCACGATCGTCGCGGTGACGCACGACCGGTATTTTCTCGATAATGCGGCGAGCTGGATTCTCGAACTCGACCGCGGCCGCGGGATTCCGTGGGAGGGCAACTACTCGTCGTGGCTCGAACAGAAGCGCAAGCGATTGGCCCTGGAGGAGAAACAGGAATCGGCCCGGCAGCGCACGCTCGCTCGCGAGCTGGAGTGGGTCCGCTCGTCCCCCAAGGCCCGGCAGGCCAAGAGCAAGGCCCGCATGGCGGCGTACGAAAAAATGGCGGCCGAGCAGTTCGAGGATCGGCCCGACGAGCTCGAGATCCAGATTCCGCCGGGCAAGAAGCTCGGCAATCGCGTGGTCGAGGCGGCGGGCCTCGGCAAATCGTACGGCGACCGGGTGATCTTCGAGAACGTGAATTTCCGTCTGCCGCCGGGCGGGATCGTCGGCATCATCGGCCCCAACGGCGCCGGCAAGACGACGCTGCTGCGGATGCTCATGGGGCAGGAGCAGCCGGACCAGGGCGAGCTGCTGATCGGCGACACGGTCGAGCTGGGCTACGTCGATCAGTCGCGAGACGACCTCGAAGCGAACAAGACGATCTACGAGGAGATCTCCGGCGGGCTCGACATGATTGAGATGGGCGGGCGCAAGCTCAACTCGCGGGCGTACGTGGCGAGGTTTCAGTTCACGGGCACCGACCAGCAAAAGAAAGTCGGCGTCCTGTCCGGCGGCGAGCGGAACCGCGTCCATCTGGCCAAGCTGCTGCGCCGCGGGTCGAACGTGCTGCTGCTCGACGAGCCCACCAACGACCTGGACGTCGACACGCTGCGGGCGCTGGAGGAAGCGGTGGCGAACTTCGTCGGTTGTGCGGTCGTCGTGAGCCACGACCGCTGGTTTCTCGACCGGCTGGCGACGCACATCCTGGCCTTCGAAGGCGACGGCTACGTCCACTGGTGCGAAGGCAACTTCGAGACCTACGAACGCGAACGCCGCGAACGGCTCGGCGTGGCGGCTGACGAGCCGCACCGGTTTCGGTATAAGAAGTTGCAGCAGAAGTGAGGGAGGCTGTCGGCTATCGGCTGTCAGCTATCGGCCAGATTGAACTTTTTCCCTCTGGCCGACGGCCGATAGCCGATAGCCAAGCGAAGCGACGCAGGAGCGACACATGAGCATCACGCGCGTGGGTTCGACGAAGAAGTTTGCCGACGGCTGGGACAATATCTTCACCGGCAAGAGCGGCAAGAAGAAGTCGGCCGGCAAGAAGGCCGCGGCCAAGTCCAAAGGCAAGAAAGCGGCCAAGAATTCGGCCCCGGCCCCGGCGGGCAACCTGGCAACGAAGCGCGCCAAAAAGCACGCCGGCGGCAAAGGCAAAGGCCCCGGCGACGAGGAAGCAAAGAAATCGGCCGCCAAACGCAAGAGCAAGACGCGCACCAAGCGGCCGAAGCCGGCGCTGCAGCAGAAGGAATTATTCTAGTTATGCTGAATGGCAGGAGAGCCATTCATGCGCGTTCATTCCAGTGCCTCACCGACCACGTCGGCGCCAAGCGCAGAGCCGCAAGTGAAGCCGCGCCGGCCGCGCTGGCTGCGAATCCCCCGATGGCATTGGTTGACTTGGCTCGTGCTCATCGGGCCTTTGGTCCCTTTATTCTTGCTGGAAGTTCCCGGCTATGGCGTGACGCCGACGTTGCTCACCGCGAAGCCGTTTCCCTGGGGCAGCACTTCTGGAGGCCCGATGCCCAACCCTGACGAGGCGGAGGGCCCGCTCTCTGTCAGCGAGTTTGTGCACGGCTGGCCATGGACTTATCTGCGGCGAGCCTCCGGGTCGGGCGGCAAGGGGTGGCCGAAGTCAAAGTACGCGGACGGCAAGACCATCATTGGTTCGCGGAACGGCGGGTCGCTCGCCCCCTGGGATTGGTCCCCGGCGTGGTGGTCGCGAATCGACGCGGCGCAGTGGAGCTTCATCTCCTTGCTCGGCGACCTGGCCACGGTGATTGCGATCGTCGGCGGCGCCGTTTGGGCGTGCCAGACTTGGATTCGCCGACGCGGCCATCGCTTTCGTTTGCGGATCGTCGATTTGCTTGGCGTCATGCTGATGGTTGGCGTTGTGTTCGGTTGGCGGCAGTGGCACCTCCGCTTGCAGGCTCGCGAAGCACATTTCTTGACTTCAGGCCCGATGGTCGAGTCGGGATTTTGGCGACATCCTGTTCGCGAATACTGCGGTCCCGAGTGGATGGCGCGGCTTGTCGGCTCGCATCGCCTGCCATGGTGCCGTCATGTCACGTCCCTCCAGATCGACTGCCAGAACGCCACGGCCGCCCAATGGACGCAATTGCGCCGGCTGTGCATGGTTCAAGACATTAACCTTTGGAATTCACTGCCCGAGGAAGGCCTTGCCGCTCTGGAGAAGTTGCCACGCCTAAGAAGGCTGAGCTTGGTCGTTCGCTCATCCTGGGAACCCGAATGGCCAGTATCTCCGGGCAAACAACCAACCCCCGTCTTAACGCCTGACGACCTCTCGCCGCTTGGGCGACTTCCGCATCTCGAGTCGATTGGACTGTCAGGCAAAACGCTGCTCATTGAAGACATGGAAGAAGTGGTGGCGGCGCTGCCCTCGATCAGGGAGATCAGCGTCCAGGGCATCACGGCAACCATGGCAGAACAGCATGCATTTCGGGACGCTCACCCCGAGCTTGTCGTGTTGTGCGACGAGGAAGAAGAGAAGTCCACTCGCTACGGTGGAATCTGAGGGGGCCGGAACGCGCAAACTCCCGGCTTGAAATGGCAAGTTGCGCAGTGTCGGCTCGACCGATGGCGTTGGGCCGACTCGCGGCAGAAGCCGTCAGATGCTGCGTATGAAGGTCAACTCAATTTGAAAGGGATCCGAGGGTCGAGTTCGAGACTGGCCCTGTTACGAAAAGTGTTCCCTGAGACTGAGGGTTTATCCGTGGATCGCGGCTGGCTGAATGAGCTGTCGGCCCTCGTTGAAATGTGTCCGGACTTGGAGACGCTCGATGCTCAGGACGTCCCTGTCCACGATGATTTGTTGCGACAACTTGGGGAAAAGCGTCGCATCGCAATGGTCTCTGTTAGCCAAGGCTCCGCAACGGTTCAAGGGTTTAAGCAATTCCATCCCGGGACGGAAAGTAACTTTTTCCTGTCCATCTACAATTCGACGTTCAGTGCGAGCGAAGCTGAAGAGATTCAGGACGCATTGCCCGAGGTGGGGTTTGTCGACGTTCACCGCGGCCCAGACGAAGATTCGGAACCGGTATCTCCGGAAGAGGAATCGGAGGGAGTTTTCTTTTGAGCCGTCGACTGTTTCGCGTTACGCGCGACTCAAGAACGCACCGGTCCGCGTGTCGACCTTGATCGTCTCGTCCTGTTTCAGATACTCCGGCACCTGAATGATCAGCCCCGTCTCCAGCTTGGCCGGCTTGGTCCGCGACGTGGCCGAGTTGCCTTTCACGCCGGGGTCGCACTCGACGATCTTGAGCGTCACCGCCGCGGGCAGTTGCAGCCCCACGCACTCGTCGTTGTAGATGAGCGCGAACATGCCCTCGAGTCCTTCGGTGACGTAGGGCATCTCGTCGGCCACGTCGGCCAGCGGCAGCGCGAACTGGTTGTAATCCTGCTGATCGAGCAGGTGCACGTGGTCCTGATCGGCGTACATCAGCGCGACGGCCCGCTTCTCGAAGTCGGCCTCGACGAGGTTGTCCGTGCCTTTGCAGGACAGGTCGACTTTTTGCTTGTTCACGAGGTTGCGTGCCCGAAACTTGTACAGCGTGGCGCCGCCGCGGGCCGAGGGGGACTGCACGGTGACCGACTCGATGGCGATCGGCGCATCATTGTATTTCACGATGGCGCCGGGCTTGAGATCTTTGGCGAGCATGGGGGCGGGGAAATGGGGAAGGCGGAGGGCGGAAGGCGGAATGGGGAGGGCGGAATGGGGAAGGGATGAATTTGAACGCGGCCTGGCGAAGTGAACAAGGCGGGGCCTTCCTTCTCCCTTCCGCCTTCCGCATTCCCCCTTCCCCCCTTCGTTTACACCACTTCCCCCGCCGCGGGGTCGAACGCCATGCCGCGCGTGAGCTTCGACAGCGTTTGCACGACGGTCAGCAGGCACGTGGGGTCGAAGATCTCGAGCGCCGCTTCCTCGTCGAAGTCGTCGTCCCCCGCGTCGAACTCGTCGTCGTATCCATCGCCCCCGAAATCATCGGAACGCTTGGCCGGCGTCTCGCTCAGCCGCCCGCCCGGCGCCGGCTTGCCCCCCTGCACGCGCTCGAAATGGGCCACGTCCAGCCGCGCGTCGGCCGTCATGAGTTGCTGCAAATGCTTGGGCGAGAGCTGCTTCTGCAATTGCTTGGCCCACTCGAGATTCTGTTCGACCACCGCATCGCCGGTTTCGAAGCTCACTTCAACGGCTGCATGGTCCTCGGGCGACTGCACCAGCAGCGACGCGAAGCGTCCGTCGTCGTCCGCGGCGAGATTGTCGAGCTGCAGCCGAGGATCGGCCTCAGCGAGCGCGTGCTCGACTTGGGCGAGCGTGGGGCGCCGATCGATCGGGAAGACGATAAAGTACGTTTCGAGCCACAGCAGATCGTCGCCCTTAGGGGACTTGCTGCCGCCGGTGGAATTGCGAGCCATGGCCCGGGCCTCCTTGAGTTGTGGCGCTTGCGACGGCGCCTCGATCACCACGCGGGGTCTTCGCCGCCCTCGGTTTCTTCGTCGGGAAGCTCGCCCTGCCATTCCTCGAGCTGCCTGAGCATTTTATCTCTCTCGTCGGCTTTGGCCCAAACCGATTCGCCCTGTTCGAGGCGAATCTCGTAGAAGCCTTCGCGGAGACACTGCTCGTCCCCACAGAAGTGGGGCGTGGCAGACACCCACATCACGCGGTACAGCGGGATGTACTTGTCGTCGACGATCGAGAAAACAGACACGGCTGACAGGTCCTCACGCGTTTCCAAGTTCAATGGATCGTTTCGCGGCGGTCTCGACGGCGGCGCGCAGTGCGGCGGGCCCCTCGAGCCGCCGCAGCGCCTCGAGCCCAGCCAGCGTGGTGCCGCCGGGGCTGGTCACCTGGTCGCGCAATTCGGCGGGCGACAGCCCCGTGGCGCCGAGCATCGACGCGGCGCCGAGCGCTGTTTGCGTCGCGAGTTCCAATGCGAGCCCCGGTTCGAGCCCCATCGCGGCGCCGCCTTCGGCCAGCGATTCGATGACGGTGTAGATGAACGCCGGGCCGGAGCCCGACAGGCCGGTGACCGCGTCGAGCTGGGCTTCGGCGACCTCGTACGCTTTGCCGACGCTCGCGAGCAAGTCGCGAACGAACTGGGCGTCGGCCTCGGTCGCGCTCGTGCCGCGAGCGTAACAGCTTGCCCCCAGACCGATGAGGCAGGGGGTGTTGGGCATCACGCGCACCAGGCGCGTGCCGGGGGGCAGCCCCGCGCCGAGACGAGAGAGGGCGACGCCCGCGGCGATCGAAATGACAAGGTGTCGCGGCTCGACCGCCTCCCGAATGCCGGCGAGCACTTCGGTCATCATCTGCGGCTTGACCGCGAGGACGATCGTGTCGCTCGCCGCCAGCACGGACGCATTGTCGGCGGTGGTGCGGGCTCCGGGGACGTCGCGCTCGAATTTCTCCCGGGCCGCGGCGTGCGGGTCGCTTGCTAGCACGGCGTCGGCCGAGACGAGGCGCGCCTGGACGCAGCCTCGGGTCAAAGCTGTCGCCATGCGTCCGGCGCCGAGAAAACCCAGGTTCATCATGCCCCTCGTCGAGTCACGGCACGTGCGCCGCTAACGCGCTCGCCGCGTGGACGCCATCGTAGGGGTTCAGGCCAGCAGGGACAATCGGGGCGACGGGGGTAAGCGGCGAGCACGACCGTCGCGACACGGGGCCCCGACGGTGCCATCGCGGTGCGATCGCACAGCGCGGGAATGCCCTGGACGCGACTGGGAGTTTTTGGAAGACTCCGCCGCCGACCCTCCTCAGCGCTGCGGTTCTCCGCTGCCGACGGGACGATTCCGGTATTCCATCCCTCGCACCGATTCATGAATGTCGCAATGAGGGCATTGCCCATGAACGCCGCTCGAACCTTGAGAATTCTCGTCGTTCTTACAGCCGCATCGTGTCCCGCTGTCGCGCTGGCTCAATCGACGTTGCCGCCTTACACCACGACCGGCGGCGCGACGGCGCCTCCAGCCGAGTCCAACTCGGCCTGGGGCTGGCTGAAAATGCCCAAGATCACCATGCCGAAGATCGAGATGCCGAAGATGCCGGCCGACCCGTTGGCGCCGATCAAGACCAGCGCCCGCAAGGTGGGCGACGGCACCAAGAAAGCCTGGGAAGGCACGAAAGAGTTGTTCACCTTCGGCCAGAAGAAGTCGGCGACGGCACAACCCTCCGAGCGCCTGGCGTCGAATCCCGACCAGCCTTCGGTGTGGAAGCGGATGTTCGGCGGCGGCGAGCCGGAGCCCCAGGGGCCGCAAACCGTGGCGGACTGGATGGCTCAACCGCGCCCGCAGTGATCCGCAGTCCGAGGAACTGTACATCATCATGGCCATCGAGAACTCGCAGCGTGGGCGTCGGCCCGCGCGCCGATTTGCCTGCGGTCCGGCAGTCGTCGGCCTGGGACTGCTCGTCGCCACGAACGGGTGCCAGGCCCTCGTCCCCTCGGCGCTGCCCACCACCTTCGGGCTGGGCGACGACACAAAGATCGCCAAGCAGGCCAAGGCCGACTCGTTTCCGTCGCCGGCCGACGTGGGGTTGGCGACGGCATCATCCGACTCCGAGTTGTGATGTGTCGCACGTCGGTCTCCTCGTCAGCCGCTCAGGCCCACGGGGTGCGCGCCGCTCGTGGCACAGTGCATAATCGAGGGCGTTCCCGGCACGTCTCTGGGAACGCACATTCGACTGCACCAGGGCACGCCGCGCCGTGAAACTTGAACCTCGATTGCCGCAGCTCCCCTCGCTGAACGAGCTGCTGGAACATCCCCGCGTGAAGGGCCTGGTCGAGCGGCTGAATCGTTCGACGATTGCTCAACGCGCCGGCGGGTTTCTTGAAGAGATTCGCTCGTCGCTGGTCGAACGTGCCGGCCGCGTTGACGTTCCTTCGATCGGGCATTTGGCCGAGCGCCTCGCGCGGCGGCTCTTGGGCGAGCCCGCGGCGGCGGGGCCGGTCATCAACGCGACCGGCCTGATCTACGGCGACCCGGCGCTCGCTCTGCCGCTGGCCGAGCCGGCGCTGCACGCGATGGTGCAGGTCGCGGGCGAGTATCACCGACGCGATCACGCCGTCGCTGATGCGGCGAGTCGCGAGGCGGCCCGCGTCGCCGGCGCCGAAGCGGCGGCGGTGATCAGTTCGTTCGAAGGAGCGCTCACGCTGGCGCTGGCCGCCTTGGCGGGACAGCGCGAAGTGGCGCTGGTCGGTGCTGAGGATGTCGCCGACCCGATCAATTGGCGATGGGTTGCAGCGCGGGCGGGCGCCGTGCTTTCGACGCGGCCCGACGCGAACCTTTCCGCGTCGGGCGAGAGCGGTCCGCCCGCTGCGCTCGTGCGTCCCCCCATAAGTGACGCCGATCTTGCGGCGCTCGCCGGACAAAAGCCCAACGATGCGTGCTTGATCGACGCGGAGCCGCTGGCCGGGACGATCGATCCCCAAAATTACGGGCTCGATGCCATCGCGACGATTGGCGACCGCCTGGCCGCGGGGGCCGATTTGGTGGTCGTCGATGGCGCCGGCTTGTTGGGCGGCCCCGCCTGCGGCGTCGCGTTCGGCTCGTGCTCGCTCATCGATCAAATGACCAAGCACTCGTATGCCCGTCTGCTGGACGTCGATCCGCTGACGACGGCGGCGCTGGAGGCCGTATTGAAACTCCATCGCCAGGACAGCACGGATGCGGTGGTGTTTCAAACGCCGATTTGGCAACTGATCTCCACGCCTCGCGCGAACCTTGAGCAGCGGTCGGCGCGCCTGGCCGCCCTGATGAGCGAGTCGCCGCAGCTCGAGTCGGCGCGCCAGGCCGCCGTTTCGTCACCCTGGCGGCAATATGGGTCGCGCGTGTGGGAGGCGCCAAGTTGGGGCATCGAGCTGACGCCGCGCGACGGCGACGTCGCGGGACTTGCCAAACGCCTCGCGCAGGGGCCCTACCCAATCGTCGCCCGAAAGGCGGCGAGCACGGTTCAAGTCGACCTGCGGACCGTGTTTCCGCGTTGGGATCAGCAGTTGGTCGCCGCGGTGGAGGCGACGAGAACGTCCGAATAACACCGCAGGTCGACCGCCTGAAAGCTGGCTTCCCGGGCAGCGCCGGCACACTCCCGGCCCGACTTTCCCCACGTCATAAACGGCGTCTTTTACAGAACCGTTACTCGGACGGCTGCGTAGCACAATCAGCGGCGAGGGGCGCCGGCATTTTCGTCGTTTTGCCCCGCGGCGGCCGTTACAATAAACGGCTCAGCGGGGTTTGTAGGGTCGGGCAAGCTGGGCGCGATTGGAGCGACCTTGCCGCCGCCACAACCCAGCGATACCATTGCCGGGGCTACGGGCCGGGCTATCCGCAGCAAGTCGTGCGAACCCTTTGGTTTGCGCCGCTTTGCTCGCCAAGCTTGTTGCCGCCAACCACGGCGCCACGCTTTTGCGGCGTCGTGGAGTTGAATCCATCCCGCCGAAATCGTGACGCACGGCGTGCGTCGCTTATCCGTTCGGAATTCTCGGAGAGCACTATGAATCTTGTCGCTCGGGGCGCGATGCTCGCCCGTCGTCGAAGCCTGGTCGCGATCGCGGGTTTGGGCATGCTGTGCTCGGCGCTGGTCGCGCCGCTGGTTCTCGCGCGCCCGACCGACACGGATCCCAAAACGCGCGAGCAGCAGAAGCGCATCGCGCTCTTGGTGTCCGCGCTGATGGAAAACCGGCACATGTCCCAGATGGCGCTGGACGACGAGATTGGCCGCCGCGCGCTGGCGATGTTCTTCGAGACGCTCGACCCCATGAAGCTCTATTTCTATCAGAGCGACGTCGATCGGTTCCAAGGCGCCGCCACGCGAATTGACGACAACGTCAAGAACGGCGACATCGCGCTGGCGAAGCAAGTCTTCGACGTGTTTCTCGAACGCGTGATCGAACGCACCGCCGTCGCCCAGGAGTTGGTCGACGCGGAGCACGACTTCACCATCGACGAGTCGATGGATCGCGATCCGAAAAAGATCGCCTGGATGAAGGACAAGACCGAGGCCGACGAGCGGTGGCGCAAGCGCGTGAAGTACGACTTGCTGCTGCAGGGGGCCGACGACGCGACCGACGAAGCCAAAAAGATGACCGACGAGGAAGCCAAGGAGCGGCTGCACAAGCGCTATCGCAGCATCAACAAGCGGTGGGAGCAAACCGACAACGACGAGTTGCTGGAGATGTTCCTTAGCGCGGTCACTCAGAGCTTTGACCCGCACAGCAGCTATATGTCGCCGCGCAGCTTGAACGACTTCGTGATTCAGATGCGGCTGGAGTTGGACGGCATCGGCGCCTCGCTCGAGTCGCGGTACGGCGAAACGATCGTGCGGCAAATTGTTCCCGGCGGCGCCGCGGACAAGGATGGCCGCCTGAAGGTCGACGACATCATCATCGGCGTGGGCCAGAACGCCAGCGGCGAGCTCGTGGACATCGCCGACATGAAGCTCACCGACGTGGTCTCGCAAATCCGCGGCAAGCCGGGCTCAGTTGTCCGCCTGGAAGTGAAGACGGCCGGCGGCACCGAGCGGCAGATTTACGACATTACCCGCGCCCGCATCGAGCTGAAGGACAGCGAAGCGCGGAGCCAGGTTCTGGAGCGCGGCCTGCATGGCGAGGACCTCAGCCCGCCGACCAAGAAGGAAACGCCCGCCGCCGACGCCGCTGGCGACCAGGCCACGGGCAACATCATCGAACGCGAGAAGTACGACGGCACCGTGTTCCGCATCGGCGTGATCAGCTTGCCCAGCTTCTACATGGACATGGACGGTCGCCGTCAGGGCAAGAGCGACTACAAGAGCACCACGCGCGACGTGCGGAGGTTGCTCCAGGGTTTCAAGGCGAAGAGCGTCGACCTCGTGATCGTCGACCTGCGGTACAACGGCGGCGGCTCGCTGCCCGAGGCCGTCGACACCACCGGTTTGTTCATCGATCAGGGCCCCGTGGTCCAGGTGAAGGGGCCGGATGGCCGCACGCAGCCGTACCCCGACCAGGACCCCGGCGCCGAATGGAACGGCCCGCTGGTGGTGCTGATCAACAAGTTCAGCGCAAGCGCCAGCGAGATTTTCGCCGGCGCCATTCAGGACTACGGCCGGGGCATCGTGGTGGGCGACCACACGACCCACGGCAAGGGTACGGTGCAACAGCTCGAGGAACTGGGACGCGTCATCGCGCCGGTCGAGCCGCCCAATTACGGCGCGCTCAAGATGACGATTCAGAAGTTCTACCGCCCCGGCGGCGACAGCACGCAGAATCGCGGCGTCGTGTCCGACATCGAGCTGCCCTCGCAGATGTCGCACTGGGAAGGCATCGGCGAAGCCGATCTCGACTACGCCCTGAAGTTCGACCGCGTGCTGCCCTTGCAGCACGACAACTACCGCAACGCCGGGGCCACGGTGCTCGAAGAGCTGCGGCGCCGCTCGGCCGAGCGGGTGAAGAACAGCGAGTACTTCCAGGCCGAGGGGCGGCGCATTCAGCGGTACCTCGAGCGGATGAAGGATCCCACGCTTACGCTCAACAAGGAAAAGTTCCTGGCCGAGCGGGCCGAGCTGAATACCGAGAAAGAGCAGAAAGAGCTGTTCGAGGACCTGCAGACCAACGATCGCCCGGTGTTCGCCAAGACGCCGTATAACGATGAAGTCGTGGCGATCTCGCTGGATTACCTCGAGTTGCTGGGCGACTCGCGCCTGGCGCAGCGGTAGGGTGCGTGAAACGCACCATGCATCTGGTACAACGGCAGCGAGCGTGAAACGCACCATGCACCGGCGGATTCGACGTGGGGATGGTGCGTTTCACGCACCCTACGTTAGCGATATCACCTGCCCGTCGTACGCCAGCTTGACGCCCGGCGGCAGCTCGGCGTTCATCGTCTCGTAATCGAACTCGTGCGACACGTGCGTGAAGTACGTTTGCCGGGGTCGTAGCTTGTCGACGACCGCGAGCGCCTGCTCCAGCCCGAAGTGCGTCGCGTGCGGCTGCCGGCGGAGGCAGTCGAGCACGAGCACGTCGAGGCCGGCCAGCAGCTCCATGCTCTCGGGCGGAATGCCGCTCGTATCAGTGCAGTACGCCACGTTGCCGAAGCGGAATCCCAGCACGGGCGTGTGCGGGCCATGGTCGAGCCGCAGCGGCGTCACCTCGGCGCCGAGCACCCGGAACGGCTCCAGGCCGATCGTATACATCGCCAACTGCGGGATGGCACCGCGATGCAGGCCCTCGGGCGACTTGAACGCGTAGTCGAACGACGTGCGGATGCGCCGTTCGACGCGCGGCTCGCAGAACAGCGGTACGGGCCCGCCGAGATAGAACTGCATCAGCCGCAGGTCGTCGAGCCCGAAGATGTGGTCGGCGTGCTCGTGCGTGTAGAGCACCGCGTGGACGACGCCAATCCGCTCGCGAAGGAGCTGCTCGCGCAGGTCGGGCGGCGTATCGACGAGCAGGTTGCCCCCGGGCAGCCCCAGGGCCAGGCCGCAGCGCGTGCGGCGATTGCGGGGATCATCGCTCGTGCACACCGGGCAGTCGCAGCCGATGGCGGGCACGCCCACGCTCGTGCCGGTGCCCAGCAGCACCATCTGGCCGGAAATGTCGCGGCTGACGGGAAGGCGAGGCACGGGCGGACTCGGGGGGCGGGGGCACGATTGGACGACGGCTCAAATGTGGGCGCATCGCAGTTTACCAAGCGATCAACGCATCGAGAATGCGATGCCTTGGCAAGGCGCGCCATTCATCGCGCCATCTCGCGCATTGCCTCACAACGATAATAGCCCCGGCCGCAAGGCCGGGGTTCCGACGCGGCGAGACGCGGCGCGCACCAAACCCCGGGCTTGCCAGGATGATGCCTCTGCTATCGACGCACGCGTCTTGGCCCCGGAGGGGCCGCGTCATGTCGCCAGGGCCGCCAGGCCCTGGTGAGCGTGGACGAAACGTTTGATGAGCCCCGGAGGGGCGACATGGCGCGCCCCCGCGTCGCTGATGTCGCCCCTCGCGGGGCTTTGATCTCGTGATCAGGCCCGTGACCAGGGGCTGACGCCGCCTGGCGACATGACTTAGCCCCTCCGGGGCTGATAGCAGATGGTTAATCCTGTTGCGCCGGGGGCTGCTGCGCTTGATTGCGAGATAAGCGTTTCTGGTGAGAAGACGAGAGCTTGAGTCAAGCCGTTGTCGACTTCAGCTCGCGTGCGAGAGCGCCGCGAGACGCTCCAGCACGTGTGCAGCCGCGCCGGAATCGATCGCCTCGGCAGCGCGGGCGGCGGCGTCCCCCGGGGCGATCGTCGCGTCGAACGCCATCAAGCCCGCGGCGGCGTTCAGCACGACGATGTCGCGCGCCGGCCCCCGCTCGCCGGCCAGCACCTGGCGAATCTTCGCGGCGCTTTCGGCCGGGCCCGCCACGCGCAGCGGGTCGAGCGATTGTACGGCGAGGCCGAATTCCTCGGGTCGTAGCGTGAGATCGCGTTCGCGTCCGTCGGCGACTTCCGAGACGCGCGTAGCGCCGGCGAGCGTCGCTTCCCCGAGCCCGTCCTCGCCGCTGATCACGAGGGCTCGTTCGGCGCCCAGCAGCCGCAACGCCGTGGCCAGCAACGGTCGCAGTTCCGGTCGCCCGGCGCCCAGCAACTGGCACGCCGCGCCCGCCGGGTTCGACAACGGGCCCAGCACGTTGAAAATCGTGCGGATGCCGAGCTTCTTGCGCACCGCGGCGACGTGCCGCATCGCCGGGTGCATGCGCTGCGCGAAGCAAAAGCAGATGCCCAGTTCGTCGAGGCAGCGTTCGACCTGCGCACGGTCGGCCTCGAGGTTGACGCCCAGCTCGGCCAGCACATCGGCCGAGCCGCTGCGGCTCGTGATGCTGCGATTGCCGTGCTTGGCCACGGGCACGCCCGCGGCGGCGATGACAATCGCGGCGCTGGTGCTCACGTTGAACAGGTCGCTGCCCCCGCCGCCGGTGCCGCAGGTGTCGAGCACGCGGGCGTGGCGACTGCGAATGGGCGTCATGTGGCGGCGCATCGCCTCGGCGGCGCCGGCGACCTCCTGGGCCGTTTCCCCCTTGGCGGCCAGTGCAGAGAGGAACAGTCCGATGGCGCCCTCGTCCAACTCGCCGGACATGATCCGCATCATGGCGGCGGTCATCTCGTCGCGGCTGAGATCTTCGCCGCCGCTGAGGCGGCCGAGCGTGGCGGCAAAGTGGTTGGGCGTGGGCGAATTGGGCAACGTTTCGGGCATGAGGCCAGTTTAGTCGGCGCGACCGGCGTGCGCAAGCCAAAGTACGCCGGCTGAACGCGGGACCGTTATTTCGCCGCGGCCCTTGGGCCGCGCGTGGCGCAGCGCGCGGGCCAAGCCCCGCGGCTCAATGATCGTGCGAGGCGGCTAGTGGGCGGCGCCGGCCGCCCTGCGCGGGTTGTTGCAGGCCCGCAGCGGCCCTAAAATGCCGCACGAGTCGCTTCCGCTCATGAAGCCACACTCGGCACGAGGCCTATGACACGCAAAGTCATTTTGGATGTTGATCCCGGGATTGGCGACGCCGTCGCCGTCTGCCTCGCACTGGCGCATCCGGCTTTGGAAGTCGTCGCCGTGACCGCCACGGGCGGCAATGTGGCCCCGCGGCAGGCCAGCCGCAACGTGCAGGCGCTCATCGAGCACCTCGATCCGCCCCGCTGGCCGCGGATCGGCTTTGCCAACGAGGACCAGCCTCTGCGGACGGACAATCGCGAGCTGTGGGGCGTCGACGGCCTGTGCGGCGAGGAATTGGGCGTGGTCGAGCTGCACCAGCAGCATCCTTCGATCAAAGTGCTGTCGGAGGAAATCCGCGCCGCGCCGGGCGAGGTCACCGTCATCGCCGGCGGCCCGTTGAGCAACATCGCCGCGGCATTTCAGATCGAATCGGACCTGGCCATGATGGTGGGCCATCTCATCATCGTCGGCGGCACGCTCGAGGGCCCCGGCGACGTGACGGCGGCCGCGGAGTTCAACATCTTTTGCGACGCCCAGAGCGCCCAGCGGGTGTTTCGATCGCCGGCCACCAAGACGCTCTTGCCGCGCGACGTGACCAGCCGCGCGGCAATGACGTTTGACTTGCTTAACGTGCTGCCCGACGAGGCGACCAACGCCGGGCGCGTGTTGCGGGCGCTGCTCCCGGGGGCGTTTCAGTCGTATCGCCAGCGGCTGGGACTCGAAGGGATGTACGTGCCGGAGGCCGTGGCCGTGGCCGCGGCAATTCACCCGGAACTGCTCACCACCGAAAGCTGGCCGTGCGACGTCGAGACCGACGGCGCGCTGACGCACGGCGCCACGGTGATCGACCGCCGCCGCCACACGCTGGAGCGCGGCAATATGGACGTGGCGGTGAAGCTCGACGCGCGAGGCACGGTCGAGTGTATCCGCCGCGGACTCTCTGCGGCGCGCTAGCGGCCGCTCAGCACGGCCGGCTGGGCATAGTCGCTCTGGCGCCCCACGGACGCCTGCACGGTGACGAACTGCCGCTCGCGCAGCACCAAGAGCTCGACCTGGCGGCCCACGTCGGACAGCTTGACCAGGCTGATCAAATGCTGGTCGTTCTCGATCGGCGTCCCGTTGAATCGCAGGATGACGTCGTCGACGCGCATGCCCGCCAGGTCCGCGGGCGAGCGCGCAGTCACGCCTGTCACGCGCGTTCCCGTAAGCCGCGGCAGGCCGAACGATTGGGCGGTGCGCGTATCGAAATCGCTGTCGAGCGTCACGCCGAGGAAGCCGTACTCCACCGTGCCGCGTTCGACGAGTTGCCGCATGATGCTGACGGCGATGTTGACGGGAATCGAAAAACCGATGCCGTCGTTGCCGCCGGAGTTGCTCGCGATCGCCGTGTTGAGCCCGATGACCTCGCCGCGAAGATTCACCAGCGGGCCGCCGCTGTTGCCGGGATTGATCGCGGCGTCGGTCTGCATGAAGTTCTGATAGTTGACGCCGCCGTCGAGGTCGAGGTTGGCCCGGCCCTTGCCGCTGATGATCCCGCGGGTGACGCTTTGCCGCAGGTTGAACGGGCTGCCGAACGCCATCACGACGTCGCCAATTTCCATCTCGTCGCTGTTGCCGATGTGCGCCGGGACGAGGTCCGGGACATCGACGACAAGCACCGCCACGTCCGTCCCCGGGTCGTCCAGCACGCGGGAGGGCCGCACCTGCCGGCCGTCGGCGAATTCCAGGCGGATGTTATCGGGGTTGGAATGGCGAACCACGTGACGGTTGGTCAGCACATAGTCGGCCTCGCCGATGCGGACGACGACGCCGGAGCCCGCTTCCTCGATGTTCTTCGCCATGCGGAACGAGGCCAGCGGCGTGGCTTCGACGTGCACGACCGAGGGCGTCACCAGCGCAACGACGCGCTTGTAGATACTCAGCTCGCGCTCCATCGCCGCCACGTCCTGCTGCAGGGCGGCGAACTGCTGATCCCGGTCGCCCTGGGCGAACGATACCGGTTGCGCCGGGGAGAGCTGAGCGCGGGCGTCGACCGCGGACAGCGCAGTAACCGCCAATCCCGCGAGAATCAATCGAACGGCGAAAGACGGACCGGCAGACATCAGCGACAGGCTCCAATGGGTGGCATTGCGTCGCCGATTGTAGCCGCAGGATCCGCTCTTGATGACCCTCTGCTCCCCTCCCCGCCGAGGGGAGGGAGCCGGAAGGATCTATGGAGTGCCGCGCGCACGCGGCCCCAAAGCCCGCGATCAGGTCGTTTCCAAATCGCTGAACGACACGTCCATATCGATCGAACCGCCGTCGAGCACGCGGCTCCAGTCGCCGCCGTAACCGATGCCGCCGCCGGACGATTCGGTCGCCCGCTGGCATTCGATGCAGCTGGCCACGTAGGGCAGGGCGGTCAGGCGGGCCAGCGGAATCTTGCCGCCGCAGACCTCGCACACGCCGTAATTGCCCGCGCGCATCCGCTCGAGGGCCACCTCGATGTTGGTCAGTTCGCGACTCTCGACCTCGGCCAGCTTCGAGCTGATTTCATCCTGCGCGGCATCGAGCGCCGCGTCGACGACGTCGCCGCTCGTCTGGTCCGCCAGGCTCTTGAGGTTGCTGAGGTCGCCGGCGAGCGCCTTGCGCAGCGCATCGCGACGCTTCACGAGGAGATCACGCAGTTTCAGGATGGAATCTTTTCGGGCCATGGTTGGGTGCCTTCTCTGTTGCGGCGCGACGCGGTCGCGAACGTGCTGCTGGCGCCTTTGTTCCGGTGTGCGGCGCGAGGCGTCGCTGACCCTCAAGTTCCTCAACGACGCACGTCGCGCGAGTGCCTTGTTCCTCGAAGTCGGTTACCTGCTCGGAATGCGGCGGCCCACTGAACGCCACAGCCAAAGAGGAGCGATTGATGCGAGCAACCCACCCATCGGGGGGCTCGGCTAGCTCGCAACGTAACTATAGTACGCACCTCGACAAAAAAGGGTCGTTTGGCTCTCGCGATTTGTGCCGATCGCCGAGGACGGCGCAAAAAACTGCGGATTCCTCGGAAAATACTCGTCTCCTGTCGTCGGGCCGCGGACACGCGCGAGGCCAGAAGCTGCATTCTCATGCCGGACATTCGCCCCGCCGCGGGACAGCGTGCAATCGGCCCCGCGCCGCGGGGCGAGAATGCAGTTCGATAGATCGGCCAATTCTGGGGAGGGATGCAGGGGAACTTTGCGAATTGTTCGGAATGTGACGCCCCGCTCCTGGCGCCGCTCGCCCCCGTAGGCCTCGCCCGCTGGCATTGCCGGGCCGCTGGAGACCCAGAGACGGGGCGGCGGAGCTTTTTGAGCTATGGTTTTCTACTATCCTCCCTCCTCAGCTAGCCCCCATGGCCGCTGGCGATCGCCCGATGACCACCTTGACCGCGCCCCCCGATGTCCGCGCCGTGGCGGCGCCAACGCGCACGGCGGCGCAATTGCGTCTGCGACGCGCTGGCCGGGAAGAACGCCTCCTCGAGGCGACGCCTGGGAAATGCGCGATCGGCTCGAGCCCGCGCTGCCAGGTGTGCTTGCCGGCGGGGGAAGCCCAGCCGCTGCAATGCCTGTTGCAGGTCACGGCATCCGGCGCCACGGTGACCCGCTGGGCCGCCGGCGTGCTGCTCAATGGTCACGAGTTTTCGCAACAAGCTCTTAAAGACGGCGATTGCCTCTCGATTGGTCCCTGGGAATTGGTTTGGGAGACCGGCGCGGACGCGACGGCGGTGGCCGAGCAAGGATCGCGCGAGACGATCGACTTTGTACCGCGGACAGGGTTCGCGCCGTTGCCGAAGGAAGCCGAGCGCCAATCGCCGACGGCGCCGTCGCCAACGCCCGCGGCCAGGTTGACTGCCGAGCCTCCGAGCACCCGATCGGCCGCGCCGTTGGCGGACGCGCCGCCGCCCGCGCACCCGACGATGCCGCGCTGCACGACAACGCTGGCTCCGCCAAAACCGCCCAACGCTCCCGCCTCGCTGACGCCAGCTCATCCCGTCGAGCCGCCGCAGCCGCGTCCGACGCGACCGGCCGCCAAGACGATGCTCGTGGCCAGCCGAAAGACGGATGCGTTTCCGGACTTGCTGGGCCCGGCCCGGCCCGCGTCGTCGCCGGCGCCGTCGCCGGGATCGAAGACGACGCTCATTCGGGCGGCGCTCACCCGCCAGCTTTTCGAAGATCGGCTGGTCGTGAGCTTGTGGACTTCGAACTTTCAGGCCCGCCGCCGCGCCCGGGCGTTGGTCGCCGCCGCGCGGAATGCGCGACAGCAGGTTGCAGAAATATCGATGGCGCTGGCCGCGACGCAGCAACAGCTCGACGCGCTGCGCGCCGATCGCGACGCTAACGCCGCGCGGGCGGAGCAATTGAGCAGTCAACTTGCGTCACTGCGTGATGAACTCACTCGGGCGGTGCAGCAGCGCGATCGCGTCGCGGAGGAATTGGAGGCCCTGCGGTCGGCGCCGACGAAGACCGCGCCGCCCGATCCCCGGCTGCAGATGCTCACCGATGCCTGCGGCGCCGCCAAACGCGAAGCGGCCGAGCTGGGCCAGCAGTTGGCCGCGGCGGAATCGCAACTCGTCGAATTACGTCGGCGCTGCCAGGACGCCGAAGCCGCTTGCGACGCGACCGAGAAACGCGCCGCGGAACAAGAGGAAGCCTTGGCGGCGTCAAAGCGACAGGCTTCCGAGCAAGCCGCCGCGCTGGCCCAGGTCGAGCAGCGGGTCAGCGACCAGGCTGCCGCACTGGCGTTGGCCGAGCAGCAGGCGGCAGAGCGCGCGACCGCCTTAGCTGGCGTGCAGTCGAGGCTCGCTGAACTGCAGACGAAATCCGATCACGCTCAAGCCGAGCGCGACGCCTGGCAACGCGACCAACTCGCGGCCCAGCATGCGCAGGCGGCCAGCCAGGAACAGTTGGAGGCCCTTCGCGCCGAACTGGCTGCGGCGGAGGCGGCAATCGAACCACTGCGGGAGCAAGCCAACGAAGCGGAAGCTGCCCGCGCCGCCGCCGCGGATGAGCTCGCCATCGTGCAGCGGCAACAGCAACAGTGGCTGGCCGAGTGCCGCATTCTGCAGGCCAACCACGCCGAGCAGCTCGCGAATCTGGCCGATGAGCGCGACCAGTTGCGTCGCCAGCTCGACGAGCTGGCAGCCGCGCCGGCCGCGGCGATGGCGCCGCATGAGACGCATTCGGCGGCATGGACGGGATCTGATCAAGGACCGCCGAGCGACGAGGACGCTCCCAGCGCAACGAGCGCGAACCTCGCTTATCCGACGGGCGAGTCCGTTGCGTGGCCCGAGATCGCAGAGGACGAAGCGGAAGCGCCAGTATCTCGCAGCGCCGCCGCGGACGAACTCGAAGTTTCGCCCGCATTGTCTCCAGGCCCGTCGCCCGGCGACGACCCGGCTCCCGGGCCCATAGACTCCGAAGTCGAATCTTCTTGGAACGCCGACGCACCGGCGCCGGCAGAGAGCGACGTCGCGCGTGAAAGCAGCGCCGCAACGAAGGCCCCCACGGCTTTCGGCGAGGCGGCGGAGCGCGTGGCTCCGCCTCAACCTGGCGGGACGGCGGCGGTCATTCACACGCCGTCGACAACGCCGGCGACGGGCTCCGCGCCGGTCGACCCATCGGCGGCTTCATCGCCCTACAGTGCGCCGTCGTTCATCGACAAGTACCGGCATTTGCTCGAAGACGACGGCGGCGAACCCGCGCCGGATCTCGTAGCGAAACGACCGAATCGGCTGCTCGACGACGAGTTCCTTTCGCCGGCTCAAAGCACGCCGGTGAGCGCGAGCGACGAAGAATCGGACGAAGCTCTTGAAGCGTACATGTCCAACCTGATGCGTCGCGTCCGCGGCGATGGACCGTCGTCGGCGTCGATTCCGGTCGCGGAGACGTTCGAGACAACCCTGGAACCCGAAGTACACGATGCCCCGCCGAGCGAGCCGGAAATTAAGCTCGACGAAAACGGCCTGCTGCGGTTGGTGCGCAAGCAACCGATGACAACGAACCTGTCCGCGCTTCGCGAGATCGCGAACACGTCGGCCCGCACGGCGATTGCGCAGCACCGTCAACGGCGGCGCGTCGAGTCGGCCGTGTCGAAGTCGCTCGTGTGCGTTACGGCTTCGGCGGCTTCGGCGTATTTGATGCTGACGGCGCCCCAGATGCAGAGCCCGTGGTTCTGGGGCGGCTGCGTGACGTTGGTCCTGGCGGTGGGCTCAGGCGCCCAAATGGCCGTCATTTTCTGGCAGCGTTTCGCCGATCGGCGACGACAGTCCCAGGGCGACGCGTCGATGTCCTTTGGCGCCGATCAGGCGGTGGACGGCTCGTCCGGCGAGCCGGCAGCGAGCGTTTATTGATCACTGCGCAGCTAATGAGCCGGGCTGGCTCTCGGCCACCGGCTCTCGGCCAGACGAAGACGACGGCCCACGTTCTGGCCGACAGCGGAGAGCCGACAGCCGACAGCCATGCAGTCAACGGATCATTGACGGCGCCGACTTCAATAGAAGGTGCGTCAGTGGCACACAAGCGGAGCGTCAGAAGCCGCGGGCGGCCTTCACGTCGTCCAGGTCGCGCAGGTGGTAGTCGATGCCCACGAAGTCCAGCACGCGGCGCAGGCCGGCCAGCGCAACGCTCATGCCGTCGGGACCGCTGAAGCCGCCGTACTGACCGCCGCCTTTGAGGTGCGGCTCCAAGTCGAGAATGACGCCCGGGATGCCGCGGCGGGTCAGCATCTTCTCCAGTGAAGGAATCTCTTTGGCAAAGTCGGCCAGGATCTGCACGTAACCGCTGTCGCCCTGGTCGGCGGGTGCGAAGTGCTTGAGCGCGTCCTCGTCGACGTGGCCGATCGGCTTGTCGACTCGCGGGTCGAGGTAGTCCTTCACGTGCATCCAGCCGATGCTGGGCTTCATCACCTGGTACTGCTGGAACGTGGCGACGGTATCGTAGCCCTGGCACACGATGTTGGCGCCGTCGAAGATCGTGACCAACGCCGGGTGATTGACGCGGCGGTGCAGCTCGGCGATCAACTGACCGGTCTGGCCCACGAGGTTCGCTTCGATCTCGAGGCCGAAGGTGAGGTCGCTGCGGTGGCACGTTTCGGCGATCTGGGCAAGCTGATCGGCCGCCTGCGGGACGTGCTCCCACGGGTCGGCGCCCTTGGGCGGATAGAACGAAAAGCCGCGGATCAGCTTGGTCTCGAACGCGTGGGCCAGCTCGCAGGCCTTCTTCACGTCGCCAAGATACTTCTCGAACGGCACGAAGCGGTTCTTGGTGCCGTCGTCCACGTCGAGCAGCTTCACCTTGCCGAGGGGCGAGCCGATCGACGCCACGTTCATGCCGTACTCGTCCTCGGCGTGGCGCAGCTTGGTGATCTCGGCCTTGGTGAGGTCCATGACGTTCTTGACGCCGCCGCCGACGTCGACGAACCGCAGGCTGTAATACTGCAGCCCCAACGCGGCAAACGCCGAGAACTGCTCGACGGCCGTCTTGTTGTTGGCCGCCTCATCGGCGAAACCGGAGAGAATCACGCGGGGCTTGGTGGTCATGAAATCGCAGCTCGAACTTCAAAGAGGGGATTAACCACGGAGGCACGGAGGACACAGAGATCGGATTTGCAGAATTGATGAAGATTTGGAACCGACGACTGCACTTCGCGCCAGCGACTCTCTGCTGACCGGATTGCTCCGTGTTCTCCGTGACTCCGTGGTGAGACTCTTATATATCAAACGACCGCCGCGTACTGGACGGTCACGGTTTCGGTCATGCCGCCGCGGGCGTTGAACGCGCTTTCGACTTTCATCCATCGTGGCGACAGCATGCCGACCAGGTCGTCGAGGATCGCGTTGGTCACGTTCTCGTAAAAAATGCCCTCGTTGCGGAAGCTTTGCAGGTAGAACTTCAGGCTCTTGAGTTCCACGCACTTCGCGGCGGGCGTGTAGGTGATCGTCACCGTGCCGAAGTCGGGCTGGCCCGTCTTGGGGCACAGCGACGTGAACTCGGGGGCGACGATTTCGATCTTGTAGTCGCGCTGCGGATAGCGGTTTTCGAACACGTCCAACAGCTTGCTGAACTCGGTCATGGGCTCCTCGGCGGCTTTCGACGGACCGGCCATTGTGGCATGATGAACACAGGACCGAAAGTGGCGGCCCCACATGCTCAGGAGAACCGCAAAGTCGTCAATACGCGGACGCACGTCGAAGCGAGCCGCTTCGGCTATGTGGTCGAAGCGGCTCGCTTCGATGTCCCTGCACGTTAAACAAGGTGACTTTGCAGTGCTCCTGTCCACATGCTCTGCGACCGCGCCGATGACGCTTGCCAATGATCTCAACTTGCCCCGGGCCGTCGTGCTGCTGTCCGGCGGCCTCGACTCCGCGACGGCGGCGGCGATCGCCCGCGCCGACGGCTTCGAACTGTTCGCCCTGAGCGTCGACTACGGCCAGCGGCATCGCTTCGAACTGGAAGCCGCCGCGCGCGTCGCCGTGGCTTTGGGCGTGGCCGAACATCGAACCGTAGCGGTCGACCTGCGTGCCCTCGGCGGCAGTGCGCTGACCGCCGACATCGCCGTGCCGCAGGATCGCAGCGGCGAAGAGATGGCCACGGGCATTCCGATAACGTATGTGCCGGCGCGGAACACCGTGATGTTGTCGCTGGCGCTGGGCTACGCCGAGACGATCGGCGCCGCGGATATCTTCATCGGCGTCAACGCGGTGGACTACAGCGGCTACCCCGACTGCCGCCCGGAGTTCGTGCAGGCGTTCGAGCAACTCGCGAACCTGGCGACCAAAGCGGGCGTCGAAGGCACGAGCGACTTCCACGTCCACGCCCCGCTGATCAGGCTGACGAAAGCCGAAATCATCCGCCGCGGCATAGAATTGGGCGTCGACTATTCGCTGACGCACAGTTGTTATGCCCCGGACGAGACCGGCGCGGCCTGCGGCCGTTGCGATTCGTGCCAATTGCGGCTGAAAGGCTTCGCGGACGCGGGGTACGTCGATCCGGCGCGGTATCTGATCGGAGGGGATTTACCACAGAGGGCACAGAGGGCGGAAAGGGAACTTGATCGGAATGAAATAAGCGGCGAGGTCGTTGATGCGGCGTTGGTAGTACATAAGCAGTTAGGACCCGGGTTGTTGGAATCAGCGTATGAGGCTTGTTTGGCGTTTGAATTGAGCCGCCGCGGCTTGAAGGTGGATCGACAAGTTGCCTTGCCGCTTGTTTTTCAGGGGCATGCGGTGGGAACGGGCTCTCGCTTGGATCTCTTGATTAACGACACCGTCATCGTGGAAGTAAAATGCGTTGAGCAAACTCTCCCGATTCACGAAGCCCAGTTGCTTTCCTACTTGAAGCTCAGCCAAAGACCACTTGGACTATTGATCAACTTCAATGTCGAACTCATCAAGCACGGCATCACCCGCCTCGCTAATTGAATGGCCCGCTACTCTCGAGACGATTGACCGCATTGTCCTCTCTGTGCCCTCCGTGCCCTCTGTGGTAAATCCCCTGTCTTCTCCCCTCATGAAAATCGCCGAGATTTACAAATCGATCCAAGGCGAAGGACGGCTCACCGGCGCGCCGAGCGTGTTCGTGCGCACCAGCGGGTGCAATCTGCGGTGCTGGTTCTGCGATACGCCCTACGCGTCGTGGAACCCCGAGGGGCGGGACTACGCCGTCGACGAGATCGTCGCCGAAGTCGAGGAATGGGATTGCCGGCACGTGGTGATTACCGGCGGCGAGCCGATGCTGTACAGCGAGCTCATTCCACTTTGCGCGGCGCTCGACGAGCGCGGCCGGCACGTGACGATCGAGACCGCCGGCACGTTGTACTTGCCGGTCGCGTGCCATCTCATGTCGATCAGCCCCAAGCTGGCCGGCAGTGCGCCGCCGTCGGCCGCGCAGCCGCGCTGGCATCGCCGGCACGAGCGGCAGCGGCGTCGCCCCGAGGTCATCGCCCGCCTACTGACTGAATACGACTATCAACTCAAATTTGTCGTCGACCAGCCCGATGACGTCTACGCGGTGCGCGACTACGTTCGCGAGCTTCCGCACATTGAGCGGCAGCGCGTGATGCTGATGCCGCAAGGCCGGACGGCGGAGGAAGTCGCCCAGCGGGCCGCGTGGGTCGAGCCCGCGTGTCGCGAGTTCGGCTGGACCTACTGCCCGCGGAAGCAACTCGAGTGGTTCGGACCCGTGCGCCGCACGTAAGACGCGAGTTAATCCGCGGCTTTCTCCACCGGCGCCGGCGGCGGCATGTCGACGATCGTCGTTTCAACCGGCAAGGGCATGGGCGGCGTCGGCTCAGGCGCCGCCGGCGGGACGTGCGGGCTGCCTTTGGGGGCGAACACCAGCACCATCGCCGAGCCAGCAATCACCAGAATCAGTCCCGCGTAGAACAACGGGCCCAGCAGTCCCATCATCCCCTCGCTCGCGGTCGAGACGATCGTCGCGACCACCGGCGCCCCGCCGAATACCAGCGGCATCACGAACACCGGCTTGCCGCCGAAGTTGAACGCCAGGATGATGCCCAGCGCGCCGAGCGCCCCGGCCGTTCCGGCCATCAAGCTCCAGAAGGTGCCGCCGACGTGGGAAAACGTGCTGGGCTCGGGACTGGCCCTCAGAATGATCGGCGGGACGCACACGGCGATCAAAAAATAAGCCAGCCCCACGCACAACAGCGGCCGAAGCCGGCTGTTCATCATTGCGGCTTGCCCCTTGTGCAGCACCGGGCCGTAGGAGCCCCAGCACACGGCGACCATCGCGATCGAAAGGATCTGCAGCGCCAGCGAGGAAGCGGCGGTCTTGACCCGCGCGGCGCGCGACGGAGCCGGTGCGGCGGATTCCACGTCGCCGCCTGCGTCGCCCGCGGCCGCGTCAGCCGCTGCGGCCTGGGCCGGCGCCGGACCGTGGGGCGCCGTTGCGAGGACCGTTACGGCGCCCAGCATCACCATGACGAGCCCGGCGAGAAACACCGGCCCGATCTCCCGCATCTTGCCGGCGAGGTAGATCGTGAGAAACGAGTTGATCACCGGCGCACTGCCGAACACCAGCGGCGCCACGTAAATCGGATTCCCGCCGAAGTTGATCGCGAGGATGATCCCCAGCGCGCCCAGCGCCCCGAGCACGCCGCCGAGCAAGCTGAAGACAATGCCCCGCGAAGTCCACTCGCCGCGTTCGCCGCGCATCCGGAGAAGGACAATCGGCACGATGACGCCGATCAGGAAGTACGCAAACCCCACGCACATGAAGGGCCGCCAGCGGGCCGGCGCGCCCTCGGCGACCTCGCGCATCCCCATCTGCCCCCAGCGGAGCATCGGCACGTAAAGGCCCCAGCCCAGGATCGTGACGGCGAACGAGGCGACGACCAACAGCAGACTGCGCATGAGCGAAACTCCGGCGGAGCGACGTGCGGCAAACTTCGACGCAACTGTAAACCGCCTCACCGCTCGCCGCTAGGGCGGCCAACCGTTGCGGAGTTTCTCCGAAACTCCGAATGCGAATCTCGAAAGAGACTCGGCAACAGTTTGGCTACTCGCCGCGGAGGGCGGGAATCAGCGGCGCCCGCAATGCCGTGCGCGCGGCCAGCCAGGCGGCGAATATTCCCGCCAGCGCGACAAGGCCTAACAGAATCGTAAGAGTGCGCCACGGCATGCCCACTTGCTCGATGACCGCGTGCGGCAGCACCGCCGCGAGCGCCGCGCCGCAGCCAATCGCCAGGCCGCCGGCGAGCAAGACCATGTTTTCAGTGAGCACCATCTCCATCAGCCGCCGCCGACGGAAGCCCGCGGCCTGCATGAGCGCCAGTTCGCCGCGGCGCTCGATGACGCTGCGCAACTGCACGACTGCGAGCCCCACGACGCCCAACAGCAGACCCAAGGTGCCCAGGCTCTGGAAAGTCGACAGATAAGTGTTTTGGACGGCCATCAGCGCGGCGAGCCGCTCGCGGGCGTCGACGGCGTCGAAGCCGAAGTCATCCAGTTGCGTTTCTAGAAGCGAAGCCAGCTCGTCTGTCGCGGCCCCGTCCTGTTTGCGATCGATGAGAAAGAACCGCCGCCCCGCGACTTCGGGGAACAGCCGCAGGAAGTGGGCCTCGCTGAGGATCACGTCCCCCTGCAGGATGCTGTTGGTCAGCATGCCGACAATCTGCAACGTCACCGGTTGGTCCGCCGCGTCGCGAAGGGTGAGCTGATCGCCGAGGGCGTAAAGCTTGAGGCTGTAGAAGGCGGTGTTGCGGTCGAGGATCATGGGGATGATCGGGCGACCGGCGGCGTCGGCGCCGAGGTCGGCGTTGAGGAGGGGCCATGCGCCGGCCAGTATTTTTCCGTTCCCCTCCCCTCGATGGGGAGGGGTTAGGGGAGGGGTGGCGCCCCGGGTACCCGCGTCATCCCCCCTCCCCAGCCCTCCCCACGAGGGGGAGGGGGCCGGAGGATCCAATTGGGTATCCATCATCGCCCACTGAAAATTGCTCGCTTCGGCCAACTCCCGCGGCGCCCCCAGCACGCGCGGCTGCGACGTTTGATACAGATTCAAGCAGCTCGCATCCTCGCCGTCGCGGACGCGGAAGCTCACGAACTCGCACTTGGCAAGCTGCTCCGACTGCTCCTCGCTGAAGCCCAGCCGCTTGCGCCCCTCCGGCGCGTCGAGGTCGTAGTGCAGCGGCAAATCCGCCGTGGCGAGCAGGTCGAACCCGCCCGTGCCGCGCTCGGTCGGGGCGAGGCGGAACGCACTGAGCGCGACGATGAGAAAGCTCGCCGTCGCGGCCAGTGCGAGCGACAGCATCGTGCGGCTGGGGTTGCGACGGGCGTTGCGCAGTGCAAGCCCCGACAGACTGAGCGACGTCGGGGCGCTCGCGCTCGACTCGCGCAGCTTGCCGCGCGCCGCAGCAAGGATGCCGACAAGCGCCAGCGCCCCGCCGCCGAAAAACGCACCCGCCTGGGCCTCGCCCTCAAACCGCACCGCGGCGACGCCCAGTCCGAAGGCCGCCAACAAACACGCCGTGGGGAGCCAAACGCTGGACCATCGCGACGCGGCGCGCAGCGCCAGCGGCGGTTGATGCTCGCCGGCGAGCAACTGCCGCGCAGGCAGCCGGGCGAATCGCCGTAGCGACCAGGCCATGGTGAAGGCGGCGACGGCCAGCCCCGCGGCCAACCCGCTGACGATGCTCCGCGGCGTGATGTGCAGCGCGAGAAAGGGCTCGCTCGTGGCGTCGACCCACCAGGTGTTCAGGCCGTGGATCATCAGCGCCGCGTAGCCGACGCCCGCGGCTGCGCCCACGGCGGCTCCTGCAGTCGCGACCGTGAGGGCCTCGCCGGTAAGCAGCCGTCGCAGCCGCCGCGGCGAGAATCCGGCGGCCAGCAGCAGGCCGACTTCGCGGGCGCGGCCTTCGATGCCCAGACGGAAGAGCAGGGCGGTGAGCATCACGGCCGAGGCCATCAGGAAGAAGCTGAATCCCAGAAACAAGCCGTCGAAGGACGTGGTTCCGGAGGCGGCGCGGAGCGCCTGCTGCTTGGCGGGCACGAGCGCCAGGCCCATTTCGGCGGGATCAAGAGCGTCGCGCAACGCACTGGCGACGGAGTTGCCCGAAATCCCCCTCCCTCGAAGGGAGGGGCTAGGGGAGGAATTCGCGACGGCGGCATGGTCCACTAACCCCCGGCTTGCGCCGTGGGCTGGGGGCGTCAGATTTGAGGCATCGTCGATTGCACCGCTCCCCTCACCTAACCTCTCCCCAAGGGGGAGAGGAATGCGGAGGACGCTTTCTGTGCCCCAGCGCGTGCTCCACAGGCGTGCGGCGAGGGCGAACGACACGAACGCCTTGGGCGTCGTGCGGTGCTCGTCCCAATAGTCTTCGTCCTTGTCCCGAACTTCTTCGACGAGTTCGAACGGCAGCTCCCACGACGCGATCGACTCCTGATCGGTGACGCCCGGCAGCTCTGGGGCAAACTTCGGGTCGGCCGCGGCGGTCGGCTTGCCGGTGGCGTCGACCAGCGCCACGATGGCTCGCACCGTGAGGCGGAGCGGCTCGTGTTCGCGCAGCTCGCCGTGCGTCGTTTCGGGTTCGTAGTAGGTGAGCGTTATCTCGTCGCCGATCTCGACGCCCAGGTCCTCGGCGGCCCAGTCGTTCAGCGCGATTTCGTCGTCGGCGAGTTCAACCGGCAGACCCTCGACGTCGAGCACTGGGCCCAGCGCCGCGGTCGAATCCACGCCGGCCACCGTCGAGTACGGAATCTTGCGATCTCCCGCGACGAGCGTGTTCGCCAGATACGTGACGACCGGCTGCACGCCGTCCTGGCCGTAAAGCCGCTCGACCGTCTCCACAACATGCGGCGGGATCACCAGCCGATCGGCGGCGATCCGCACGTAAGTTGCCGTCCCCTCGTCCGCGGGACTCGCCTCCTCCACGGCGAGGCCATAGTCGGCAAGCTCGGGATGCAGCGCGTCGTCGACCGCATGCAGCGCGGCGTCCGATTGCGCCGACTGCAGATCCTGCGTCGCCAATGCAAGGGCGTTGGCCTGGTCGGGCAGTTCCAACAGCGACTGCAACATCGCCAGCGGCACAAACGCATTCCGCGGCGCCTGCTGGGCCGGCCGCAACGTAAAGCGGGCCATCGTGTCGGCGGCGTCTTCGTCCAGCACCGCCGCCACTTTAAGCCGCCGCGACGCCGTCGTTTCTTCTTTCTCGCCCAGCGCGCTGTCGGCCGGCGTGGCGCCGGCGAGCGGAATCCGCAGCACGACGAAGTCGCCCTCCGCGGCCCCCAGCTCACGCGCGACCGACGCCGTGAGGGCCACTTCGTTGCCGCGCGACAGCGGCGCGCTCGAGCCCTCGACCAACGCCAGCGACCAGAACTCCGGCGTCACGCCGACGACGCCCAGACCCGTCGCGCGGCGCACCTCGCCGCCGGCCTGCCGCGTGGCGGCGCCCTGCGTCAGGAGTAACGGTAAGACCTCGGTGAAGCGCTGCTTCACGGCCGGCACAGCGAACAGCTCGTCGGCGAGCGCGGCGCGGAATGGGCGTTGGCCCAGGACCGCCGCGTCGATACGGCCCAATCCGCGGAGAGCGAGATCGCGAAGGCTGCCGCGCATCGAGTCGCCGACCAAGAGCGCGCCGGTGATCACCGCCGTAGCGACGGCGACGCCCGCGGCCACGGCCAGGTGCACGCGGCGATACTGCCGCAAACTGGCCAGAATGTAGCGCCACGCCGACATGCCGGCAGTATACCGCTTCGCCCCGCGCGATTCGCGGGGGGCTCAATGAGACGCCCCTGGCGCGGTCCTCCGCACCAGGGGCGCTCGATTACATCGTCACACAAGCAGCGGCCTGGCTACGCAGTCTTACCGCAGTCGGCGCCGCAACTGCATTCGCTGCAACTGCAGTTGTCGCAGTTGCAGTCGCTGCACGACGTGCCGTCACAATCGCAAGACTCGCACGTGCAGTTGTTGCCGCAGCAGCAACCGCCGGCCCTCACGGCCGCCGGCCCGCCGGCAATGGCGCCGACGCCGAACAGACCCAATGCCAAAACCGCCAAACCCGATTTCAAAAACGTAGCACGTAACATCGCAATTCTCCTGGAACGTGAAGGCGCAACCAAGCGCCTCGCACTGAGTTGAAATGAAGGTCGCCAAGCAATGAGCGTTTAGCCGCGACGCGCCAGCGGAGCGCATCTCGGCGGCGCCTTCAAATCACCCACACGCCAAGAAATGCGTGCAATCGCAGCCCGCCATAGCGCACCGGGCGGTCAAGATCAAAACCGGCCAGCATGGCCGTTGAGGGTTCGGTGGCCAGCGCCACAGTCGAAAGAGTCTGCGCGGGCGCCGCGTGGTTGTCGGTCGTTTGCGGGGCCGATGCCGCGGCGGACGGTTGCGAGGACACGCTGCAGGCGCAGCCCTCGCCGGAATCACTGCATGACGGGCAGTTGAACTCGGCGGCACACGCGCCGCGCGTGCCGCAGCAATTCGACTTCGACGTATGCGCGGTATTCGCCGCACAACATGGCGCCATGTCAATCGCGCTGGCGCGCTCGGCATGCTTGCCCGCGCACCCCTCGCAACGGCAATTGCCGTAGGCCGGATGCGCGAGGGCAACGGCGACGATCGCGAGATAGGCGGAATGCCGAGGCATTGTTGCGGGCAGATCAGCAGGGAATGGAGTGCGACCCAGCGCCACGTAATCTTCTACGCAGCAATTCTAGGGAAAGTTCGCGCCGCGGACGACGCCGAAAGAGAATTACGCCGCATTTAGCCGCGGGGCTCGCCCCGCGGGCCGCCCCACGCGCGGGGCAAGCCCCGCGGCTAATTCCCCCCTTGTGTATCATTGTAACGCCTTATCGGAGATGTCTTTGCGGCACCAGGCGCCTTCCCAACGGATGCACTTTACCGCCGTGTACGCCTGCAATTTCGCCGCGGCGATCGAGGCGCCCAACCCCGTCACGCCCAACACCCGGCCGCCGTTGGTGACGACATGGCCGTCCCGCATTGTCGTGCCGGCGTGGAAGACCTTCACATCGGGCACCGCGGCGGCCTGCTCGAGCCCGCGGATCGGCCGACCCTTCAGGTAGTCGCCGGGGTATCCTTCGCTGGCCATCACGACGCACACCGCGGGGCGCGGATCCCACTCGAGCGGAGCGATCTCGTCGAGCCGGCCGTCGACCGTCGCTTCCAGCACGTCCACCAGATCGCTCTTGAGCCGCATGAGAATCGGCTGGCACTCGGGATCGCCGAAGCGGACGTTGTACTCCAGAACCTTCACGCCGTGCTTGGCGATCATGAGCCCGGCGTACAGCACGCCGCGAAACGGCCGCCGCGAGCGCTTCATCTGATGGACGGTGGGCACGAGCACGCGCTCTTCGATCGTGCGGCGTAGCTCGTCGGTGACCAGCGGGGTAGGGCAGTAGGCGCCCATGCCGCCGGTGTTGGGGCCGCGGTCGCCGTCGTAGGCGGGCTTGTGATCCTGGGCTGCGGGGAGCGTGAGGATCGTGCGGCCGTCGACGATCGCCAGCACGCTCGCCTCCTGACCCACGAGCCGCTCTTCGATGACGAGCTGATTGCCCGCCGCGCCGAACTGCCGATCGCCGGCGATGAGTTGCACGGCGGCAAGCGCTTGCTCGCGATCGTCGCAAACAATGACGCCCTTGCCCGCAGCCAGCCCGTCGGCTTTCACCACGCAGGGGACGTCGTCGCGTTCGGTGAGGTAAGCGCTTGCACTCGCGGCGTCGCGAAACGCGCGGAATTCGGCCGTGGGCACGTCGGCGTGCCGCAGCAGGTTCTTGCAGAACACTTTGCTGGCTTCGAGCTCGGCGGCTTGCTTGCTGGGGCCGAAGGCGCGAATGCCGGCGGCGCCTAGCGCGTCGACGATGCCCGCGGCGAGCGAGGCCTCGGGCCCGATGACGGCCAGATCGATGGCGTTTTGTTTGGCGAAGCTCACCAACCGCGGCACGTCGGTCTCGGCGACGTCGACATTCTCCGCGTCGACGGCCGTGCCGGCATTGCCGGGCGCCACGAACACGCGTTTCACGCGCGCGCTGTGGGCGATCTTCCACGCCAACGCGTGTTCCCGCCCTCCGCCTCCAATAACCAAGACATTCATTGACGCCGCTCGCTGATGTGGCTAAACGCTCGTGGGCACGCGCGCCATGACGCTTCGTGTGCGGCGCCGCGCGGCGCGCATCTCTGTGCGTGATTCTAAGAGTCAAAGCAATCGCGAGAAAGCGTAGCGCGATCGCACGCGACGCGCGAGGCGCCGCAACGTCTCGCCGCGCTCAGCGAGAATTGATCGCACGAGAAGTTGACGCGAGGCATTTCGCACGCAGGGGGCTGACGCGCGAAAACAGTGATTGTTAGAATTGCCGAGCGATCGTCCCGAAGTAACGGACGCAACCGGGTGGCGCAGCGGCAACCCGTCCAGGTGACGATTGGGACAGCAGCAGTTGACAGAGGCGATGCGCCGCGGTTAAGTTGATAAGAGCAACATTGTGAAAAATGTCACAATGTGGCGGAACTTGCTGTGGCGTCGGTGGTTTCGGCGGTCCGCGGCCCTTGGTCCCCCCTCCCAGCGGACCTGCTTCTCGGTAGGCGCCAGGCATGGCTGACAATAAGAAATTGTCCGTGGCCGAAATGTTGGCCGCCGCCCGCAAGGCGGACGCGGGCAGTGTGGCTCCGGCCGCGAGTTCGGGCGAGGCGCCGGCGAGCGAGCTGCCGTCGATGGACGTGCCGGCCGACGCTCCCGCCGTGGAATCCAGCGCGCCGCCTGCGAAGCCCAAGCCGGCCGTTGGCGTCGGCGGCGGTCGCCCCAGCGTGGCCGAGGTGCTCGCCATGGCCCGCAGCGGCGACGCAGCTCCGCCTGCCCCGAAGAAACCGGCCGAAAAGCCCGCGCCCAAGGCAGCGCCTGCCGCCAAATCAACGGCCCCGAAGGCCGCGGCCGCTCCGGCGCCGCCTCCGCAGCGCGACACCGGCAGCGTGCTGGTCGGCGACAAGAAGAAAGACAAGCCGGGGCCGATGTCCAAGGCCGAGGCGGCCGCGATGCCCGCCGCCGCGCCCCGCCCGCCGGTCGAGCCGAAGATCATCGTCCCTCCGATGCCGGCGAAGCCGGACTACGCCAAGCCCAAGGGCGCCGTCCCGAAACCGGCTAAGGCCGCGGGCGACGAAGACCGCCGCAGCTTTCTCAGCATCGGCTTCTGGCTGCTGGGCGCCGTCAGCGCGCTGTGGACGCTGCTGACCGTGAAGTTCATGTTTCCCAACGTGCTTCGCGAGCCGCCGAGTAAGTTCAAGGTCGGCTTTCCCGACGCGTTCCCCGCCGGCCAGGTCTCCGAGAAGTTCAAGGCCCAGTTCGGCGTGTGGATCGTCAACACCGAATACAACGGCCAGCCGGAAATTGTCGCGCTGAAGACCGTGTGCACGCACCTGGGCTGCACGCCGAACTGGCTCGAGGCGGAGCAGAAATACAAATGCCCCTGCCACGGCAGCGGGTTTTACAAGGACGGAATCAATTTCGAGGGCCCCGCTCCGCGGCCGCTAGAGCGCTACGCGATCCGCGTCGCCGACGACGGCCAGATCGAGGTCGACAAGAGCCGCATCTTTCAAGAGGAAATGGGCCAATGGGCCGACGCCTCGAGTTTTATCCCCGTGTAGGGTGCGTGAAGCGCACCGTTTGAATTCTCAGATGAACTTGGTGCGTTTCACGCACCCTACAGTGAGCTCGGTGCGTTTCACGCACCCTACGTCATGCCCAACCTCAGCGAGACGATTCGCGAATCACAGATTTGGAAGAGCATCTTCCGGCATCCCATGCCGGTGGACCGCCGCAATCGCATTGTGGTGATGCTCACCAACTTCTTCCTGCACCTGCACCCGGTGTCGATCAAGAAGCAGGGCATCGCCCTGAGCTACACCTGGTGCATGGGCGGCGTGACGTTCTTTCTGTTTCTGGTGGAAACGGTCACGGGCGTGCTCTTGATGTTCTACTACCGTCCGACGGTGGAACTGGCCTACATCGACGTGCAGAACTTGCGCGACGTGACGTCGCTGGGCATTATGCGCGAAATCCATCGCTGGGGCGCCCACGCGATGGTGATCACCGTGTGGCTTCACATGTACCGTGTGTTTCTCACCGGCAGCTACAAGCCGCCGCGGGAGTTCAACTGGGTCGTCGGCGTGCTGCTCTTGTTGCTCACGCTGCTCTTGTCGTTCACCGGCTACCTGCTGCCGTGGGATCAGCTCGCGGTGTGGGCGATCACGGTGGGTTCGAACATGGCCCGGGCCACCCCGGTGTTGGGGCACGAAGGGCCGCTGCAGCAGCTTTTAAGCGTGGGCGGCGTCGACATGATCACCAATGCGTCCGACGCCCGCTTTGCGCTGCTCGGGGCGCGCGAGGTCGGTGAAGAGACGCTCAATCGGTTTTACATATTGCACTGCATCGCGATCCCGCTGGGCGTATCGCTCCTGTTGGCGATTCACTTCTGGCGGGTCCGCAAGGACGGCGGCATCAGCGGACCACTCTAGGGTTCAGTTTTCAGGGTTCAGGGGTCAGGACAAGGCACTTGTCCGGCTCCCTTCCTGAACCCTGAACCCTGAACCCTGAACCCTCCCATGCACGGACTCACCGACGCACAATTCCTGAGCCGGGTCGCGCCCTTCCTCGCGGTGTTCTACGTCGCGCTTGCGCTGATGAACGGCACCGCCGCGCTCTACCTGTGGCGCGGCGGCCAGTTGAAGACCTGGTTCAACGTGCCGGCCGGCGGCGGCCGCTCGCTGTCGTTCAGCAACGCGTTCGCCTGGTTGCTGCTGGCCATCCTCTTTGTGATCCTGGCGCCGTTTGCCGGCATGGGATACGCCGACTGGATGCCCTCGATGCCCGAGGCCTGGCGCGAAGCGATCAACCGCGGCACCGGCCCCGTCGTGTACAGCATCGGCACGGTCGTCGCGCTGGTTGTGCTGTACATCTTTCGCCGGTTCTTCGTCCAGCCGCCAATCGCGTGGTTGATCTTCAACCTGATGTGCCTGTTCCTCGCACTGTCGATGACCGACCGCGACTTCTACGACATCGTGGCGAAGCCGGATAACGTGCCGATCGTGATGCTGGTCTTCGCCCTGGCTTTTTTTACGTGGCTGGCGACGTACAAGGCGGTGATTAACGACGACCGCATGGACCGCGGCGAGCCGCCGCTGGAGAAGCTCGACGACGAAAAGGTGCTGGTGTGGCCGGACCTGGTCTACACCGAGCTGATCTGCATGATCGCGCTCACGGCGTTCCTGATCTTTTGGGGCCTGGCCTTGATCGCCCCGCTCGAGGAGCCGGCCAGCAGCGTCAAGACGCCGAACCCCTCGAAGGCGCCGTGGTACTTCCTGGGCCTGCAGGAAATGCTCGTCTACTTCGACCCCTGGATGGCCGGCGTCGTGCTGCCGAGCCTGATCGTCGTGGGGCTGATGGCGATTCCGTACCTCGACTTCAACAAAGAGGGCAACGGCTACTACACGATCAAGCAGCGCAAGTTCGCGTACATCATCTTCCAGTTCGGTTTCCTGGAGATGTGGATCACGCTGATCGTGCTGGGCACGCTGCTCCGCGGGCCTAACTGGAACTTCTTCGGGCCCTACGAATACTGGGACGCCCACAAGGTCGAAGCGCTCAACAACGTCAACTTGTCGCAGATCGTGTGGGAGCAGTGGCTGGGCGGCAGCCTGCCGACGGCGCCCTCCGGCAGCGGCGGGCTCACACAGTTCCTGTACATCCTGTGGCGCGAGTCGCCGGGCATCGTCCTGACGCTGGCCTACTTCATCGCGCTGCCGCCGATCATGGCGCTCACGGTGCTCCGCGGCTATTTCCAGAAAATGGGTCTGATCCGCTTCATGTTGATGGCCAACCTGATGCTGTTCATGGCGTCGCTGCCCATCAAGATGGCGCTCCGCTGGGTGTTCAACCTGAAATACATCATCGCGATTCCTGAATACTTTTTGAATTTTTGATTGAAGGCTGTCGGCTCTCGGCTGTCGGCCAGACAGAAGATGGACCGCTCAACTCGCTTCTGGCCGATAGCTGACAGCCGATAGCCGACAGCCCCCCTGCCATGCCCGCTAACGAACAAACTTGGCGCGACCAGAAGAAGCTGCACGTCTTCTTCGCGGTCAGCGCGATCATCATGGGCCTGGCGACCGTCTGGATGATGGCCGCCGACCACATGCGCGAGTGGAAAAGCTGGCAGCTCAAGGATCGCAAGAAGGACGCCTGGATGCTCGCCTCGCGGCGGGACGCGCTGGCCGCCCAGTACGACGGCCGCATGACCGGCTACCAGGCCGACATCCGCCGCCTGGACAGCACGGCGGTCGATCCCGAGATCGTGTCCGACTTCAAAGTACGCGTCGCCCAGGAGGTCGCCCGCCCGGTCGACGGCAGCGTCAGCGGCCTGTCTGCCAGCGACGAAGTCGAGTTGATCGACACCACGGCCGATCCGCAGTTTACCCGACTCGACGAGCTCGCGCAGCAGCTCGAGCAATCGGCGGGCCGCGCCGCCGAAGCCCGCACCGACGCCGGGGCAGAGGCCGCCCCCCCAGAGGCTCGCGATGTGCTTCGCGAATGGGAAGACGTGGCCATCAAGGACCGCGACGCCCTGCTTGCCGAGATGAACACGTTCATCCGGGAGGCGAAGCGCCGCGAGAACGCGCTGGTCGCCGCGAAGAAGGCCCGCAACGGCGAGCGCACCGCGGCCGTCAGCGAGCTGGGCATCAAGATCGGCGAAGGCGCCTCGGAGGCGACTGTCAACGCCGTGCAGCAGCGCGTCGATCGGCTTGACGCCGAGCTGGCCGAGCTGACCGCGCAGATCGCGACGGCAAAGGAATACCGCATGGACCTCGAGTCCATCGTCGCCTCCGCCAACGCCGAAAAGGCAGAGCTGGTTAAAGAAGTCGAGACGATGCAAACCGAACTCGCCCGCCTGGACGAGCAGGTCTACAAGAACACCTCCAACGTCGGCGAGTGGATCACCCGGTGGCCCGTGCTCAACGCGCTCTACAGCGGCAACATCCGCATCGAGCAGAACTGGCTGCCGGACATGACGATCAACTACAACTTCGCGCAGGCCGCACGGTTCGATCGCTGCGTCACGTGCCATCGCGGCATCGCGACCACCGCGCCCGGCACGGCGACCGATCCGCTGTACCCGACGATTCCCGACGAACAGCGCGATTTCACCGCGCAGCTCGCCACGCCTGCGGAGTTCCCCGCGGCCGAGAGCGCCGGCGACGAGACGGACGATCCGCTGCTGGCGGCCTACGGCCTCGCGCTGTCCGAGACCGGCATCATCAACGACGCCGACGTCACGGTGCACTTCGTCCTTCCCGATTCCGCCGCCGCCCAGGCCGGCCTGCAGTCGGGCGATCGCGTCGTGAGCATCGGCGGCGAGCCGGTGTACGATCCCCAGGCCGCGCGGAAGATTCTGCTGCGGCGCGCTCCGCCGGAATCGAAGATCGCCGTCGAAGTCCGCCGCGGCCTCGATCACCCGTTCACCGCCCATCCGCGGCTCGACCTCTACCTCTCGGACCTGAGCCCGCATCCGATGAAGGACGTCGGCTGCACGATCTGCCACGACGGGCAGGGCAGCGGCACCGCGTTCCCGTGGACCTCGCACACCCCCGACGATGCCCGCGAGCAGGACAAGTGGGCCCGCGAGCACGGCTGGTTCGACAACCACCACTGGATTTTCCCGATGAAGCCGAGCCGCTTCGTCGAGAGCAACTGCCTGAAGTGCCACCACGAAAAGGGCGGCCTCGAGCCTAGCGAGCGGTTCCCCGAGCCGCCGGCGTCGAAGCTCGTCGACGGCTGGACGCTGGTGCAGGACTACGGCTGCTTCGGCTGTCACGAGATCAACGGTTACGACTCGCCGACGGTAACCGTCGGCCCCGATGTGCGGCTCGAGCCGGCCTATTACGAGGCGGCTGCGGCCATCGCGGCGGATCAGAACCTGAGCGACGACGAGCGCCGCTTCGCCGAGACGCTCCGCGTGCATCCCGAGGATGTTTCAGCGCGTGACGCGCTCCTGGCATCGATCACCGCCGACAAGGCGCTGGCCGACGATCCGGAGGCCGAAACCGAGGCTCGCTTGTCGGCCGACACCCACCGCCTGGCGACGCTGCTGCGTCCGGTCGACATGCCGGGCGAGATGCGCAAGGTCGGCCCGAGTCTCCGCTTCGTCGCCTCGAAGGTCGATTACGATTGGCTCTACAGTTGGATTCGTAAGCCAATGGACTTCCAGCCGACCACCAAGATGCCGCAGTTCTTCGGCCTGCATGAACATCTGACCGAGGCCGACGATGCCGCACAGCTCAAAGACAGTCTGCGTTTCGAGCGGATCGAGATTCGGGCCCTGACCGAATACCTGCTGGGTAGCAGCCAGCAGTTCGAGTACCTGCCTCGCGAAGAGGGCGTCGAGCAGGCCTCGGCCGAGCGCGGCAAGTGGCAGTTCCAGTCGCGCGGCTGCCTGGCGTGCCACTCGCATGCGGAGTTCCCCGGCATCGCCGCCGACCAGGGCCCGGACCTGACCAACATCAGCGCCAAGCTCGAGGGGCAGAAGGGCCGCGACTGGCTGTATTCCTGGCTGAAGCAGCCCAACAAGTATCACTCCCGCACGGTCATGCCGGACTTGTACCTGGACCGGCTCGAAGAAAAGAACGCCCAGGGCCAACCGACGGGCGTCGTGACCGATCCGGCCGCGGACATCGAAGCGTTCCTGCTCGGCGTCCAAAGCGATTGGGCGCCCGCCGACGTGCCGGCTCGCGACGAGTGGACCGATGCCGAGAAGGAAGATCTGCTCGACCTCGCCGTGCTGTGGCTCCGCAGCGATACGATTCCCGAGGCCCGGGCCCGCGACTACCTCACGCGCGGCATCCCCGAGTCGCAGGCCGCCAAGCTCAAGGCGGATGAGCGGCTGCTGGTGAACTACAGCGACAATCCCTACACCGCGGAGAACCGCACGCAGCGGCAGCTCGAGTTCGTCGCCCGCCGCACGGTCGGCAAGTACGGCTGCTTCGGCTGCCACGACATCCCCGGGTTCGAGGAAGCCAAGCCGATCGGCACGGCGCTGGTCGATTGGGGCCGCAAGGAAACCTCGAAGCTAGCGTTCGAGAACATTCACAAGTTCCTCGAAGTGCATGGGATCAATCCCGCACCGCCGACCGAGGAGGAGCTCGACCGCGCCGAGTCGGCCGGGCAAGCGGAGCAGCCGCCGGCGGGGGCCGTCGCCCAGAGCGGTGAAACGGTCGGCCACGAAGGCGCCCTGCACGCCGAGCATCTCAATCCGGGCGATTCTCGCTTCACCCCCGACGAGAGCTACTTCATCCAGTCGATCAACAGCCACGGCCGCGACGGCTTCCTGTGGCAGAAGCTGCGCAACCCGCGCTCCTACGACTACAAGACCACCAAGAACAAGAACTTCAACGAACGGCTCCGCATGCCGCGGTTCCCGTTCACCGACGCCGAGCGCGAAGCGGTGATGACGTTCGTGCTGGGCCTGGTGAAAGAGCCGCCGGCGTCGAAGTACATCTACCGGCCCGACGCCCGGCAGCAGGCGATCGCCGACGGCAGCGAGGTGCTCGAGCGGTTCAACTGCGCGGGGTGCCACACGCTCCGCATGGAGCAGTGGCGGTTCGCCTACCGCGACGACACGTTCGAATCGCCGCCCGAATCGGTCGATTTCCCGTTCCTGGCACCGAAGTTCACGGAGCAGGACATCGCCGCGTCGATGGCGAAGGACTATGCCGGGTTCCTCCGCGCTCATCTGCACGGCGAGCCGGTGACCGACGTCGAAACGGGCGAGCGCGGCTGGGTTGACGAAGACCAGGCGCCGATCACGCCCGAGGAACTAGCCGAGGCCGAAGCCGAAGAGGGTGAAACGATCCCCGTCTTCTACCGGTTCACTCTGTGGCGCGACGCGCTGCTCAATGGCGAAGCGTTCCTGCGGGGCGGGGGCGAAGTGCTGATTCCCGCCAACCGCGACGGCTACGGCCCGGCCGGCGGCAACGCGTATCCCGCGTGGGGCGGCGACCTGGCGCGGTACCTGTTCCCGCACGTGATTGCCCATGCCAAGGAGCAAGGCTCGCAGGCCAACGCCACCGAAGCGTGGGGCTGGCTGCCGCCGCCGCTGATGGACGAAGGCAAAAAGGTGCAGACCGATTGGCTGCACGGCTTCCTTATGGATCCCACCGCCATTCGCCCGGCCGTGGTGCTCCGCATGCCGAACTTCCACATGTCGAGCGCAGAAGCCGCGAAGCTGGTCGACTACTTCGCCGCGGCCAGCGGCGCTGAATTTCCGTACGAGTACCGGCCGCAGCAGCGCGCAAGCTACCTGGCGCAAGTGAGCGCGGGCGGAGTCGATCCGCTCGCTGGCGCCATGAACATCGTGGTCGACGGCACCTACTGCGTGAAGTGCCATGCGGTGGGCGACTTCAACCCGCAGGGCGATCCCTACACGTTCGGTCCCCATTTGGACGACGTGTATCGTCGGCTGCGGCCCACCTTCACGCGAGACTGGATCGCCAACCCGCTGAGGATCCTGCCGTACACCGGCATGCCGAAGAACATCCCGTATCACCCGACCGATGAATCGCAGGACGGCATCAGCGAGGCGCTGTATCCGGGCGACAGCATCGCGCAGTTGACGGCGCTCGTCGATTTGCTGATGAACTTCGATGCGTACGCCAAGGCCCAAACGGCGGTCACGCCGCTGGTCGAGCAGGCCGCGGCGGCTGCAGCGCAGGCGGCTGGTCAGGGGACCGGAGGGTCGGCGGCGGTCGGCGGCGCAGGTCCGCCGAGCGACGCGTCCGACGCGCCCAGTGCCGACGAACCTGTTCCGTAGAGAGCATTTGTTGAATGAAATGTGCGACGGCAACGTCGCGGCTGACCAGTAGGGTTCGGCCGATAGAGAGCAAGGATGGGCCGTCGCACGACGGTCGAGAAGCTGAAGTCGTCAAGCATTCAAGCAGTCCTTGCACAGGACCGAACGCCGTCGCGCAAGCGATCGTTAGGTCCGTCACTGAGGAGGCAAATTTCATGACCATTCGCACATCCTGCCGCGTGTTGCCAGGCGCTGCGGCCGTTATCCTGGCCGCCCTGGGCGTCACCGCTCAGGCCGCCGATTGGGGCACGGTGAAAGGCAAGTTCGTCTACAAGGGCAAGGTGACGGCCGAACCGCTGACCATTAACAAAGACGAGGCGTTCTGCAACCTGCATACGCCGGTCGATGAGACGATCGTCGTCGGCGACGATGGCTCGTTGCAGAACGTGTTTGTGTACCTGTACGTCGCCACCGGCAAGAAGGCGGACATCCATCCGGACTTCAAGCCCAGCGAGGAGCCGAAGATTCTCACGAACAAGGGCTGCCGGTTCGAGCCGCACGCCATGGTCTTGTGGACGGGCGACAAGTTCGAAGTTCACAACGACGACCCCGGCATCGGCCACAACACGAACTTCAGTCCGGTCAGGAACCAGAAATTCAACCTGACCGTGCCCAACGATGCGCCGATCAAGAAGACGTTCGATAAGTCCGACCCGCTGCCGGGCAAGGTGCAATGCAATATTCATCCTTGGATGACCGCCTATGTGCTGGTGCGGGACAACCCGTACATGGCAGTCTCGGGCGAAGACGGGTCGTTCGCGATCGCCAACGTGCCGGCCGGCAAGCAGGAATTCATCTTTTGGCACGAAGTGAAGGGCTATCTGCGCGACCTGCCGGTGGGCAAGGAGAAGGCCGATCGCAAGGGCCAAGTCGAGGTGGTCGTGCCCGCGGGCGGCGAGATCGACCTGGGCGAGATCGTCGTGACGCCCGCAATGCTCGGCCAGAAGTAAGTGGAGAGGCGCCGCCGTGACGCGGCAACGCGAGGGGGGAGGCCCGCTGATGCGAATCTTGAACGCCATGTTTGACCTCACGCAGCGGCGCGGCGTCGTGGTTGCCGCGCTGGCGGTCTTCGCTGCCGCGGCGGCGGGTTGCCAACGGCCGAGCGAGCTCGGCGAGGTCGCCGATCTCGAAAAGGCGCTCTCGATTCGCGAGGCCCTGCTCGGCGGAGGCGGCGCCGCCGAAGGCGCCGCCGCCGAGCCGCTGGGTACGGGCTGGGCCACGCTCAAGGGCCGCTTCACCTTCGAAGGCGAGCCCCCCGCGATGGCGCCCTACGACGTGAATAAGGACCACGACACCTGCGCCCCCGGCGGCAACGCCCCGCCGCAGGAGTGGCTCGTGGTCGACGGCGCGACAAAGGGCATCGCCAACATCGCGATCTACGCCCGCGGCGTTTCCCGCGTGCACGAATCGGCCCAACCGGGCCAGGCCGCAATCGACTTCGACCAGAAGGAGTGCGTGTTCCTGTCGCACGTCGCCGGAATCCCCGTGGGACAGCCCGTGGCGATCAAGAACAGCGACCCCGTGGGCCACAACACGAAAATCGACGGCACGGGCTTCAACCAAACGATCCCCGTCGGCGGCACGGTGCCTTGGACCGCCCAGCGCGAAACGGCCATGCCTGTGGGCGTGCACTGCAGCATCCACCCGTGGATGATTTCGTACATGGCGATCCGCGCGAACAAGTACTACGCGGTGACGGCGCCGGACGGATCGTTCGAGATTCCCAACCTGCCCGCCGGCGAGGAAATCGAAATCCAAATCTGGCACGAAAGCGCGACCGGCGCGCAGGGCGCATTGGTCATCACGACCGATGCGGCGAAGGAGCTCAAGTGGTCGAACAAAGGCCGCATCAAGATCAAGCTGGAAGAAGACGAAGTCCGCGAGATCAACATCGCGGCGCCGGCCTCGGCGTTCCGGGGCGCGTAGTGAGAGGCGGCCAAGAGGAGGGGATTCACCACGGAGGACACAGAGGGCACAGAGACCAGTTTTTTTGTGGAAGCAATGCGGACGTAAGCAGCGGTATTCAAACTTGCCGAGTCTCAATTTGCGTCGATCAGCAGCATCAACTTGATTCCATCTTTTGATCGGTCTCTGTGATCTCTGTGTCCTCTGTGGTAAATCTTCTCCGTCACGACAGGCGGCACAGGGGGCCTCGCGAGGCCGTTAACTGCGGTGGGAAAGTCGCGTTGGACGTTTCGATGAATCTCATGGCAAGAATCTCTGTCACGGTGCTGGGCGGTGTGCTGGTGATTGCCGCCGCGGGGTGCGGCGAGGCGCCCGCGCCCGAATTCCGGCTGAATATGGTCCGCGTCGCGACCAACAAGATTCACTCCGCCTACGAACAGGAAATCGCCGACGTGCTGGCCGCTATCTTCGGCACGCCGGACGATCCGCAGGTGCTGAGCGAAACGGGGCTCGACCAGCAATTGCTCACCCTCGCCGCGGGGCCCGCCTGGACCGATCCCGACGATCTGACGCACGGCCTGTACCGCAAGCACTGCGTCCACTGCCACGGCATCACCGGCGACGGCCGCGGTCCCACGGCGCGCTTCCTCGATCCCTATCCGCGCGACTACCGCATGGGCTGGTTCAAGTTCAAGAGCACCGAGGCCGCGGCGAAGCCGACGCACGAAGATCTCGTGCGGATCCTGCACAACGGCATTCCGGACACGTCGATGCCCTCGTTCTCGCTGCTGCCGCGGCCGGAAGTGGATGCACTGGTCGAATATGTGAAATACCTGGCCATCCGCGGCGAGATGGAAGCGGAGCTGATTGGCTTCGTTTCGAACGAGCTCGGCGAGGAAGACGTCGAGGACGAAAATGGCGAGCCGGTCCTCAACGAGGACGGCACTCCAAAGACCGTCCGTTTGCCGCTCGATCCCCTGAAGGATCCCGAACAGGGCGAGATCATCAAAGATCTCTTGGCGACCATCGTCGAAGGGTGGGAGGCGGCCGCCGAGCAGGTGCTCGTCCCCGGCGAAGACGACCTGCCGGCGGACGACCGCTCGCCCGAGGAGCTGGCCGCGTCGGTCGAGGCGGGCCGCACGTTGTTCTTCGGCACGCGGGCCAACTGCTTCACTTGCCACGGCCCCACCTCGCTGGGCGACGGTCAGCAGACCGATCACGACGATTGGACCAAGCAGATCCTCGACCTCGCCAAGGCGCTGGAGGATACGACGCTCGAATTGGAATCGCTCGAGGAGACGCCTGAAAAAGAATCGGACGTCGAGTACGCCGAGCGGATGCGCCGCATCGACGAAGCCGAAGGGCAAATCGAGACGATCGAACAAGTGCTGGCCGTCCAGTATCCGGTCCGCAATGCGATCCCGCGCAACCTGCGGCAGGGCGTCTACCGCGGCGGCCGGCGGCGGCTGGACATCTTCTATCGCATTCACGCGGGGATCAAAGGCGTGCCGATGCCGGGCGTCGGCGGCACGCTGACCGAAGCCGAGATTTGGCAAATCGTGGACTACGTGCTCGCCCTGCCGTACGAACCGGCGAGCGGGCCCAACCAGGATCGTCCCCTGTACGAGGCCGCCATCAGCCGTTAGTCGTCTTTCTTGTCCGAGCGGACGACGCGCGTAAAGTCACGTCATGATCAAGAGATTTCTCAACTGGGTTCCGGGCTTCTGGAGCTTGCTGTTTCTGGCAGTGCCCGTCATGGGCGTCGCCACGTTCGTGCTGGGCGGGATGTACAACATCTGGCTGCCCCGCGACGTGTCCGAGCATGGCCGCGTGATCGACGGGCTGTTCATGTTCATCCTGTGGCTCACGGGCGTGGTGTTCGTGGCCACCGAGATGGCGCTCTTCTACTTCGCCTGGAAGTACGCCGTGGGCAAGAACGCCAAGCCCGTGAAGTTCACCCACGGCAGCCACTCGCTGGAAGTGGTGTGGACGATCCTGCCGGCCGTGACGCTCTTGTTCATCGCGATCTACCAAATGGACGCCTGGGCCGCGGCCAAGATGCGCCCGCCCGACATGCCCATCACCTGCGAGGTGACCGGCCGGCAGTTCAACTGGGACTTCCGCTACCCCGGCCCTGATAACGAACTGTACACCCGCGACGACATCGTCCGCACCGACGGCAATCTGTACCTCCCCTACGGCGAGGAAGTGCTGCTGAAGATCACCAGCGCCGACGTGCTGCACAGCTTCTTCCTGCCGAACCTGCGGCTGAAGCAAGACGTGGTGCCCGGCATGGACCAGCGGATGTGGTTCAAGGCCGTCGAGAACGGCAGCTTCGACATCGTCTGCGCCGAGCTCTGCGGCTGGGGCCACTACAAGATGAAGGGCCGCATCCACCTGCTCACCCGCGAGAAATACGAGCAGAAGCTCGAAGAAATGCGTCGGGAGCAGGAATCGGTCCAAGTCGCCGGCCCAACCAACTGACATTGAAACTTCTTCGGAGAATGCCCGCGAAACACGCGAAAAGACGCGAAAGAAGAATTGCAAAGAGCTTGCTGAATCGACCGGGCGGCGGCCGCTGGTACGGCGAGTAAATCCGATCTGAACGTCATTTGAATTGTTTTCGCGTCCTTTCGCGTGTTTCGCGGGCCCATCCGAATCGACCATCGGCTCCAGCAGCCGAGGATTGACATGAGCACAGCAACATTCGACGCCCACTCGGCCAGCCACGGCGCCCACGGGCACTCTTCCAGCTTTCTCAAGACCTACGTCTTCTCGCTGGACCACAAGATCATCGGCCTGCAGTTTTTGTTCAGCACGCTGATCTGGTTTTTGGTCGGCGGCCTGCTCGCCCTCGGCGTACGGTGGCAGTTGGCTTACCCCTGGAAGGCGATGCCGATCATCGGCACGATCGTCGGCGCCCCCGAAGGCGGCCAGATCGCCCCCGAAACCTATACGATGCTCGTCACCATGCACGCCTCGGTGATGATCTTCTTCGTGATCATCCCGCTCCTCGCGGGCGCATTCGGCAACTTCCTGATCCCGCTGATGATCGGCGCCGACGACATGGCGTTCCCGACGCTCAACATGCTGAGCTACTGGGTCATGTGGCCGGCGTTCGTGCTGATCGGCAGCAGCTTCTTCGTCGAAGGCGGCGCCTCGCAATCCGGCTGGACCGGCTACGCGCCGCTTTCGGTCTTGCACGACGCGGCGCCGGGCAGCCATTTCGGACAGACGCTCTGGCTGATGGGTCTGATCTTGGTCGGCGTCTCGTCGATGATGGGCTCGGTCAACTACATGACCACCATCATCCAGATGCGGGCGCCCGGCATGACGATGTTTCGCCTGCCGATGACCATCTGGGGGATGTTCGTCACGGCCGTGCTGCAGGCGTTCGCCCTGCCGGTGCTCACCGCGGCGCTGTTCATGCAGCTCACCGACCGCGAACTGGGCACGGGCTTCTTCCTGGCCGAAGGCACCGCGGCCAACAACGGCCCCATACAGGCCGGCGGCGGCCAGCCGCTGTTGTGGCAGCACCTGTTCTGGTTCTATTCCCACC
>CAYSFP010000023.1:0-46088 GCA_964430075.1 uncultured Planctomycetaceae bacterium | reverse complement strand
GCCGGGGCGGCCGAGGGCGGCAACGACGCGGCCAACTTGCTCAAGCCGGCGCTGGCCCGCGGCGAGCTGCGGTGCGTCGGCGCCACGACGCTGGACGAGTATCGCAAGTACATCGAGAAGGACGCGGCCCTGGAGCGACGGTTCCAGCCGGTGTTCGTGGGCGAGCCGACAGTCGAGGACACGATCGCGATCCTCCGCGGGCTCAAGCCGCGGTACGAGGCCCACCACAAGGGCGTGAAGATCAAGGACTCGGCGCTCGTCGCCGCGGCGGAGCTCTCCAGCCGCTACATCAGCGACCGGTTCCTGCCGGACAAAGCAATCGACCTGATGGACGAGGCCACCAGCCGGCTGGCGATGGAGCTGCAGAGCGTGCCGGAAGAGATCGACAAGCTCCAGCGCCGGCTGGTGCAACTGGAGCTCGCGGCGCGGCAACTCGCCGACGAGCAGGAAGAGCACGCCAAGGAGCGGCTCGCGGACATCGAGGAGGAAATGGCGACGCTGCGCAAGCAGCTCGCCGACCTGCGCGAGCAGTGGGAAAGCGAGAAGCTGGGCGTCGGCGACGTGGCCAGCGTGCGCGAGCAGCTTCAGCAGACAAATCACGAGTACGAGCAGCTCGCCACCACGGTAAAGGACAAGCAGTCCCGCGGCGAGATGGTCGGCGAGGACTTATACCAGTCGCTCTACACGATCGACAACAAGCGGCGGCAGCTCGACAAGCAACTCGACGAGATCGAGTCCCGCCAGGCGGCGTCCGCCGCGGCGGGCGACGGCAAGGCCGCTTCAGCGGCCGGGCAGCGCAAGCGTTTGCTCCGCCAGGAAGTCGGCCCGGACGAAATCGCCGAAGTCGTCAGCGCCTGGACCGGCATCCCCGTGAGCCGGATGCTCGAGGGCGAGCGGGCCAAGCTGCTCGTGCTCGAAGAGCGGCTGCACCAGCGCGTCGTCGGCCAGGACGAAGCGGTCGAGGCCGTGGCGAACGCCGTGCGCCGCAGCCGTAGCGGCCTTCAGGATCCCAACCGCCCGATCGGCTCGTTCCTGTTCAGCGGCCCCACCGGCGTCGGCAAGACCGAGCTGTGCAAGGCGTTGGCGGAGGTGCTGTTCGACAGCGAGCAGGCGATGGTCCGCATCGACATGAGCGAATTCATGGAGAAGCACACGGTGAGCCGGCTCATCGGGGCGCCTCCGGGCTACGTCGGCTACGAAGAAGGCGGCAAGCTGACCGAGGCGGTGCGGCGTCGGCCCTACAGCGTGGTGCTGCTCGACGAAATCGAGAAGGCCCACCGCGACGTGTTCAACATCCTGCTGCAGGTGCTGGACGACGGCCGGCTGACCGACGGCCAGGGCCACACGGTCGACTTCACCAACACGATCGTCGTGATGACCTCGAACGTCGGCAGCCAGATGATCCAGCAGATCGCGGCCGAGGGCGGCAGCGAAGAGGAGATGCGCGAAGCGCTCGACGAGGCGCTCAAGACGCGGTTCCTGCCGGAGTTCCTCAACCGCATCGACGAGACGATCGTGTTCCACCCGCTCGACCGCGAGCAAGTGGGCCGCATCGTCGACCTGCAGCTCGTGCGGCTGGAACAACTGCTCGTGAAGCGCGGCCTGCACCTGGTGGTGACCGACGCGGCGCGGAAGCGGATCGCGGCGCTGGGCTACGACCCGGCGTTCGGCGCCCGGCCGGTGAAGCGCGTGATCCAGCAGGAGATTCAAAACCCGCTGGCCACGGAGCTGCTCCGGGGCGAGTACCCCGAAGGGTCGACGATCGAGGTGGACGTCGATGGCGAGGAGTTTGTGTTCTCGCGGGCCGAGGAAGGCGCGGAGATGGCCGGCTCGCGATGAGAGATCGATCGGGCGACGTTGCAACGGCGATTGCTTCGGCGTTGCGCGGCCCCGGAGGGGCTGAGTCGTGTAGCCAGGGTCGCAAGACCCTGGGCAGCGTTCGACAACGTGGAACAAGCCCCGGCAGGGGCGACATCGACTGTGTCTGACGTGGACCCCACGATGTCGCCCCTGCCGGGGCTACATTTTTCCGCAACGCCGGTAACCAGGGACTGACGTCCCTGGCTACATGCCTTGGCCCCTCGGGGGCCATAATGCGGATGTTGTAGTCCTCATGAGGAGCAGGAGGCGGCGATGACGGGGTCTCGGTGAGGGTATCGTCCGGAGGGACGGGCCGAAAATAGCCCAGCGTTTCAACGCTGGGTTTACATCGACAACGTGATGGCGAAGTCCCGTAGGGACGACTGAGATTCAGCCGTCCCTACGGGACTAAAATCTCAGGCCGCCGACGCTACCCAGCGTTGAAACGCTGGGCTATTCTCGATTCATCCCTCCGGTAGGCGCAGAGTTTCGGTGGGCGACCGATCTTTTTTTCGAACGACGTTACGGCTTCGTCGGCGGCCGTCGGATCGATTCCTTCACGCTGATGAAGTCCGACAGCAAGAAAATCACCGTCACGAACGCGAGGGTGATTTCCGTGAGCGTGAGGATCTTCGCGGGGATCGTTTGCGGCGTGATGTCGCCGTAGTCGAAGGACATGAACACGAGCTCTGGGCCCTCGAAATCCGGATTGATAACCGCGACGCTGTTCGGCATCCTATGGGAAGGGATGATGGGGCGCCGCGGCTTCACAATGTCGCGCTGACGTGGCCCGAATTCTAGCGTTTTGGCCAACGACGTTATGCGATTCAAGCCAAGGGCTACGTAAGCGCAGTCGGCAACGCTGCCGTTCAGGAGGCGGTTGCCGGCATGGCCCACTACCGATGCAACTGCAGCGCGGTAATCACGAACAGTAGATTCACGGCAGGGGCAGTCGCCCTCGCGGAAAGCAATTGCTGTCTGCTGATTGGCGAAGATGAGATTCCGTCGTTCGTGATGGGCCGACTGCCTTTGTAGGCCCCCAACCGACCCCGCAAAGGATGGCGAGTCCGCGAACTCACGAGGCTACGCGGGGCAGGTTCCCCTCTCCTCGACGGGGAGGGGTTAATGATCATAATTCGCGTTCTGCCGTGGGCGGGAGACGCCTGATTCGCATGAGTCGGGAGCGCGTATAGCGTTGCAGCAGCTACGGGCGTCCGGATCGCCGCGACTGCCGCAACAATTGCATCCGAGCGTGGGAGTCCGACTCGTCGCGGGCCTCACGACACTCCAGTTCGATCAACTCCTGGACGTCTCGCGTGAAGTCGTTGATGGTGCGCTCGGTGGCGCGAACGACGACGCGGGCGTACGTCTCGTCAAAGTCGTACTCTGCTGCTGCGGCTTCGATCAGCTCGATGTAGCGATTCTCCCACTCTTGCCGAGCTTCGCTCCACGGCTCGGGGGCTTCGCTGTCGTCCGGCGAGCCCTCGACCGCGATGCCGATCGGTTCGCTGGTGCACACGAGGCCGTCGGGTTGCGTGCACCGGGCGAAGACTTCGTGCTCGCCTTCGCCGAGGTCAAGATCGTCGGCGATGAAGTTGCCGTGCACGTCTGCTTTCGCCCGCCCGACGACCAGGCCGTCGGAGTCGATGATCTCCACGTCCGCGTTGCGGGGGCCGACGCCGGTGATTTTTACCGCGCCTGTGATGACTTGCATGTTGTTCTCCTATTTATTGCTCGATGGTGAAGCCAAAAGCTTCGAGGGGCTTGCGTCGCCCTGGCGTCGACTGCCGGCTGGGTTGAACGCCCGCCGACTCCGCTTGCCGCTTGGCCAACTCGTACTTGGGTTGCTGGGCCGCCATGATGATCGTGTGGATGTCGTTCTTGCGATTGACCAGCGGAAAAATCTTCTGTCGGTGCGCCTGCTTCGCCGCATCCAACTCCGCGTCCGCCGCGGCGATCTCGGCGGCGATCGTGTCGAGTTCCGTGGCCGCCTTGTCGGCTGCGGCGACTTGTTGCTCCATCGCCATGATGCGTTTGCGGTCGGCGACGTCGGCCGCCAGGTCCGCCGAGGTTTTGTCCACCAATCGCATTGCAGCGGCCACGACGCCGAGTTCCGGATCAGCTGATCCGGTCGCGAGCTGCTCCAGGATCGCGTCGTACTTCGCCTGGGCCGCTTCGCGTTCGGACTTCTCTTGCTCCTGCAACTGGTCAAGCACACTGGACATGGTTGGTCTCCGTGGGTTTTCGTCGTTCTGCTTCGCGCCGCTTCGACCACTCGGCGAAGTCGGCTCGAAAGAGGCTCTTAAAGTCGGCGGGGAATGGCTCGGCCGCGATCTCCGCGAGCGTGCGGCCGAGCATCCGCCGCGGCTCGTCACCGAGGGCGTGGCGGTACGCCCACGCTGGCGAGAGATCGTACAGTTCGCCGGCGACGTTCATCTCGGGCAGCCCGATGTCGTACCCGGCCCGCCATGCGCGAAAGTGGAGGTGCATGGCAAGTCGGATGAACGGGGCGCCGTGGTGGATGAACCACGCCGGCATGGCCGTGTTGTCGCCGACCGTTGCGTACTTGAGATTGACCTCCGCGAGCGCCGCCTGCATTCTCTGCAGCTCGGTCGGCAGGTGCGTGACGGGCCGCTCTGCGATTTCGTCGTGCGCTCGCTCGTGAAGGAGCGTGCCGCGCAGCTTGTAGCGGGGGAGTTTTTGACAGATCACGATTACCTGCGATCCGTCTTCCCAGCCGCCATACTCCTTGGTCACTTTTGCGTGGAGCCAGCTTGGGGCCGGGCCGGCGGGGGTGAACGCATTGCAGCACACGTCTGGCGAGTTGAACGGCGCAGCGACGATGCGCACCGGGCGGTCTTCGTTCGTCACGGCCGCGAGCAGCTTTTCGAGCTTGCCGCGGGTGCGGCGCGAAAGCAGCGGATGCGGGCGTTCAGTTTTGGACATGCGTGTATTTTGGCGGTCGGCTGAATCAGGGCAACGGGTGCGGCGCGCGAATCGTACTACGTTGTACTATGCTCGCTTGCGGCGCGGTCGTCGTGGCTCCGCTTCGCTCGCCGAGATAACAACGATGTGGTGGTCCGGTTTAGCAAGGCACTTGTGACAGCAGTAGTACCGCGTCTTGATCGTTCCGTCGCGCCGGCTCGTGTACACGTGCAGGTGACCTAGGCAGTGGGCCGGGCAGGGATCGCCGGTCTGTGGGGCGGAAACATCCATCAGTTCGTCTCCACGTCGGCGCCGGGCCACTCGGGGAACGGCAGGCTGTTGCCATCTTCGTCGTGCGGCTGGTACAGCAAGAACTGGCCGTCAATCGACGTGGCCACGGCTTCGCCGCGCTCCGACGCGGGGCTGCCGTGGACGAACACGTCGAAACTGTCCGTGGTCTGCAGACTTAGGCACCGCCGCAGCCGCGAGCCGTCGCCTTGGTTGCCCATGCTGCGGATCGTCACATAGTCGGCTGACCCGCAGGGGCAGCGCACCACAACGAGCGGCACTTCGACGATCGGCGCGTCAGCCCAGAGGTCATTCATTGCGTGTTAAGCTGGGAAAAGTGCAAAGGACGGATGGACTTTCTCAAAATAGCGCCTGATCGGGGCAGCACCCAAAACGGCTAAAACCTCGGAAGGACCCGCCGAGTGGTCGCCAAACGACCACACCTAAGTCCTTATTCTCGCTTTGGGATTGGCCCAAGTCCGGGCCGTGGGCCAGCCGCTCGGCTTCGCGGGCGGCCTGCTCATCGAACGTGCGGGGCGGCAACTCCGACGCGAGCTTCAACAGGTCGCTGCCAGCGAGGACGCGTAACAGGCGCTCGCGCAGCTCATCGATCGCTGCCTGGATGCGCGGCATGGCCGTGTCGTCAAAGTCCCGGTGACGAATCCACGGGAGCCCGACGCCCGACCGGTAGGCAAGGTGCCGATCCATCAACGCGTCGAACGACATCTCGACGTTGCCGATGAGCACCCGCAGGTCGGGATGGTCGGGATGCTGCAGAGCATCGAGCACGACCTGGCCGATGAGCGCCGTTTTTCCGGCCCCTGGCGGGGCGCCAATGACGATCACTTGCCCGCGGCCGAGCTGAAACTCGCCCAGGCGGCTCCCGTAGGACGCGAAGCGGATGATCTTGGGCTTTTGCCGGGTGAGAACGGCGTGTGCCCACAGTGCGAATTGATCGATGGCGTTTGGCTCCACGGCCTTTCGCGCATCATTGTTAGCACGCCCCTGCGGCGAATCAGCGTCGTAGTACCGATCGCCGCCGTCGAACACGCGCTCGCGCGGCTCGAATTGCGCCCGCAGGTCCGCCCACGTCCACGTGCATGAGTTGTGCGGGCATCCGGCGGAGATCGCCCCGGTGACGTGTTGTTCCACGTGCGGCCCGTCGCCGCCGTGCTCGCACATGGGCGACACATTGAATTCCCACACGCGCCCGCCGAGCTTCCACGGATGCGGCCCGGTCGTGTCCAGTCCGTTCCGGTCAATGAATCCCTGCACGTCGAACGCTTGGCCGTTGGCATGATGCCCGTTGCACTCGTGAGTTTTGCTCGCCGGCTTCTCTTCCACGGGAGCCATCGCGGCCAACTCCGCTAGTTGCTCGCTCGAAACTTCATGCCAGGCATCAGGGGGCGCGAGCACCACGGACATGCGGTGCGGCCGGTCGGGCGTGTCGTCGCCTTTGCAACTTCGTGTCCCGGCGATCTTCCAGATTCGAGCCGCGTTGAAGACTGCGCAGTCAATCTTCACGTCGGCGTCGTCGAACTCTGCCGCCAGCGCCTTGAGGCATCTCTCCACAAGCCCGCCATCCTCGGCCGGCTCGTCAATGCGATACTCCAGGTGCGCGCCGTTGCTGCTGTCTTTGCGGATCGGATCATTCCAGCCAAGATTGTGCAAAAACAACTCCACCGCCTCGGCCCGATCGATCGCTGCGTCGTGCTCGTCAGATGTTGACGAGATCCCCGCCGGCCTCGCTGGGTCACAGTCGATGAGCAAGACCCGCCGGCGGTCGATGTCCATGTTACCGGTCGAGTCGCCCTTCTCCGCAATGCGGAGCCGATTGCACGCCCGGGCCAGCAGAGCCGGTTTGACCGGGTTCGGCGTGATGTAGAGGCCCGTCGCGGTCTGCACGGTCAACAGCGCGGCGATCAGCTTCTCAACGTCGTCGAAAAAACCGAACCACGTCCGCGGTCGGTAGTTGTCGGCGGTCGTGGTCCCGCTGAGGATACGCACTTCATAGACGCAGCCCGGCTCCATAATGTGCCGCAGCCACTGGCGGGCTTCGTGCGGGTCGATCATTGTCGTCGCCCGTCCGTTCGCAGTCGCGCATCCGTCGCGCGTGGTGCTCATTACACGCCCTCCAGGATGGGCGGGGCGATGCATCGGATCGCCCTGCCGACCGCGAGCCACTGCTCGAACGTGGGCTCGCCGTAGAACTGCAGGCCGACACGCGTCAGTACCGCGCCGACTCCCTCGCCGACATCCAGGATCAACGCCTCCAGGTCGTCGTCGCCCGCCCGACCGATGCGGCACGTGATGCCCGGCGGGAAGACGACCCCGAACAGCTCCTGCCCATCGATCCCGCCGGCGACCCGATCCGCTCTGTCGTCGCCGCGAGGCGGGGCCAGCAGCCGCAGCGCGCCGTCAATGCTCAAATCGGCAGAGGTCTGCCGTTTTGCCTCGATCTCATCACGGTGATCAGCCAGCCGCATGTACGCTCTGGCCGTCCGATCCGATCCTGCGAAGTGCGCGGCGAGCCAGCCGCCCCAACTGCCATGCGGCATCGCCGCCTTCGCGGCGATCAGCAGATCGCCGCATCGCATCGCGTGCTGAAGTGCATCCGCTGCGGCTCGGCAGCAGAGATCATGTTCGGCGTTGATCTCGCACGCATCGGCTGTAAGGGCCGTTGTTTTTTTCATGCTACACGTCCTCCATGCCGGAGATCATGGCGGCCAGCGTATCGCGCTCGGCGTCTTCGACGGCCAGGAGACGCTGGTACGCCTCCTGGTCAACGTGCTGCACAATGCACTGCTCGCAGATTCCACGAAGCGTATCGGGGTCGATCGCGTCGACCTCGACCGATTCGCCGTCGAACGACTTGGCGCGAGAGTCGGATTTCTTCGTGGGCCTGGTCGGCAGAGAGAACTCGTTGATTTGATCGCGAGTCACGGCGACGCGCTCAAAGTGCAGGTCTGCCGCGGGGGCGAATTCGCGAATCGTTTTTTGGACGTAACGGTCGATGTCGCGCCCGCTCGGATCGTGGTCGCCGAGATAGTACAAATAGACCGGCTTGTCCTGGTCTTCGATCGCGCACGCAGCGCCGTGAACGAACGTGAGGCTGGGGTAGCCGCCGCAGAGCATCAGCGGCACATCCCACGCCGCCGTCACCTCCCACAGGACTCCCGCCAGTCCGTGCTTCTCCGCCCAGATTTCGACGTAGCAATCCTGGTCGTCCCAAACAGCCCGACGGTAGGTGGAGCGTGTATTCTCCAGGGCGGATTCGAGACTGGAGTGCGTCGTCGGCCGCCGCATGTACCGCGTGTAGTCGGCCAGCCAACTGTACGGGACCGCGCCATCGCGGCGCATCACCTTCAGCAGCCGGCACACGGTCTTGTATTCTGCCTCGGTCTTGTCGATGACCTGCCGCGCGACGAGCTGGTAATAGGTTTGCCGAACGGTCGCAGGCCGGTACTGCGCGAGCACGTCGACTATCTCACCTTTGATCGCTTCAATCGCGGCTTTTGTGCGGCGGTCGCGTTTTATGGGGCATGCCCCATAAGTGCGATTCCGCTGGACCGCTCGCTTCTGTGTTGTCACAATTCAGTGCCTCCATACTTTTGGCCCGTACCGCTCGTAACGGTGCGGGCCTTTTCATGCGCCCGCGGGGCCAGGGTGATCATGATCAATAGAAGCTCACCACGTCGCTCGGCGGCTTGCGTCGTCGCCTGGCAGGCTTGGCAGGCGGGGCCGCCGACCGCAGCAGTTCGAACGCCAGCCGAGCGTCGTCGGTGATCCGCCACCGCGGCTTGCCGCCGGGCGTGCGGCTCACATCAACGGCCTGCAGCTCGCCGAGCCGAATCCAGGCGAGCACAGTGTGCTCGCCGACGTGGAATCGTTCGGCGATTTGTCTGACGCTGTATGTCACTTGCTTGGCCCTCCAGAAACGCTTGGGTCCGTTTCTTTGTGGGCTAGCGTTCAGCGTCGCGGCTCAACTTTTCCGACTGGCGCAACAAAAAACGCCGCATTTCTGCGGCGTTTGAAGTCAAAAGAATTCTTTGTAGTGTTCAGGTTCAAGGGCTGAACACTTGAACAATGAACACGCTATTCGTTCTCTATTTCGCGACGAATGTCGTCACGAATCCCCTGGAGCACGTCCGCCGGCGGCATGTCGCCATTCAGCAGGGCGAGGATTAACGGCAGGCGGCCGTTTACGCACGATCGGCAGTAGGCGACATGACTTCCAGGATGGCCGTCGGACCCGAACTTGTCCTTCCAGAACGTCGACACGGAACCAACCGCCACATCCGCCTTGTTGGCAAGTTCACGCGTACCAATCGGGTCGAAGTTCAGGCAGCTTCGGGATTTGTACTTGTGGTGCTCCAGTAGGGTGGCAAGGATTTTCGGCGGCGTCCCCCCGGGGCTGGAGTTGCCGCGCGGCGACTTGCTCCCAGTCGATCGCCCGGCAATCGGCGCTTCCGTCGTCCGCTCCACGGCGGGGGCGACGCCGTGGAGCATTCGGACTGCCGCGTTCCATTCCTCGCGGACCCGTTCGCCCGCGGCTTGCCGCTACCCAGCAATGTCAGTCGTTCTAATTCTTCGCTTCCCCCGTGCCGAACAGCCACGCCCGAACGTGATCGGTGACTCTCCGCAGCCGCTCATCGCTAGGCCCCGTCTCGTCATACGCGGCGAGCACGTCGTTCTCGACCTGCCCCATGATCGCACGCACGGCGTCGCGGTCCGCGGTCTGTAGGCCAATCGTGGCGAGCGTGTGTCGCAAACTGTAAAACCCGATCCCCTTGCGGCCATTGATCCCCAGGCGCCGTAGCAGCGCACCGAATCGAACCGCCACGCCATCGGTCCGGCTTTTGTCGCTGACGCTCACCAGCCGCTCGCCGCGGGCCGTCAGGAGAACGATCTCGCCGTCGGCGTCGCTGTCAGCCGGCGTCGGTCGCTCGGCGATGGCCGCCTTGATCGCGGTGATCGTCTCGGGCCACAACGGCACGCGGCGCCCGATGCCCGTCTTACCCCGTGGATAGTTGAGCCAGCCGACTTTCAGGTCCAGGTGCGAGAACTCCAGATTCGCCACATCGGTATTGCCGGCGCCGGCGTTGATGCCCAGCAGCACGGCCGCCCGCATGGCCGGATTGGCGTCTAGCGTCAGCTTGACCGGCTCGCCCGTCTCGGCGTCCGGCGCCGGCAGCGTCACTTCGTTGCCGGCGAGCGCGTCGAGCATTAGCCGAATCTCCGCGGCGGTGAACAGCCTTTTCGGACTGACCGCCTTGTGCTTGCGGAGCACTTGCTTGCTCGGCTTGTTAAGCGATGAGCCGAACGCCACGGGGGCGACGATGAGCTTGTTAGAGGCCGCGTACCGGAACATGCTTTTGATGCGCGTGATCTCGTTGCCGAGCCGCACGGGTCCATACCGCTCGGCCAGGACGGCCCGGTACGGCCCGAAGTCCTCGGGAGTGAAGTCGTCGGCCAACCGCGTCTTGCCGAACTCCGCGATGAGGCGATCGGTAGTACTTTTGTACTCCTGGAAACTTCTCCTGGTCAGCTCGCCCGCTTCCACCGATCGCAGCTTTGCGGTTAGGAACCGATTGCACAGGTCGGCCAGCGTGAGGGCGCCGTCGGCTGCGTTGCGTCGAACACGACCGGCGTGCAGGTTGTCTTTATGGGCGTCGTACTCCGCCTTGGCGTCTTTCCAGCTTCGCTCATAGGGCAGCCGGACCATCCGCCCTTGTTCCATCCGCCCCCAGCGGCCGAAATAGTGGATCTTGCCGAGGATCTTCTTCGCCCACTTGCCGGACGGGTGAGCGTAGAGAGGAAACCCGTCGTAAGGCGGCTCGGGGCGAGTCGCCGTTTTGCGGCTCGATCGGGCGCGGCTAGAATTGCCGGACATGGCATCGACTCCTGGTTCAAGGAAAGTCGGTGTCGGCCCCGTCCGGCTACGACCCGGCGGGGCCACCTTTAACGCCCAGGTAGTATAAAAGGTAGTACAAATGCTAGCAAGTGGGCGCCAGCAAGAGCCCCGAAACACGTCTTTTTCCGGAGTTTAGCGATGCGGTCGGGTGGCAGAGAGGTCTAATGCACCGGTCTTGAAAACCGGCGTGGGGAAACTCACCGGGGGTTCGAATCCCTCCCCGACCGCCTATTGAAATACCGAGTCCTGGTGCGACGCCACAGGAGGATTTGTGGATGGCACGCCCAAGGTCCGCCGCCGGACGTGGTGGGAGCGGCGAGGGTGTGGCTTCGACGCACCATGCCCTGCCCCTTCAAAAACCGGTCTGACGCTCCACCCAGCTTAGATCGCTTCGGCAATCCCCTGGCGCGCGGAACGCCGAAATCTGCTGCAGCAGCCATTTTGCCATTCGACAGCCGGCGGGCGATTTGTTAAGTTCTCGTTAACGCAATTCTTGTTTCCTGTTAAAATAGGCGATAGGATAAGCACTTCGGCCGTCGGAACACGGCCATTGGGGCGGGAGGACGAACGGACCTCGGAGGCGGCGGCGTGGGCTCGCGCGCTGCTTCCGACCGACTTTGGAGGGGCACGTTATGCGGCGCCAAGTAACTTCGTTCCATGCGCGCACGAGTTGCGTCTTGACGAACTCGAAGTTCGCGTTCTCTCCCGCAGCCCGACGCGGCGCGTTTACGCTCGTCGAACTGCTTGTCGTCATCGCCATTATCGGCGTGCTGGTGGCGCTCATCCTGCCGGCCGTCCAGGCGGCTCGCGAGGCGTCTCGTCGCACGGCGTGCAAGAACAACGTCCGCCAAATTGGCGTGGCGATGCAGAATCACATCTCGGCGCACAATGCCTTTCCGGCAGGGAAAAAGTACACGGGCCCTCAGCATTTGCCGACGACGCAATCCATTTCCTGGTCCGCCATTCTTCTCGATTACCTCGAGCAAAGTAACACGCTCAAGAAGATCAATTACAAAATCCGCCTCGACGATCCAGAAAACCTTCCCGCAACGGGTCAGGTCATCGAGACATACATTTGCCCGAGCCTCGTACGGTTCGAGCAACACCGCGGCAACGACCACCGGCTCCTGCCGCTGGATCGGTCCGGCGGCGGGATGGGATGCATCGACTTCCTGGGAGTCTCAGGCCCCGACCGCGACATGGTGCCCATCGGCGGATCGGAACCCTATGGTCGCCAGCGCGGCGTGCTCATCGGCACGAAGGGGCTTGAAGACGAGGACACGATCATCGAGCCGCCGCCGATCACGCCGGCGCAGGTGACCGACGGCCTGACCAACACGTTTTGCGTCGCCGAATGCAGCGGCCGCGGCGTCGAGTTTGACGATGAAAGCGGCAAGATCAAATCCCTTAACGGCACATGGGCCTCGGGCAGCAACGTCAGTCATATCACTAAGCCGATCAACGGCGCCAAAACGCCCAAGGCGTGGTACGACGAAGTGATCATGTCCGACCATCCCGGCGGCGCCCATCTTCTTATGTGCGATGGATCCGTCCAATTTGGATCCGACGATATGGACGAGTCCGTGCTCATGGCCCTCGCCTCGCGTGACGGCGAAGAAGTCGTCAGCCCCCTTCCCTTCTAACCCGCTCGGGGCGCCCCTGTCACCCGCCCGGTTTCCCTCGAAAGCGCATCTCAACAACCCACCTTTAGCGCTGCAATTGGATTCGGCCCATGGAACAGACTGGCGACTTTCCTTCCGGACGTTTCGAGAAGAAATACCTCGTGACCGACCAGGTGGCCGTGGCCATCAGGGACGCCCTGATGCCGCACCTGGAACTCGATTCGCACATGTCGTCGGCGAGCGCCCGCGGCTACGCGGTCTACAGCGTGTATTACGACTCTCCCACGCTGGACCTGTACCAGCACACGCGTCAACGCGCCGCCAATCGATTCAAGCTTCGAGTGCGTTTCTACGATCACGACCCGGAGGGCGTCGCCTTCATCGAAATCAAAGAGAAGGTCGATAGCCAGGTTCACAAGCGGCGTTTCGCGACCAACAAGAAGTTTGTCGAGGCCCTGCTTCGAGATCCTAACAGCGAGCCCGTGTTGCACGAACTGGGCAACGGCGCCCGCGGCACGGCTCTCGAAGAGTTCTGGCATCGCCGTCAGAACCTCGATGCCGCTCCCAAGTTGTTCGTCGCCTACGACCGCGAAGCGTACAATTCCAAAGCGCCGCCGCTGGTGCGGGTGACGTTCGACCGCCGCATCACGGCCAATCCCTCGCCCCGCGGCGGAAATCTCAACGTGCCCCGGTTTGGATCCAATGTCGGCGGGCTCAATGTGCTGCTAGAATTCAAGTACGCGGGGGAGCCGCCGCAGTGGCTCTCCGACGCGCTCCTGAAATTCCGTCTCCGCCGCGCGTCGTTCTCGAAGTTCGCCGAATGCGTGGACGTGCTGGGCCTGTCCGGCCAGCGGCCGCGGCGGCATAAGATGCGCGTCAAGAAGAACAAGAAGATCTCGCCATGAACTTCGGGTCCTGGCTCGATCTACTGCTCCACAGCGATCAGGGGTCGACGGCCGCTCCGGTCGCGATGCTGTTCACGCTGACGCTGGCGTTCGCCGTCGGCCAGCTTGTGGGCTGGATCTACCTGGCGACCAACCAGTCGCAGGATTATGGGCGGTCGTTCGTCGCGGCGCTCGTCGTCCTGCCGGTGATCGTCTCGCTGCTGATGATGCTCATGGCCGGCAGCCTGATGGTCGCCTTCGGCCTGCTGGCGGTGTTCGCCGTGGTGCGTTTCCGCAACGTGCTGCGCGACACGCGCGACACGGTGTACATTCTCTGGTCGATCGTCGAGGGGATGTCCATCGGCACATTTCGCTACTCGACGGCCCTGATTGGCGCCCTGGCGATCGCGGTGGTGCTCGTGTACCTTCGGTTCAGCAACTTCGGATCCCAGCGATCGCCCGACGGGCTGTTGTCCGTTGAGGTCGGGGGCGACGTTGCGGCGGGACGCGCCGCGCTTGGCAAATTGTTTTATCGGCACGCCCTCCGTTGGGAGCTCACCAAGGAGCAGTCGATGCCCGGCCAGGGCCAGGTACTGACCTATCTTCTGCATCTACGCGATCGCTCGCGATCCGATGACCTGCGGGAGGAGCTCGCAACCAGCGACCTGCTGCACGAAGTGTCGTATGTCCCCCAGCCCGTTGTCACGAAGAAGGATGGCAGCCCCTTCTTCGGCGCCTAAGCGTCCTCCGCCATGACTTCGCAGCAGCCCGAACGCATTCCCATTCCGCCCAGCCAGCGCTGGGAGTTGCTGCGCGAGCGCGTGCTGCCCGTGGCCTGCTTTGTGGCGACGCTGGCGGCCTGCGCCTGGCTGTGGAACAAACAGTCAGCGGCCGTTGCCATGGCCGTCGGCGAGGTCCGGGGCGACGCGGTGGAGCTGACCAGTCCGGTCGACGGCCAGCTCCTGCCGCTCGAGTCGTACGAGCACGGCCGCTGGCCCCTGTTTGCCGCGGTCGCTCGAGGCGCCGTCGTAGCCAAGCTGCAAGCGCCCAACCAGGAATCTCCGCTGGAGATCGCCGCACCGATGGACGGCGTTGTCACGCGCGCCCCGGTGGCGGCGGGGCAGCGCGTGCGTCAGGGGGATTTGCTGGTCAGCATCGCGTCGCCGCAAGGCCAGTACATTCTGTGCCATGTTCCCGTGAAAGCGCGGGTCTCCGCCAAGGAAGGTTCGCGCGTCGCGATCCGCCCCAAGGGAATGGGCGGCGCCTGGGTGACGTCCACGGTCGAGTCGGTGGGGCCCGTCGCCGAGCCGATGCCTCAGCTCGAGGGCGGGGAGATGATGATGGTCACGCCCCGCGGCCTGCCGCTGCGCATTGCGCTGCCCAAGAGCTTTGTTCTGAAGCCCGGCAGCGTCGTCGAGGTCCGCTTTCTGTAGCGCCGCATCCTCAATTGTCCCTCCCTCGGTGGGGAGGGGCTCGGGAAGGGATGGAGACGCTCGAACAACTCGCCCCGCTCCCAAGCTCTCCCCTCGCACGGAGAGGGGTTTTGAAACCGGCTCGAGCGGCTCGGCTCGGACGGCCGCCGGACGATCTCGCCCCGGGCGGCGCCGGCCAGAGCAGCGCTGCGACGCCCTCCGGGGTCGAATCGGCGCCTCCGATCCCGATCCGGGGGTCGAGCGGCGCTCGACCCCCGGAGAATGGCTGGGAACCCTGCGGGTTCCGCCGATGCGCCGCAATGTCAAACGCCATCCGTTGATTCCAGCGTTCTTCTATAAATGGCAGACCTCTCGCTCCGCGAGAGGATCGTCTCGCCCTGTTTGGCGTTCAGGAACGTCGAAGCGAGCCGCTTCGACCACGTGGCCGGAGCGACTCGCTTCGCCGTCCCCCGTCTCCCGGCGGGCACGGTGCGACGATTTGCTGGACAGGAGAGGGGGGAGCTCGGGTAGAATCAGGCAGGTTGCGGACGGCAATCCCTTGGCCGCAAGAGCCCCCGCCGGGCGACGCGGCGACTTTTCAGCTCGAAATTGCGAGCAAGGAGAATGGAACATGGCGCTTCCGGATTTTTTCACGCATGAATTCGGCACCGCAGTGGTATGGGGAGAGAGCGGATCTGCGGCTTCGGGGGCCATTCCCGCGGTTACAAAGGGCTTAGCGCTTGACAATCTTGGCATCGGCGCCGCCCGGATGGGCGCATCCGAAGACTTAGGCACAACTTGGCAAGAAGAGTATTACGTTCAACTAATCATCGAAACAGGCACGGCGCCCAGTGCAGGAACCAGAGTGGACTTGTACTTGGCATCGTCCCGCGACGGCAATTTGTGGCCCGCCGGCGTAACTGGATCTGATAGCGCATACACTACCACGCCGATCAGTCAACTGGGTTGGCCGGTGACATCGCTTATTGTGACAGCCACCGGAAATAGTGCAGATCCAGATGCCAGTGTTGTGGCGGCCACGTGCTCGATATGTAGCGCCCGTCGTCCACAATCTGATGAATCAAACAACGCGCGATCATGGCACGGCGTCAAACAATCTAAGCCGCGTCATCTTAATCCCCGTGCGCGCCGCGATTTATGACAACTAGCACTTATGTACTCTCAATGCTCTATGCTGCAGGACGAGATGGGCGGGCGCTGCACCCGGACCTAGAAAGGCGGACAGACTCATGTGGCGATTCAAGGCATTCGTCGTTCTCGCGACTGTAACTGTGGCGACGCATGCTTTCTCGCGATGCGGCCACGGCGCACCCATTACCTATGAGAGCCTCATCGTCTATCGCGTTGGCGACGGGTCCGCGCCGCTGACCGACGCCGCAGCGCCGGTGTTTCTCGACACGTTCGAGTTCAACGGAACGCACCGAGACACGATTCCCGTCCCTTCGTCGGGTCCCAACGCACTCACCGCCACGGGCAACGACCCGAGCGAGGGCGCGATGAGCCGCTCGCTCGACCGGCGGGCGTTCCATTTCACCGGCTATCGGAAGGATGCGGGCGGCTCGAATCCGGCGGCGGACGCCGGCGACGTAACGGCTCGAGTCGCGGCCAATCTGCGCTTGTCGGGCGTCCTCGATACGTCCGTCGCCGTCGTCGATGCGCCCAATGGCGCGATCCGCAGTTCCGCGTCCGAGGACGGCTCGGCCTATTGGCTCGGGACGGCCGGCGGCATCCGGTACGTCGGCGCCCCAGGCGGCGCGGCGTCGTCGGTGGAGATTGACGGTCACGACGCACGGCAAGTGCGGATCGCCACCGGTCAGAGTTTGACGAGCGAGTTGTTCGCGTCCAACGCGGCCCCGGAGACGGCGGCTAAGATGCAGAACTACGGTGGTCTTCCGACGGGCCAGACTGTCGGTTCTCCCGTGATTTCGCTGACGACGTCGGACGTCGCCAACGCATTCGTTCTCTTGGATTACAGTCCCGTCGCCGGTCAGGAGGGGGCTGACCTTCTCTACGTCCTGAGCACGAACGAAGGCCTGTTGCGAAAATATCTTCTTGAGGGAGGCAACTGGACGCCGAAAGGCTCAATTGCAACATCTGCGACGCACATGACAGGATTCCTCCGCTCTTCCTTGGTGCATATCTTTCTTACGACGCCGACCGAGCTGCAACGAATGACGGACAGCGTCGGCCTCGACCTTCCCAACGACGACACGTCGCTCACTACGATCGCGACGGCCGATGCGAACACGGCGTTCCGAGGCGTGGAATTTACCTTCGAGCGAGGTATACCAGAGCCATCGTCCCTGGTTCTTGCCGTTCTTGGCTGCCTGACGGCTCGCATGATGGCGCGCAGCCAAACGGCGGGACGTCTCGTTTGAACAGGCGCTATCCAAACGACAAGGGCGCGTAACGGTCTTCCTCCGGCCTTACCTTCCGTAGATAGAGGATGCACGATGCTCCAAACTTCGCATATTGATTGGCATGATCCGGTCAATTCCAACTGCCCGCTGAACGACGGGCTCGTGGCGTGGTATCTCGCCGGTCCGGCGCAGGGGCGGTCAACAACTTGGCGAGACCTTTGCGGGCGAAATCACGGCACGCTAGTGGCGGATATGCTCCCAGCGACGGCCTGGAGTCCAGCAGGAGGCCGCCCAGGAGGCTTCGGCGCCTTGGAGTTTGATGGGACCGAGGACTACGTGACCCTGGGCAGTCACGCGAACACCGCGATCCCTGCGCCGATCACGATCACCGCGTGGATATATTTGGCGCTGGCCCACACGCAATATCACGGGATCGTGGTGCGAACAGATCAGTACAATGAAGCGAATTCCAAGTTTGCCTTTTACTTGGGTAACCAATTCGTCGACTCTAATGACCGCAAGCTGCAATTCATCATGGGAGGGGGGGCAAAAATCTCTGATCGAGTTGTTACGCCATTTCAATGGTCGTTCGTGGCGATTTCGGCAACAACGACAAAGACCATCTTCATGCTCGATGGAACAATTGATGATACACGAGGTGGCGTCGGGGGAAATCCATCCTACGGGTCTGAACCAGCCACGATTAGCGGTTGGTACACCTCTGGCGGAATTCAACAACCGTTCCAAGGCCGCATCGACGACGTGCGAATTTTCAACCGTGCGTTGTCGGAGAGCGAGCTGCTGCAAATCTACCACGAAAGCCGCCTCGGTCACCCCGATACGCTCCGCCGGCTCACCCGCCGCTACTTCCTCGTCCCCGAGTACATCACGCCGACGACGCCCCAACTGGTGACCGCCGGCAGCCTGGGCCTCATTCGCATGGACCACGCCGGCGGTACGACGCGTAGCGTAGGAATTCAAAACGGTGGTCTGTTGCAGCGGTATTTTGACGGCGGCTTTCGCGAGCAGCGCTTGCCGCTGATGATCGAAACCGGCGGCTGGGGCATCGCCGGGACGATCGGAGCAGAAAAGTGTACGGGGGCCATTTGTCCAAATTACTCTGTTTCCTCTGTTTCCTCCTGTTCACGACGGACCAACAGGAGAAAACGGAGGGAACAGAGTGGCGGCCGGACAATCTTTGCGGTCGCGGCGTGAGGCACGTTAACGAAAGGGAGACAGACTCATGAGGCGATTCAAGATATCAATCGTTCTGCTTGCCATGGTGCTCGGCGGCTCGGCAGCAGCGCCGGTTCCCAGTGCGTTCGGGGCTTCCATTCCCTCGAACAGCCTGATCGTCTATCGCGTCGGCGACGGCTCGGCGCCGCTGACCGACGCCGCGGCGCCTGTGTTCATCGACGTGTTCGATTTCGAAGGGGTGCATCGCGACACGATTCCGGTCCCGTCGACGGGTCCCAACGCGATGACCGCCACGGGCAACGACCCGACCGAAGGCATTATGAGCCAGCGCCTTGCGGCTGGTAGCTTCATACGCTCGTTTTACTTCACCGGTTACCGTAAGGACGCGGGCGAAGCGAACCCATCGCTCGATGAAGGCAGTGCGACGAATCGCGTGCTCGGTTCCATCAGGTTTTCCGGCGTCGTGGACACGTCGACAGCCCTCGTCGACGCGCCTGCGGGCGCGATTCGCAGCGCCTATTCACGCGACGGATCAGAATATTGGGTGGGCACAGCCGGCGGCCTGCGATATGTTGGCGCCCCCGGCGGCGCGACGACCACGGTTGAGATCAACTCCCGCGACACGCGCCAGGTCTTCTTAGACAGCAACAGCACGGACACCGGCGCGGCGATCTACGCCTCGAGCGGATCGCCGGAGTCGGGCAAATTCTTCGACTACGGAGATCCGCCGACGGGGTCGTCGCCTGGAACGCCGCTGGTCTCGCTGACTGCGGACGACGAGTTTCATGGGTTCCAATTATTCAATGGGAGCCCTGCCATTGACGGGCCGGACATGCTCTTCGTGTTGAACACCAGCGAGGGCCGCTTACGAAAATTCGCCTACGACGGCGCCTCGTGGGTTTCTCGGGGCTCCGTAGCAACGGCCGCAGCTAATATTGCCGGCATCGTGACATTGGGCGGAACGGTCATCGATTTGTATCTGACGTCGGACTCGGAAATCCAGAAGCTTACGACCAACGGCATGCCTGAGCTGGAGTTGACCGAAGGCTTTCCTGGGCTGGAGGTGACCGGCGAATTAACGACCATCGCGACGGCTAGCCCCAACACCGCCTTCCGAGGGATCGGCGCGGTTCTGACTGTCGGCGTGCCCGAGCCGGCCGGAGCGCTTGTGGCAATCGTAGCGTGTTCGAGTTTTCTGGCCATTCGCCGCCAAACCGTCGCTAAGCCGACTCGTAAATAAGCGAGGGAAGTGATGCTCTACACCTCCGACATCGACTGGCAGGAGCCGATCAACCGCGGCTGCCCGCTCAACGACGGGCTGGTCTCGTGGTACTTAGCCGGTCCCGCTCAAGGACGTTCGACCGTGTGGCGGGACTTGAACGGTAGAAATCATGGGACTTTTTTCGCTGATACTGCGCCGGCGCCGACCTGGGTTCCCGGCACAGGCCGGCCCGGTGGATTTGGCGCGCTTGCCTTCGATGGTGATGAGGACTACGTCAATTTAGGAAGCAATCCGTACACAGAAATCACCGCGCCGATCACGATCACGGCATGGATTTACATGATGATGGACACGACGAGCTATACCGGCATCGTCGTCCGAACTAGCGTCTATAACGAAGCCAACTCGATGTTCGCCTTTTATCTTGGCTCCGGCGGCAACAGCCGAAAGCTCCAGTTCATCATGGGCGGTCCGCCCGTCCCGATCATCACCGATACGAACCTGATCGTGCCGGAGGATAAATGGACTTTTGTTGCCATTTCGGCGACTACCTCGCAAACGATCTTTGCACGCGATCAATTCATTCAGTCGCTCGACGGCATCGAGGGATCGCCGCCGTATAGTGGCGATGTCGCGACGATAGGAGCCTGGTACAATGCGGGCAACCCAGCGGGACCATTCAAAGGCCAGATCGACGATGTACGCATCTTCAATCGCGCCCTCTCGGCCACCGAGCTCCAGCAGCTCTACCACGAAAGCCGCCTCGGTCACCCCGATACGCTCCGCCGGCTCACGCGGCGCTACTTCCTCGTCCCCGAGTACATCACGCCGACGACGCCCACGCTTGTGACCGCCGGCAGCCTGGGCCTCATCCGCATGGACCAGCCCGGCGGTACGACGCATAGCGTAGGAATTCAAAACGGTGGTCTGTTGCAGCGGTATTTTGACGGCGGCTTTCGCGAGCAGCGATTGCCGCTGATGATCGAAACCGGCGGCTGGGGCATCGCCGGCACGATCGACCTCCGCGCCCAGGACGGCCTCAAGATCGAGGCGCAGGGCCAGGCCGGCATCCGCCATGAAGGGCAACACCTGCCCGGCTGCACCGGCGGCGGGCCGGGGAGGCTCGTGTGGATCGACCGCGACTCCCAGGTCGGCCCCATGCTCCGCTACCGCGGCTACGGCTGGGTGTTCGAGGGACTCAACCTGTACGGCAACTACAACGCCGATAGCCTCGCCAATCTGATCGCCGATACGGCCCACCGGGTGGACGTCGGCCTGCTCGTCGAAGGCCGACAAAGCGGCATCGGCACGGGCAAGATCATCGCCGACGCCCTCGGCATCAGCCTCTGTAAAACGGCCATCCAGATCGTCATCGGCCCCAACGCCGAGGCCGAGGACAACGCCGACCAGCACGTGATCGGCCGCCTGGTGACGCAGTATTGCGACGTCGGCATGCTGGTGCAGAACTTCCAGGCCCTGGGGATCAACATCCAGCACTACGAGGCCGGCAACGTCGGCGTGGCCTTTGAGTTCGAGCGCGGCGGCAAGCTGATCTGCCATCAACTCGCCCTGCAGGCCGGCTGCCAGGTCGGGTTGAAACTCACCGGCGACACCACGGGCATCGGAACCGACCAATCGAGCTTTCACTTCGGCGAGATCCAGGTCGACGGCTCGGCGCCGGTGGATTGCCTGATGGTGCAAAGCACCGCGGTCAACGCGGCGCGGGTGTTCATCGGCAGCCTGAACGTTTCGCACGAGCGCGCCTACGCGACGCCGGCGCCGCTGTTCGACATGCGCCGCTACGAGACGCTGATCGTCAACAGCGGCGAGAACTGCTTTCCCGGCATGGTGAAGGTGACCGGAGGAATCGACACGCACTTTCCGACGATCGTCGTGCGCAATTGCCGGTTCAGGGTTGGCAGCGATTTGAACGACGTGTTCAACCTGTTCGACGCCGCCGCCAGCGGCCTCGTGCAGGTGCTGTTCGAGAACAATTGGGAGCTTGCCAACGAGCAGCCGCCGACGATTCCGCCGAACCCGCCGCCGCCGCCGCCCGTCAATGGCGGAGAATTCTATCGCAATTTTCGCGGCCTGCTCGACCTGGACGGCCCGGCGATCCTCTCCGGCGGCTACGCCGACCGGGCCGACGCGGGCGCCTACACGCCGGCGCTGACGCACGTGACCAACGTAGCGGACAGCACTCCGTTCCCGTGCCAGTACCTGCGGGTGGGCGACACGGTGACAGTCAGCGGCAAGGTGAACGTCGAACCGGAGGGCGCCGGCGCCGCGCAGTTGGGCATCGCGCTGCCGATCCTACCGGACTTCGGCTCCGCCGAGAACTGCGCCGGGGCCGCCTCGTCGCCCGACGTCGCCGGTTTGTCGGCGGCGATTCGCGCCGACGCGACGAACAACCGGGCGATCATGGAGTGGATCGCCGTCGACGCGAGCAATCGCTCGTTCTTCTTCACCTTCACCTACCGCGTGATATGAGGCGCTTCGAGCCCGATTGACGCTGCGGAACCCGCGTGCTAGAAACAGCGGCTTGTTTCACCACGCGCAGGCGTCGCCTGACACGGCGAAGATCGCCGTCGCTTGGCCGCGCCGCCTGCCCCGCCAAGGAATCCGTTGTGAGTGCCTCCGAACGAAGACGCGAGCTGCGCCGCCGCCGCTCCCGAAACGACAAGCTGACCAAGCTGAAGAGCAAGCTGCCCAAGGCCACGCAGAGCGAAAAGACCGAAATCGCCCGCAAGCTGCGCGAGCTGACCCCCGGCGCCGAGCAGCTCATCGCCGAGTGGAAGCTCGTCGAGTCGGATCGCTAGACGCGGTCTTTCTTCGTGACGCGGACGCCCGCGAACGATCGGCCTTCCGACCTGCGCGTTGGAAATGCGCAGCTTTTGACGCCTTCGGACTGTGTAGATACAGTGAAGGAAATACGATGGCGTCGTGCCGTGCCGCACTGCGCGGCTTGCTCGGGCCCACGATGCCCTTCCCGGGCCAACGCTGCAGTTGCCGTGCCTTCCCGAGCGCCTAAGATGCGCTCGCGCGCTGGCGTTCTGCGAACTGAGAAAGGCAATCGCGAACATGGGCATCGATCCTTCTCGCAGGAAGCGACCCCGCGGCCGCTTTTCTCTGGGGACGCCGCGTCGACGCACGCCGGCTCGAGGCGGCCTGCATCTCGAGCCGCTCGAGCCGCGCATCGTGCTGGCCAGTACGCCGATCATCACGGAGTTCATGGCCAGCAACAGCGGGTTCTTCCGCGACGGCGACGGCAACGCCTCCGACTGGATCGAGATCCACAATCCCACCAATCAGCCGATCAACCTGGCCGGCTGGCATCTGACGGACAATGCCGACAATCTCGATAAGTGGACCTTCCCGTCGGTTCCCCAAGCCGTGCTCGATCCGGGCGAGTACCTGATCGTCTTCGCGTCCAGCCAGAACGTCGAAGACTATATCGATCCGTTGGGCTACATGCACACGGACTTCGCGCTGAGCGCCGGCGGCGAGTTCCTGGCGCTCACCGATCCGCAAGACAACGTGGTGCACGCGTACGCGCCAACTTACCCGCCGCAGATCAACAATGTGTCCTATGGCCTGGTCCGCAACACGGCGACGATCGAGCTGGTCGGCCCCGGGAATCAAACGTCCGTGCTGCTGCCGACCAATGGATCGCTCGACGCGCCGAGCGCGGGCGTCGCCCCGGCGTGGACGCTGCCGGGATTCAACGACGCCTCCTGGACGACGTCCCCATCTGGCGTCGGCGTGGGCTTCGACACGGGCGACGATGCGCCCACCAATGCGCCCAACGGCACGCTCCTGCCCGGCGGCCCGCTGGGCTTCGACTTGACCGACCCCGAAGAGGACGGCGTTCTCAACGGCACGTTCCTGGCCGGCGGCCCGTGGCCTAACAACGAGACGCCCTCCGAAGCGATCGACAACAACATCTTCACGAAGTGGCTCGCGTTTTCTTCTTGGGGGTCGTTCTACGAGTTCCAATTCGAGGGCGGCCAGCGGCACGCGGTCAACGGCTACACGATCACCTCGGCCAATGACGAACCCAATCGCGACCCGTACACATGGGCGTTGTACGGCTCGAATGACGGAATTGAATGGTCAATCGTCGATCTCCGCGAGGCGCAGGACTTTGCCAGCCGCTTCGAGACGCGGCTCTACGAGTTCAGCAACAACACGGCGTACGAGTACTACGCGTTCGACTTTCTGACGGAGTACGGGGCCACCGGTCTGAACCAACCGAATTCGATTCAAATCGCCGAAATCGAGCTGCTGACCACGGGGCCCGTCAACTACAACGAGCTGATCGACGTCGACCTGGCCGACGAGTGGTCGGCGAACCCCTCGAGCATCTATCAGCGGATCGAGTTCAACGTGGCTGATCCGGTTCAGCTTGCGTCGCTGCTGCTGGAGATGCAGTACGACGACGGGTTCGTGGCGTATCTGAACGGCCACCGCGTGGCGTCGTCCCTGGCGCCGGCGCTGCCGGGCTTCCAGTCGCACTCCGAAGGCGAGCGCGAGGACGCCGATTCGATCAAGCCCGAGCAGTTCAACCTGTCGGCGCACCTCGACAAGCTGGCGCCGGGCGTGAACGTGTTGGCGATTCACATCCTGAACGTCAGCGACGACAGCCCGGACCTCTTGAGCGCGCCGCGGCTCGTGGCCGCCCAAGCGCCCGTCGGAGACGCGATCGTCGCCTACATGCCGCAGCCGACGCCAGGCGCGATCAACGCCAGCGAAGGCGTCGCGTCGGGGCCGATCGTTTCCAATGTGACGGAAAATCCGCCCCGGCCAACCGACAACCAGAATCTCGTCATCACCGCCCAAGTTACGGCCCAGGCTTCCCCCGTCACGAACGTCACGATGTATTACCGCGTGATGTTCGGCGCCGATATTCCCGTAACGATGCTCGACAACGGACAGGGGTCCGACGTCGTTGCGGGCGACGGCATTTACACGGCCGTCATCCCCGCCGCGGCTTCGGCGCCCGGGGAAATGGTCCGCTGGTACGTCACGGCGACCGACGCGGTATCGGACGAGACGCGGTATCCGCTGTTCCTCCATCCGACCAACTCGCCCCAATACTTGGGCACGGTCATTCAGAACAACGACGTGAACACGCAGCTCCCCGTGTTCGAATACTTCGTGCAAAACACAAACGCCGAAGGCACGGACACCGGCACGCGGGCCTCGGTGTATTACCTGGGCGAGTTCTACGACAACGTGTTCGTCCGCCGCCGCGGCGGCTTCAGCACGCAGGGCCGCAAGTTCGAGTTCAACGACGGCTATCACTTCTTGATCGACCCCGACCTGCCGCGGGTCGACGAGATCAATCTCAACCAGCGCGGCAGCGAACCGACGTACCTGCGCCAGGTGCTCTCCTGGGAAGTCTATGGGCTGGCCGGAGTGCCCGCGTCCTTGGGCGAGGCGTGGTACACTCGGCGGAACGATCAGTATCTGGACGTGCGGATCTTCGTCGAGCAGCCCGACGCCGACCTGCTGCGGCGCACCGGCCTCGACCCCAACGGCGCGTTCTACAAGATCGGCGCTGACGGCGTCGAAAACTCGGTCACGTCCTCGACCAGCGGCGTCACCAAGCGCACCCGCAAGAACGAGGACAACAGCGACCTGCAGGCGCTGGTCAACGGAGTCCGCCCGAACAACAATCCCAACCGCGCACGCTACGTGTGGGACAATATCGACATCGCGGGGATGATCAACTACCTCGCCGCGACGTCGATCATCCACGACAACGACCACCCGCACAAGAATTATCACGTCTACCGAGATACCGAGGGCAGCGGCCAGTGGACGATGATCCCCTGGGACAAGGACCTCACCTTCGGGATCAACTTCGGCGTGTCGGGGATCATCGGCAATGTGGACCCTTTCAGCCATCCGTTCTTCGGCGACACGAACCACCGCAAGGTCGACAATCAGTGGAACCGCATGATCGACGCGGTGCTCGCCCAGCCCGCGGCGAAGGAAATGCTGGTCCGCCGCCTGCGCACGCTGATGGACCAGTTTCTCGGCCCGCCGGGAACTCCGGCCGGCACGTCGTGGCTGGAAACGCGGGTGGCTGAGCTGCGCGCCGCGCTCCAGCCGCATATCGTCGGCGCCAACTGGACCAGCGACGTGAACCGGATCATCACCGAATACCTCGTCGAGCGCCGGCAGCACCTGTACGTCAACCACAGCATCACCAATCCAGGCTACCCAGACAACGCCCGGATTCCGGCGGCCCAGGTTGGGAATCCGCAGATCAACTTCGGGACGATCGACGCCAACCCCACCAGCGGCAACCAGGACCAGGAGTACATTCAGCTCACCAACCCGAACAACACGGCCGTCGACATCAGCGGCTGGCGGCTCACCGGCGGCATCGATCACACGTTCCGCGGCGGCACGGTCATTCCCGCGGGGGGATCGATCTATGTCGCGGCCAACGTGCCCGCATTCTTGGCCCGCACCAGCGGCCCGCGCGGAGGACAGAATCTCTTCGTGCAAGGCAACTATTCGGGACGGCTCTCCAACGCCGGGGCGTCGCTGCTACTCGTCGCCGCGGATAACAGCGTGATCGCCCAGACCACGACGCCGGGCGATCCCAACCCGTTCCAGGGCGACGTGCTGTTCAGCGAGGTGCACTACCATCCGGCCGATCCTCCTCCCGCTTCCGGGCTCGCGCACACGGACGTCGAGTTCATCGAGATCTACAATCGCACCAATTCGGCGATCGACCTCTCGGGATGGCAAATCCGCGAGGGCGTCACGTACGACTTCCCCAGCGGTTCGTCGATTCCGGCGCGCTCGTCGATTCTGCTCGTGCCGTTCAACCCGGCCAACGCGACGATCGCCAATCAGTTCCGCCAGATCTACGGCATCGGCGCGGGCGTGACGATCTTCGGGCAGTATTCGGGCCAGCTCAGCAACAGCGGCGAGGCGGTCAGCCTGCTGGCGCCGGAACATCCCGGCAGTGCGACCTATCACGAGGTCGACCGGATCAACTTCCTCGACGTGCCGCCCTGGCCGACCAGCGCCGACGGCGACGGCCCCTCGCTCACCCGCGTGGCGCCCGACGGTCCCGGCGACAGCGCCACGAGCTGGGCCGCCGCGACGCCCACGCCCGGCTCGGTGTCGTTCAACACCGGCATCCCCGGCGATGCCGACGGCGACGGCGACGTCGACGGCAACGACTTCCTCGCCTGGCAGCGCGGCCTCGGAAAGACCAGCGGCGCCACGTTCGCGGACGGCGACGCGGACGGCGACGGGGACGTCGACGGCAGCGATCTGGGCGTGTGGCGGAACAACTTCGGCACGCAGCCGCAGATCGTGGCGGCGATGCTCGCGCCGGCGGAGAGCTCGCCGGCAACAGTCGTTGGGTCGGGCCTGAGCGACGCCGCGCTTGCCGATCTGGCAGTCGCGATCGATCTGGCTCGCCGAGCGCCCGCGCTGCGAACGGCGTTTGTGGTCGACGAAGCGCTCGGCCGCGGCGAGTTCCGTCCGGCGTTCCGCTCGCTCTACGCCCCGCTTCCTGCGGCGCCGACAAGCGTTGAATCCACTGCGGGCGACGACGCGGGCGATACTGTCAGCGACGACGAACACCAGATCGCCGCCGACCTGGCCGACGCGCCTTGGCTCGAATTAGCTTTCGGCTAGATTCGAGCCATGCCGACGTTCGTCCCCAGCGCGATCCGCCATCTGCTGGAGTTTGCGCGATGTTCGCGGTGTGGCTCGGGGGGAAGGCTGCGCTGGAGACTTGAGGCTGGAGAATTCAGATCAGGCCGCAAGTTTTCTACCTACAGCCTCCGGTCTCCAATCTCCAGCCTTGCACTGGGGACGACAGGAATCGAACCTGCACGGGTTGCCCCACTGGAACCTAAATCCAGCGCGTCTGCCAATTTCGCCACGTCCCCTGGGGAGCGACGCCGCGATAATGGAGATTGCGGCGGCCACGGCAAGTATAGCCCTGGATTGCCGAAGTGGGCAGTGGGCGGAGGGTAGGAGGAGGCGGGAGACTTCGTGCGCCGACGAGGTTCGTCGCAAACTTCCCTACGGCCCACCGCCCACTGACCGCTGACCTACAACGTCGCGTCGCCCGTGCCCGCAGTTGGCAACCGGAGGTCGACGTTGACCGAGCGAATACGGCCGGCGGTTTCGACTTCAAATTGAAGCTGGGCCGAATCGGCGGCCAGGAGTTCCTGCACGCGGGCGAGGAGTGCATCGCTCGTGGCGAACGGCTCGCCGGAGACGGAATAGATGCGGTCGCGGACCTTCATTCCGGCGCGGGCGGCCGGCGAGTAGGGCACGACGCGGGTGATGAATACGGCGCCCGGCTCGGCGTTATCTTCGCGCCAGGACAGGCCGAGCTTCGTCGGCTCGCCGGTGAGCGTTACCACAACGTCGACCGGTTCGGCGTCGCCGCGGGCGATCGCCAGCGTCAGCGTCTCGGGCGCCTGGAGCACGGCGGCGGGCAAGTGCACTTCGTCGTTGATTGCCATGCCATCAACGGCGACGATGCGATCGCCGACCTGCAGTCCTGCCGCCTCAGCGGCCGAACCGCGGGCGATGGTGGCAATCGTCATGCGGGGGCCGGCGACTTCCTCGTCGGCCCAATCCCAAGTGAGGCCCAACCGAGGTTCGGCCGGCGGGAGGGCGGCCTGGCGCTGCCGGGGCGTCGACTCGTTTTCGGTGCGCGACGCGGGGCGGAACGCCGGCAGCGTTTCGGCGTCCGCGGCGCGGCACACGGTTTCGAGGATGTACGCGGACGCCAGACGGATGCCGGGCAGGTTGAGCTTTTCGACGTCGTCGCGCGGCGTGTGGTAGTCGTCGTGAAGTCCCGTGTGCATGAGGATCGACGGCACGCCGGCGAGGAACAGCGGCCAATGGTCGCTGTTTTCTTTGTACTCCCACGAAAAATCGATCCACATGTCCGCCGGGAGACTCGGCGTGCTGAGCAGTTGCCGCAGGCCGGCGCCGGTGTGAGCGCCGCCGACTTCGAGCCGGCCTTCGCACATCCGGCCCACCATGTCGACATTGACGGCCAAGCGAACCGACTCGAGCGGGACGGTCGGCTGCCGCACCCAATGGCGCGAGCCGAGCAGGTTGATCTCCTCGCCGTCCCAGAAGGCGATGAGGATCGACCGCCGCGGCTGCCACTGCGTGCGGTGCAGGGCGTCGACCAGCTCGAGCAGCGCCGCGACGCCGCTGGCGTTGTCGTCGGCGCCGTTGTGGATGTAGCCGGTAGGGCCGTTACTGTTTCGCCAGGTTCCGTAGCCGACGTGATCGTAATGGGCGCCGATAAGGATGTGCTCGCCTCTGAGCGCCGGATCCGTCCCGGGCAGCATGGCGATGACGTTCTGGTAGCCGGGATTGAACCGCTGCAGGTAGCCGCCATTGTCGCCGGCGGGTTGGAGGCCAGCGGCTTTGAGCTGATTCTCGATGTAGCGTGCCGCGGCAATGCCGCCGCGTTTGCCGGCTTCGCGGCCTTCGAGCGTGTCGTCGGCGAGCAGGCCCGTGTGCTCGCGGAGCTCGTCGACGGTGATCGTGGCGACGGCGGCTTCGAGCTGGGCGGCCCGGTCGTAGCCGTCCGCGTGCGCGCGGCCGCATGCTGCAAGCAACTGGATGGCGACAAGCGCCAGCACTCTCCCGCGGGGGGCCGTGGCTGTCATGCGATGGGTCCTGCCAAATGGCTAGTCGGGAGCCACCTTATCTTCGGCGCCGCGGGCTCGCAAGCAACAGCGAACATCAGGCCGCTCCTTATTTGCCGATGCAAAACTGGCTGAAAACGCGGTCGAGCACGTCATCGGCGCAGACGGCGCCCACGACATCGCCAAGGGCGTCGAGAGCCGCGCGGATTTCCGCGGCGAGCAGTTCGTCATGGCCCGCAGAAACGAGTTCGGCAGCCGCGGTGAGGGCCCGGCGGGTTTCGCGGAGACCGGCAGTGCAGCGGGCCGCCGTGGCTGCGGCGGCGCCTTCGCCTCGTGAGGAGGCGAGGCGGTATCGCAGCTCGGCGGCCAACTGGTCCAAACCCGCGCCAGTTTTGCTGCTACAGGCAAGCGGCGCTCCGGCGGCGGGCGCCGGAGCGAGGTCGCACCGTGTGATGATTCGCAGCTCGTTCTCCTGCGACGCGCCAGCGTCCACCGAGCACGCTGTCGCGTCGATGCAGTGCACGCGAAGGTCCGCTTCGCGGCGCTGCAGGGTTGACGCGCCTTGCACGGCGACGTCGAGCGGCGCGCGGGCCGTGGGATCCTCACCGGCGGAGTCGACCAACACGCACTCGAGGCCGTCGATCTCGATCAGCGCGGAAACGAAGTCGCGAGTGGCGCCGGGCGTGGGTGAGATGATCGACGGCACGGCAGCGCCCTTGCCGTGGCGCTGGACGAGCGCATTGAACATGCTGCTCTTGCCGGCGTTAGGCTTGCCGGCGAGCACGACGCGCGGGGCTCCCTCGGCACGTTCGCGGCAGTTGAGCTGGGCGAGCGTCGCGGCGATGGCCGCCTCGCCCGCGGCGAGCCGCGTACGGAGTGCATCCCGGCCAATGAACTCGATCGGCTCATCCGCGAAATCGAGGCCGGCTTCGAGCTCGGCGAGAACCGAGAGCAGGGTTTCGCGCAAGGCGTGAAGCGGGCGGGAGAGTCCGCCGGCGAGTTGGTCGAGGGCGCCGTCCAGGTCCGTGCGGCTGCGGGCGTCGACGATGCCGAGCACGCCTTCGGCCTGAATGAGATCGATGCGGCCAGCGAGAAACGCCCGCAGCGTGAACTCGCCGGGCTGGGCAGGCCGGGCGCCGTGACGGCAGAACTCTTGCAGGGCCGCGGCAACCAGCGGCGGCGAGCCGATCATGTGCCACTCGGCCGACGGTTGGCGTGTGTAGCTCCGATTGTCCGGCCAGAGAAACAAGTGGCCGTGGAGAAGTCGCGGGGGGCGATGCCCCGGGCACGTCACCGCGATTGTCCCGCCGTAGCGACGCCGCTCGCGAAGGTGGAGTTCGGCGCCGTCGTCGGCCGCGACGCACTTGGCAATGCAGGCGGCTGTGTCCGATCCGCTGAGACGGATGACGCCGCGGGCGGCTCCCGCGGCGGCCGAGGCGATCGCGGCGATCGTGTCGTGGAGGTCGTAGGGCATGGCGCAGGGGGCGTGGACGCGAGGCCCGCGTCGCAGGGAGAGCCGTCGAAGCGAGCGGTACGGCGGGGCACGGCGGCAATCGCGCACCGCTATCTGCGTTTGCTCTTACCGCGGCGGGCGCCCCGGTGGCCATTCTTGCCGGGGCGCGCGTCTTCGACCAGCTTCGCGGCGGGGCGCTTGCCCGAGGATGGCTCGGGCGTCGTCGCCGGTCCCGTCGTCGCGGCCGTTGGCGGTGGAATGAGTTTGCGCTCGCCGATCCCCCACAAGCTCGAGGCGATGAAGTACAGGCACAGGCCGCTGGGCACTTTGTAGAACATCAGGCCCATGAAGATCATCATATATTTCATGATCTTCTGCTGCATGGCGGCCTGCTCGTTGGTCGGCTCGGGCATGAACATGTGCTGCTGCCACAGGAACAGGGCGATCGTGATGAGCGGCAAGATGTTCAGATACGGCCCCAACCAGGCGTCGCCGCCGGCCAGGAAGCTGGGCATGAACCACGACCAGTCGTAGAACATGTCCGGCGCCGCGAGATTGGAGCACCAGCGCACCGAATCGCCGAACAGCGAGGCCTGACGGAGTTCGACGTCGACGGCCAGCCCGCGATACAGACCAAGGAACACCGGCAACTGGATCAGCATCGGCAGGCAACCGCCGAGCGGGTTGACGTTGTGCTTGCGATACAGGTCCTGCATCGCGCGGGCTTGCTTCTGCTGGTCGCCCTTGTACTTCTCCTTGATCCGTTCCATCTCGGGCCGCAGCTCTTGCAGCTTGACCATGCTGCGGGCCTGCCCCCGGCTGATGGGAAACATGCAGCCGCGCACCAGCACCGTCAGCATGACGATCGCCAGCCCATAGTTGCCGACGATGCCATAGAACCAATGCAGCAGGCCGACCATCGCCCGCGCGACGGCACTGAACCAGCCGTAATACACCAAATCGCTCAGATTGGGCGCCGGGTCTCCAGCGGCTTGGTAGCTGGCGAGGAGTGAGGGGCGCTTAGGCCCTGCAAAGATGGTGTAAGCATGGGTGACCGAGGCGCCCGGCTCCAGTGACATCGGCTCGCTAAAGAGCCTCGCGGTCGTGTTGGCGTACTTGCCGCTTGTCTCGCGGCGCGGGTTGGGCGAGGGCGTCGCCAGCGTGGGGCGAACCACCTCGATCCAGGTTGCCGCGGGATCCTCCTTCTTGGGGATGAGTGCAGCCGCGAAGTACTGGGCGTCGCCGGCCATGTAGGCCATCGAGCCGCTTTCGAACGCCGGCGCCTCGCCCTTGGCGATCAGCGGGGCGCCAATTTGGGCCGGAGACTGCGTGAAATAGCGACCGACGATGTCGCGAATTCCCGCGGCGCTCCAGGTGCGGCTCGCCTTGACGGCGTACCACCAACCCTCGATCGGCAGGCCGCCCGCGCCATCGAGGCGATACACGATTTGGCGCTTGCCCTCCGCCGCAGCATCGCGGGCGATGGTCACCGCCAGCGTGAGGTGGTAGGCCGGGTCGTCTGGCGTCGCTGTCGCAGGATCGTCGAGCTTGGCCAGCTCGTATCGCTTGCTCACGGTGAGACCACGCTGCGGTAGCCGCCGCTGGAACGTGACGGAGTTTTCGGTCCGTTCAACGATTTGCCAGGCGGCCTTGATGAGGTCGACGCCCTTTAGTTCGGCGTGCTTAGGCGCGATCGTCTCCTCGTCCAACTGTTGCAGCGTGAATAGGAACGACGGCGGGTCGACCCAGTCCTCGGGCACGGCGACGCCGCGGAGAGCGATGTTTTCGCTCTCCGGCCGTATGACTTCAAGCGGTCGGCGGGCGAGTTCGACTTCCAGCGTGCGGCGCTCGCCGGCCCCCTCGACGACGAGCTTAAGCGTCTGACCTGGCTTGGTCTTGTCGAGTAGTTCGGTGAAGTCGCTCGGCTTCGCGAGCGGCACGAGTGTTTCGACGCCCGCCTCGATCAGCCGGTCGGCCACGACCGTGCCGTCGTCGCGAACTTCGGGGAGCTGGAGGCCCGCCACGGCGGCGGGCGTCCCGGCGCCGACCGCCTGCACCATCAGACCGGCGCCGCCGCTCGTCGAGAGTTCCAAGTGACCGAGGTAGCCGCTGCGATCGTGGTCGTCGAGGTAGCGGCGGCTCGACAGCTCGATGCGGCGCACCGCGGCGCCCACGTTGGTCACCGTCGCCAGCATGCGGTAGGGCGACGCCGGATCGACAGAACCAAGCGTCACGTACTGGGCGGGCACGTCGGGGTCCGCTTCCAGCGGCGGTGCGTCGTCCCCCGATTCCGCGTCGCCCTGCGCATCGGGCTCGGCGTCGTCCGTTGCGGGCTCGTCGGCGGCGGCAAGGTCGTCGTCGCCCGCGCCGTTCGCCGCGGCGCCTTGGCCCGGCGCCTGCCGGGGCGGCATGTTCTTGGCGTTCCATAGCGTGTTGAGCGTCAACAGCAGGAACGACAGGACGATAAACAGTAAGAACCGGCGATCCACAGTCGTTATACCCTTCGTTTACCGCGTCGGCGCCGCCGGTGCGGCACGTTTCTCCCTCAACCTACACACGGCGGACGATGCGGCCGCGGGAGCTTGGCGTCGCGGCGGCAGAGACAGCGGCAGTCAGCCATGCGCTGTGGAGCGCGGCGTGTTATCGGCCTTCCTTGATGCGATCGCCGAGAAAGTTGTCTAAATCCGGCGTCTGGTAGATCTTGTCGGCCGTCTTGCCCCAGTCGTAGTCTACGCGGTGGAACGTCAGCTTATCGTCTTCCTGCACGATGTAACACGAGCGGGGGTCGCCGTCGCGCGGCTGGCCGACCGAGCCGACGTTCACCATAAAGCGCTCGTCTCCCACGCGGTACACGTTTTCGACCTGCTCGGGCGTGATGAACTCCAGGCTCTCCAGGAAGACTCCCGGGACGTGCGTGTGGCCTTGAAAGCATCCCTTGCTGATGAGCCCGAACAGCTTCTCCATTTTTTTCTGGTTGTAGATGTCTTCGGGGAACACGTACTCGTTGACTGGGTTCCGCGGCGAGCCGTGCACGTACAGCCACGGGTCGTCCCGGTGAATCCGCGGCAGCGTGCCGAGGTAGTCCCAGCGCTTGTCGGACTGATCGCGATCGCCGACGGCCTTCTCCAGTTGCTCGCGCGTCCAGAAGATGGCCCGCTCGGCGCCGCTGTTGAACCCTTCGGGGTCGAACATGGCGCCCTGATCGTGGTTGCCCAGCAGGCCGACCTTGCAGCGGGCGATCACCAGGTCGAGGCACTCGCACGGGTTGGGGCCGTAACCCACAACGTCGCCGAGGCAGAACACCTCGTCGATGCCCTGAGCAGCGATGTGCGCGAGCACCGCCTCGAGCGCTTCGAGGTTACCGTGGATGTCGCTGATGATGGCGCGCTTCACCGTTCGATATAACTCGTCGAAATTCAGCGGAGGCATTCAGGCGGACGCGTTCAGCCGAAGCGTGCCTTCAACGGCACGCGGAACTCGGCCCGGCGGCCGCGCGAGTCGCCCTAAATCGTGCCAATCCGCCAGTTTATGTGTGCTGTCCCTGAGGGTCAAGGATAGCTTACGTCGCGCCGCACGGCATGATTTCCCTGCCGAGGCACGACTCGATATAGTCGGCATGAACCACCTGCGAGGAACGTCCGCGTCGTGAGCATTCGCATTCTAGCCCTGGAAACCAGCGGGCGCAACGGTTCGGTCGCGCTGCTAGAGGCGGCCAGCGGCACGGCCACCTTGCTCGAACAGGCATCATTGCCGGTCGAGCTGCGGACCGCGCGATCGCTCGTGCCGGAGATCGATCGGCTGATGCGTGCGCACGGCTGGTCGTCCGGCGATCTCGATCTGGTCGGAACAACCACGGGGCCGGGATCGTTTACGGGCCTACGCATCGGCGTCGTCGCGGCGAAGATGCTGGCGTATGCCTGCGGGGCGAAGCTGGCGGGCGTGCATACGCTCGCGGCCCTGGCCGAGCCGGCGTTGATGGAGAAAGCCGGCGCGTTTGCCCGGCTGTGGACCGTGCTCGACGCGCAGCGGCAGGAATTGTTCGCCGCGTGCTTCGACGGCGCCGGAGCGTCGCGGGCGGCAATTCGCGCTCCGGCGACGGAGGTGATCGCGATCGATGCGTGGTTATCCCGGCTTGCGCCGGGGGACGCTGTTGCGGGACCGCCAGCAGCAAAACTGGCGGAACGATTGCCTAGCGGGGTAAACGTTATCGCGTCCAGCGGCCCCGCTCCGTCCGCGGCCGCGGTCGGGCGGCTGGCGTTTGAGGCGTATCAGCGCGGGACATGCGTGCCGCCGCTGGAGCTGGTTCCGAACTACTACCGCCGCAGTGCGGCGGAGGAGAAGGCGGCGCGGGGTGAGATTTAGCCGCGGCTAAATGCTCGAATTCGTCGTCAATCGTCCAATTTCCCGCAGCGCGGCTTCGGCGGCGGCGATTGTGGCGTCGATGTCGGCTTCGGTGTGCGCTGCGGAAACGAACAGCGCTTCATACTGACTGCACGGCATGTACACGCCGCGCTGCATGAGCGCCCAGAAGTACTTGGCAAACCGGGCCGTGTCGCATTGGCTCGCCTGGCGCCAACCGTGGATGGGCCCCTCGTGGAAAAAGAGCGTGAGCATGCTCCCGACGCGGGCAATGACGTGTGGCACGCCTGCGGATTGAGCGGCCTTTTCGAGCCCTGCGGCGAGGCAGGCCGAAAGCCGTTCGAGCTGCGCGTAGGGCGGCCGCTCTTTGAGCACGCGGAGCGTGGCGATGCCGGCAGCCGTGGCGAGCGGGTTGCCGCTGAGCGTGCCGGCCTGAAAGACTTTGCCCGCCGGCAGCACCTGGTTCATGATCTCGGCCCGCCCGCCGTAGGCGCCCACGGGGAGGCCTCCGCCGACGATTTTGCCGAGCGTCGTCAAATCGGGTTCGAGGCCGACGAGCCCTTGGGCGCCGGAGTACGCGACGCGGAAGCCGGTCATCACTTCGTCGCAGATCAGGAGGGCGCCATGGCACTTCGTGAGCCGATTGAGCGCCGCGACAAACTCCGGCGTCGGCCGCACGACGCCCATGTTGCCGACGACCGGCTCCAGAATCACGCCGGCGATCTTTTGGCCCCACGCCGCGAACGCTTGCTCCAGCTCGGCAACGTCGTTGTATTCGACCACCAGCGTGTCGGCCGAGGCTCCGGCGGTGACGCCCGGTGAGTTGGGGGCGCCCAGCGTGGCGGCCGAGCTGCCCGCGGCCACGAGCAGGCTGTCGACGTGGCCGTGGTAGTTGCCGGCGAATTTCACCAGCATGTCGCGGCCCGTGAACCCGCGCGCCAGGCGGATGGCGCTCATGGTTGCCTCGGTGCCGCTGCTGACGAGCCGCACCTTTTCGATCGAGGGGACCGCATCGATGATCAATTCGGCCAGCTCGCTCTCGGCTTCCGTTGGGGCGCCGAAGCTTGTCCCGCGTTCAAGGGCGCACCGGACGGCCTCGACGATTTCGGGCGCTGCATGGCCCAAGATCATCGGCCCCCAGGAGCCGATGTAGTCGATGTACCGATTGCCGTCGACGTCGTAAAGGTAGGCGCCTTGGGCTCGGTCGATGAACAGCGGCGACCCGCCGACGGCGCCGAAGGCCCGCGCGGGGCTGTTCACGCCGCCGGGCATCAGCCGCTGGGCGCGTGCGAACTGCTCAATGCTGCGATTCCAGCAGGGGGCCCTGCCCTCCATGATTCACTCCTCGCCTGAAAGTTCGCGCAGACGGCGCTGGGCCGTCGCCACCACGCGATGGGCCCAAGGTTCGTCTCCGTAAAGATTGACCAGCGCGCGGTACATCGCCGCCGCCTTGGCCAGGTCGACAGTTTCCATCCCTCGGGCCGTCCGCAGCCGCTCGTCCAACTGCGGCAACTGCTCGCTTGCCTGAAGGTCGATCGCCTCGCGGAGGTCTGCGAGCTTCCGCTCGGCCAAAACGAGGAACGGCTTCACGACGTCTTCGGCGTCGCCCACGTCGGGATACAATGCCAGGAGATCGGCGAGCATGTCCGCGGCCCGCGCCGGGTCGGCGCCGGCGACCCCGACCGCCGCGGCATAAACGCGCTCGGCCGCATGAAGCGGCTTGCCGCCGCGCAGGCGGGACTGAGTACGCACGCGGCGTTCCAGTTTTTGCAGTTCCAGTTCGTCCACAATCTCCTTGACGTCGGCGACGCGGGGATCGTTCGGGAAGCGTCTCAGGAACTCGCCGACTTCTTCCTCGATGGCGCGCAGATCGTCGGTTTCGGCAGACGCTGCGGCGATGGCGGCGTAAAGATGGTCTGCGGTCGGGGGCCGCATCAGCCACCAGATCCCGCCGCCGAGGGACGCGACCAGCGCCGCCCAAGCGCCGAGCTGCACCAGCAGCGTCCAGCGTTCGGCGCGATCCTGTTCGGCGCGGCGTGCGTGCTCGTCGACGACCGTGAAACGCTTCTGCACGGCGGCCGGCGCTGTGGTGCGCGGCGCCGGGGCGGCCACTTGAGCGGGCGGCCGAATGGCCGAGTGAGCGACGCCCGCCTCATCTGCCAAGGTCGGCGCGTCGTACACGTCGCTGTCAGCCGTCTCCAACCGCTCGAGGATCACTGACGATTGAGCAAGGGTCGCGTCGGTCGCCGGCGCCGAGGTCGCATCGGACTCGCCAGTCGCGCGGTCGCGGGCAGCGAGCTCGGCGTCGTGCGGGTTCGCAGGACGTGAAAGGCCACGCTGCATGGCTTCCATGTGGCGGCTGAGTACGAGGACGTTCGGGAACCGCTGGGCGGGATCCTTGCTGAGCAATTGCCGTATCAGGCGGTCAAGCTGCTCCGGCGTCTGGGGCGCGTAGCGGCGGACCGGGTCCGGCTCGGCGAAGCGCTGCAATTGCAGCATCTCGGGCATCGTCTTGGCGCGAAACGGCGGCCGTCCCGCCAAGAGCGCGAACATGACGCAGCCCAGCGCGTACTGGTCGCAGCGGTCGGTCACCGGTCGGCCGTCGACCTGCTCGGGCGACATGTAGTCGGCCGTACCCAGGATGCCGCCGGCGGTGGTGAGCTGCGTGGAGCCGAACAAACGGGCAATGCCGAAGTCGGCAATTTTTACACGGTGATCTTTTTTGGACAGCAGCAGATTGGCCGGCTTGATGTCGCGATGCACGACGCCATGATCGTGCGCGTGTTTAAGCGCGCGGCAAATCTGAATCGCGATCGACAGCGTCTCGTTCCAATCGAAGCGGCGGCCGCCGTTGAGTTCCTGTTCGAGGCTGGGGCCGTCGACGAGTTCCATCGAATAGAACAGGACGCCGTTTTCCTCGCCGTAGCCGTAAAGGCGGACGATGCCCTCGTGCTGCAGCTTCTTGAGCGACTCGATCTCGGCCTCGAAGCGTTCGCGAAACCCTTCGGCCGTGGCCAATTGGGGAGCGAGGGCTTTGACGGCGACGCGCTTGCCCGAGTCAACATCGGTCGCTTCGTAAACGGACCCCATGCCGCCTTTGCCGAGCTTGGGCCCGATGCGGTAGGGACCAAGTTGTTCGATCTGCATGATGAGCGCCTCGCTTTGTTCAATCGTAGCACCGGCGCCAGAGGGCAGCTAGCAACGGCCTACCGAGGTGAACTATGGAGGAATGCCCGTCGACATGACTCGTGCAAGCATCACGAATGTACGGGCGGGGTTGAGGGGCGCGCGGGAATGTCCTATAAGCCCGCGCGAGTCCGTTTGCCGCCCCGCCCTTGCGCTTTCGCTGGATTTCCCAGGAGCATGCCATGTCAGTGCATTGCCTGTCGCGTTTCCGCTCGCCGTATGCTGCGCTCGCACTGAACGCAGCGCTCGCCATCGTCTTGACGATGTCCAAGGCGTCGCTGGCGGCGGGCAGTGACGCGTTTCCGTACATCGCGTATGTGGTCGAAGGGGAAACGAGCGTCCGCAGCGGGCCGGGCCGCGATCATTACGCCACGGCGCAACTGGCGGCCGGGCATGCCGTGGAAGTGTACCGGCACGACGGCGCCGGCTGGTGCGCCATCCGGCCGCCGGAGGGGAGCTTCAGTCTCGTGGCGATTCAGCAAGTGCGCGTGGTCGATCAGCGCACGGCCGTCGTCGAGAGCGACGCGGCGCCGTCGCGCATTGGCAGCCTGGTCACTCAGAAGCAGAACGCCGTGCAAGTGATGCTGCACCGCGGCGAGGCCGTGGGGCTTTTCGAGCCGCCCTCGCCGACGAGCCCGATGGTCCGCATTGCGCCGCCGGCGGGCGAGTTCCGCTGGGTAGCAGCCAATCGGTTGTCGCGCGTGCCGCCGACGGAAGCGACGTCAGACAGTTCCGCGCGACCGGGCTGGCAACGGCCGCCCTCGACGCCGAGCGGTTCGGTGGTGGCCGCCGCCCGGATCGCGACGCCGGAACCCCGTGACGGCGAGCCGGCTGTGGGCGATCCGTTTGCGCATTTGCGACGTGTGGGGGAAGCCCCCGCCGGCGGCGAAATGGCCGCCCTCTCGGTCAACCCGGCGTGGTTGCCTGACGCTGCGGGCGTTGCGATGGGCGCCGTCACGCAGGCTGTGGCTCCGAGCAACGACATTCGAATTGTGGAGGGCTCGCCCGCCGCGGTGCGGCAAGCCCAACACGTGCAAGAGGCAGCACCCGCAGCGGGAGCCCTCTCGGCAGGCGCCGGCGCGGCGCCGGCGCTCGTCGGAGGACGGGCGGCCGCGGGATCGAGCCCGCCACGGATTCGTTTCGAGGGTTTGTCCGCCAGCGGCGCGGCGCTGGATCCGCGCGTCGCAGAAATGCAGGTGCGGTTGTCGCAAATCGTCGTGGGACCGCCGATCGCATGGCAGTTCACTTCGCTGCGAGAGGAAGCGGCCGCACTGCTGGCTCAGGACGAATCGCCGGAGCGGCGCGAGCAATTGCGCGATCTGCTGGATCGCATCGCCACGTTTGAAAGCGTACAAACCCGTTACAGGAACTTGCCGACAGCACAGTTCGCGGGCGCTTTGACGCCAGGAAGCGCAGCGTCCCCATCGGGCGGGGGCAGTGGTCTTGGTATGAGCGACAACGCGGACGTGCTCACCCGCGTGCGCAGCGACCTGGCGGGCGACAATGGCATCACGCCGACGCCCGGCGGCCCCGCCGCGCCGCCGAGCGCGCAGGCGGCGACCGAAGCGCTGTACGACGCGGTGGGCACGCTCAAGCCCGTCGTTTCGCGGCGGCAGAACGCGCCGCAGTTCGCGCTGATCGACGATCACGGCGACGTGGTGACGTTCGTCACGGCGTCGCCGGATGTGAATCTGCAGGCGTACGTGGGACAGCGGATCGGGGTCCGGGGCACGCGCGGGTTCATGCCGGAATACCGCCGGGCCCACGTCACCGCGAGCCGCGTCACGGCGCTGGAAGAGCGGCTGGTGAAGTAGCGACGCCGCGCGCGGCCGTCGGAAAGGAACCGCCAAGGACGCCAAGAGCGCCAAGAGCGCCAAGGTCGGAAGAGGAAAGGGCCCGAAGAGAAGCGCTCGCCTAGCGCTGTTGTGCGTCGCGAAGGATGCGCGACGCGAGGTTGGCCACCCTGGGGTCGGGATCGTTGAGCGCCCGCTCTCGGGCGATGCTGGCCAGTTGCGGGTCGCCGCTAGTGGCCAGCAGGGCGAGCGCCTGCAGCCGCAGCTCGGCCGGCTCGTTGGGATTCGAGGCCAGGTTGCGGAGCAGGCTTCGTCCTTCGGCGGCGGGCAGGCTGCCGATGCGCTGCGACAACTGCTGCTCGGCGTCCGACGGCGACGGCTCGCGCGAGACGGTCCGCGGGCCCGCGGCGGCGGGAGCTTGCCGTTCCCGCAGAACTTGCTGGATGGCGAGCGCTTGGTAGCCCGTGGCGGCGGCGAGCGCTTCGCGCAGCTCGGGCAGGGACAACTGGCGGTAACGGCGCAACAGCACGCGGGCCTCCGTGGGCGAGGGGACGTCCACGAGCGATGACTCCGCGGGCGGCGGAGGCAGCGGGCGAGGCAGCGCGGCAGCGGCGACCGACGGCTTGGCGATCGCATCGTTCGTGGCGGGCGGGTCGGTTCGTGCCGATCGTTGTGGCACGACGAGCGACTCGGCCGCGGGAAGGGTTGGGGCCGCCGTCGAGGACGATTGGACGATCGCCACCTCCGCTTGCGGCGACGGCGCGGAACGATCGCTCGCCAGCGATGGGACGGGAGCGACGCCGGTCTCAAGTTCGGACGTAGAAATCGACGGTTCGCTCACTGCCGCCGGGCTCGGCGCCGCGGGCGGCGGCGTCATCGTCAGCCCTTGGGCCACGACAGTGGCGACTCGCGCGGGCGCCGGGGGAGCCCTCAGCACGGCATCGCACGCGGCCAGGAGCTGGACCGTGGCGCCCGCCGGCAGCGCGTCGCACTGGCGAACGATCGTGAGAGCGATCCGGTCGGCCCACGCGCGGCCGACGGGATCGAACTGTTCGACGGACAGCAACAGGGCGCGGGCCAGCTCGTCGAGTCGCTCCGCGTGAACAATCGCGTTGTCCGTGGCTCGAAATTCCGCTTGCCAGGCGGCGAGACGATCGAGCACGGCATTGCGGGCGGCCTCCGCGGCGTCGCCGTTGGTCGATGCGGCCACTTGAATCAGGGCGGGCAAGGCCTCGGAGCCACGGTCGGCCAGGCGACGGACGGCCAAAAGGGCAACATCGCCGGTGGACGCCTCGGCATGGCGGGCGAGCCGCTGGGCGAAGCGTGACTTGATCCAGGAGTCGACCGAGGGAACCGCCGTCCACAGGACGCCCATGACCCCGATGGCCAGAGCGGTGCGAATGACGGGGGTTCCGTTGGCCGTGGGCATGGCGGCTTGAATCAGCAGCGGGATGGTGGAGGGCGAAACCGCGCTAAGCGGCAAGCGGCCCAAGGGGGCGGCGGATTGTCGCAGAACGTGAAATCGGACGACAAGGCCACTCGCCGCTCGCTCTGGACATCTTGTAACCGGCCGGCCACGGCGATATACTGTATAAAAATACATTAAACCGGCGTCGTCAGGTGATTCGCCGCCACGCGTTGAGCCGCCAAGTCCTCGCTGCCGGGGGGGAATCCACCGGCCAGGATCAGCCGTCACGTCGATGGAGGCCCTCTAATCGCACGTTGAACGACAAAAAACTCGGCGCTCACATCGTGCTGCAACTCCCCGCGAGCTCAGCGGTTACGTAGGCGCCCTGGTCGCCCGCCCGATTTTTGTCGTTAAAAGCGTGGTTTCGCGACAAAAATCCCCCGACGCCGATGCGTCGGCCTGTGAACGACATCAATCAATTCGAGCCGCGCGACATCCATGATTGCCGATCTCCCTGCCGAACAAATTCGCGATGCCCTCCAGCGCATGGCCGATGTTCTCCTCGACGAAGCCGAGATCATGGCCCCGCCGGTCGACGCGCGTGTGCTCGCTGACCGCCTGGGCTTGGTCGTCGCCAACGACGGGCCATCCGAGACGCGCGCCCGTTTCGTCCGCCTCGGCGCCGCCGCGTCAGCCGCTCAGCCCACGATTTTCCTGGCCGACGAGCCGCGCCCGGAGCGCCGCCATTGGGCGCTGGCGCACGAGATCGGCGAGGCCCACAATCACGAAGTGTTCACCCTGTTGGACGCCGATCCGCGCGACGCCCCGCCCAGCGCTCGCGAGGCGATCGCCAATCGGTTGGCCGGATGCTTGTTGTTGCCACGCCCGTGGTTCGCCGCGGCCGGGGCCGACTGGGATTGGGATCTGTATCACCTCAAACGAATCTTTGCGACGGCTAGCCACGAGCTGATCGCCCGGCGGATGCTCGAAATGGCCCCGCCGGTGATCATCACGCTTTGGGACCACGACCGTCCGCAGTGGCGCCGCGGCAACCTCGGCGGCCGCACGCCGCCCACGACGCCGGCCGAACACGCCGCCCGCCGCGCCGCCCACGACCTGGGTCGCCCCACGCGTTGCGACGCATCGCAGCTTCCCGACGGCGTCGAGGACATCCGCGCCTGGCCCATCCACGAGCCCAACTGGAAACGCGAAATCATCCGCACCCAGCTCACGGACCCCTGGTAACCCCAACCGCCTCCCGCCGCTTGCGGCTTAGCGCGGCCGCGTTTCCCAACCAATGCACCGCCTCCCCCACCAAATACGGCTTCCCCATCACCCCCGCGGCGCCCGCCGCGGCCGCCAGCCGCAGGTGCTCCGCGCGCGGAAAATCGACCAGCGCAACCACCGCGGCCGCAGCCCCGCCAAACCGCTCGCAAAACCGTGCCAGCGCCGCGAGTTCATCGCCGTTGAGTTGCCCGCCGTCCCAGACCCCCAGCGACGCGTCGCCCAGCTCGCCCCGCCCCCGCGAGGTCCAGACGCACGCCCGCACATACGGTCGCAATCCCTCGTCGAGCGTCTCGAACGTCGCGTAATCGACCGCATCGACGGCGACAACGGCGTCGCGCAAGGCCGCCGTTTCGTGGAACGGCGATTCAGCGCCGAACGCCGGCCGGGCGTCCGCGGCCCAATGCGGCGCCGCGGAGGGCGGGCGCCCTGGCTCCTGGCGGCGGAGCCAACCGGCAAGTTGATGCCAGTAAATCCGCCGCACGCCCGCCAGCGGCCGCCCCGTGCGCAGCTCGCCTTCGCACCACGTTCCCGCGACGACGACGACGTCGGTCAGCGGCGCCGTGGCGAGAAACCGGTTGACTTGTTCCTGTTCGTGCATGCCGGGTCGCGGCTGCGCCATCAGCAGCGCCTGCGGCGCGCGCCTGGTTCCCAAACAGGCAATCGTACTCTCGATGTCCGCAAAAGTCGACCACTCGCACGAGGCCGCCAGCTCGGCGGCCGCCGCGGCAAACTCCCGCTCGCCCCACGGCCCGACAGCCCACACGTTCCTGCGGTTGCCGTCTGCTGCGGCATCGGCGCGATGGAGAATCCGTCCTCGGCGGCTAGGGCTCGTCACCGGCCAATCTCCACATCGCGCGCGAGCACCAACGCGCGGGCCTCGCGCGCATCGGACGCCGACCGCAGCCTCGCGAGCCACTCCGCGTCGTTCACAATCCGGCTGACGCGGGCCAGCACGCGCAGGTGTTCGTGGTCGCTCGTGGCCGCCAGCAGAAAGAACACGTCGGTGAGCAGCCGCGCGCCGAAGGGAATCCCTTGGCTCGTCACCCCCAAGGCAATCACCGCCTGCCCGAGGATCGACGCCTGGGGCCGCCGCGGATGGAGCAGCGCCACGCCCACGTCGAGCGCCGTCGGCGCCATCGCCTCGCGGGCCGCCACCGCGTCGGCCATGCGATCGACGTCCCACAACATGCCGGTGGTCGCCGCTAGCTCGCACATCTCCTTCACGACGCTGCCTCGCGTCCGCGCCGCCAGCGGCACGGCCACGGCGTCCAGCGGCAAGAGGTCAGCGAGATTCACATCCCCAGCGCCAGCGTCGACCCGCTCGAGCGTCGTCTCCATCGCCGCCAGCTCGTCGTCGTCCGACAGCCCGATCCGCTCCTCCAACCAGTGGCTCACCTCCGGTCGCGAGAAGCGCCACGCACCGGCGACCCGGCGCCCCGGCAGCTTGCCCCGGTCGGCCAGCCGTGAAATCTGCGCCGGCATCATGTGCAGGTACGCCGCCAGCGCCGCCACGTCGAAATCATCGTCGGCCATGGATCGAACACGCGCGAAGGCCAGCCGGGGGACATGGCACCAGCAAGTCCGTGGGGCCATTGTCGCGTGACGGTTCAACAGATGTCCAGGTTACAAGCGGTAAATCCGGCAAATCCACGACCGACCTGCGGCCTTGCTTGCCGGCGGCGCGTAAGATACTTTTTATGGTTCGGCCAACCTGGGCGACGCCCCGGTGTGCCTCCAATCCCCTGTAGCTCAGTTGGTAGAGCAAGCGGCTGTTAACCGCTTTGTCGTAGGTTCGAGTCCTACCGGGGGAGCTTTTTGTAAGTCGTTGCCGAGCCTAGCGTTAGGTTACCTGTCGAGCGTTCGACAGTGCGGCCCGAAACCTTGGGAAAACCTGTACCGTACAGGATTCCCGATTTTTGGGAGCACCGCACCATGTCGGACGCTTTGTCTTTGCGCCTTCCAAAATACCGCCGCCACCGGGCGAAGGGGCTGGCGGTCGTCACGCTCGACGGCCGTGATCACTACCTGGGCAAGTACGGCTCCGCGGAGAGCCGTGAGAAGTACCGCCGGCTGACGGCGGAATGGATGCTCAACGGCGGCGCCCTGCCCGTCTCCCGCGGCGACGTGACCGTGGCAGAAGTGATGGCCGCCTATCTGCGGTTCGCCAAGGGTTACTACGTCAAGAACGGCAAGCACACGAACGAAGTCCCCATGCTCAAGCGGGCCATGGGCGTCGTCAAAGCGCTGTACTCGCGCGAGCGCGCCGCCGCGTTCGGTCCGCTCGCCCTCAAGGCGGTTCGCCAGCGGATGATCGATGAGGGCTGGTGTCGCAACCAGGTCAACAAGCAGACCGACCGCGTGAAGCGCATCTTCAAGTGGGCGGCCAGCGAGGAAATGATTCCCGGCGGCGTGTACGAATCGCTCCGCACCGTGAGCGGGCTCCGCAAGGGCCGCACCACGGCGGTCGAGAGCGCGCCCGTGAAGCCCGTCGACGACGCCGTGGTCGAGGCAACCATCGCCAAGCTGTCGCCGATCGTCCGTGATATGGTCCTCCTGCAGCGGCTCACCGGCGCTCGCCCCGGCGAGATTTGCAATCTTCGCCCCGGCGATGTGAACCGCGCCGGCGCCGTCTGGGAGTACATCCCTGAGAGTCACAAGGTCGAGCACCACGACCGACCGCGGGTGATTTTCATTGGACCCAAGGGGCAGGAGATTCTGCTGCCGTACCTCCTGCGTGCGCCGAGCGCCTATTGCTTCTCGCCCGTGGAAGCCGTCGCCCGCATGCGCGCCGAACGCGCTGCCAATCGCCAGACGCCGCGGTCGTGCGGAAACCGAGCGGGGACCAATCGCCAGCGGAAGCCGAAGCGCACGCCGCGCGCCAGCTACGACGTGGTGACCTACGGGCGGGCCATCCGTCGCGCCGCCATCCTCGCGGACGTGGCGCCGTGGTCGCCGCACCGATTGCGGCATAGCTTTGCGACCGAGGTGCGCAAGTCGCACGGGCTCGAAGCCGTGCAAGTCGCCCTGGGGCATAGCAAGGCGGACATCAGCCAGATTTACGCCGAGCGCGACTTCGCACTGGCGGCCCGCGTGGCGGCTGACGTGGGCTGACGATCGGTTGTGGCCCGTGGGCCACAGCGGATTTTTCCCCGAAGTTTGGTAAGATTCTCAATTGCCGAGTTGGCGGGTAGCTCCCGCTCACGATCAGCCGGCGCTTGTGGCATGCACCTACGCCACG
>CAYSFP010000022.1:0-46483 GCA_964430075.1 uncultured Planctomycetaceae bacterium | reverse complement strand
CGCGGCAGGATGCGGTTCATGTTGTTGATGTACACCGGTACGAGCTCGAGCTCGGGCCGCTTCTTGGCCAGATAATACAGTCCGCTTTTGAATTCGCCGACGACCTCGCCCGTGCTGCGGCCTCCTTCGGGAAACATGATGATCGAGTGCGCGCGGCCCATCTCGCGGATCATCAGGTCGACCGGGCTCTGGTGGACCTTGATCTCCGTGCGATCGATGAGCATCGCGTTGAACTGCTTGGCCAGGTAGCGGCGCATCCAGCCCCGCGTCCAATAGTCCTTGGCGGCCACCGGGCGCGTCAAGCGCCGCACGTGCGTCGGCAGGGCCGACCAGACGAGAATCACGTCGAGATGGCTCGTGTGATTGGCAAAGTACACCCGCTGGCAGGTGTCGGGCTGCGATTCCACCCAGCGCACGCTCGCGCCGCTGATGAAGCGGGCGATCAAAGTTAGCAGCGTTTCGGTGATCATGCCTGACTTACGGGCCGCGAAGCGTGAGCTTCTATCAATCGTAGTCCGCAGCGCGCGGGGGCGGAATGCGTCCGGTCCCCTCTCCCGCCGGGAGAAGGCTAGGGTGAGGGCGAAGCAGCAGGCGATTTGACCCGCCAATCCGCCGCTCCCTCGCCCCGGCCCTCTCCCGGAGGGAACGGGAGCGCCGAGGCGGCCGGTTGCTTCGATTTGTAGATCGTTTCGATCAACTGCTCATAGCCGCGGACCATGGCGGCCAGCGACCAGCGCTCGACGACCAGGCGACGGCCGGCGCCTGCCATGCGCGTGCGCGCCTGGTCGTCAGCGAGCACATCGAACGCGGCAGCGACGTACGCGTCCAGGTCGCCGGCGGGGAACAGGCGTCCGGTTTCGCCGTCGATGACGGTTTCGCTCACGGAGCCGACGTTCGCGGCGACGACGGGCACGCCGACGGCGAGGGCTTCGAGAATCGACACCGGCGCCGCTTCGTTGTGGGAAGTAAGCGCTACGAGGTCGCAGGCGGCGAGCAACTCGGGCACGTCGCTGCGCGTGCCGAGGAAATGCACGCCTGGGGCGATGCCGAGTTCATTGGCAAGCGCTTCGAGAGCCGGCCGCTGCGGGCCGTCGCCGACGATGAGGAAGCGGGCGTCAGGGCGCGCGGCGCGGATTCGCGCAGCGCCGGCGAGGAACAGCTCGTGGTTCTTCTCCGGCCGCAGCGCCGCGAGAATGCCAACGACGGGCGCGTCGGGCGGAATGCCGAGCGCGGCGCGGACAGGGGCGCCGTCGCGCGGCGCGAAGCGATCGGCGTCAATGCCGTTGTAGATGACGCGCACCTTGTCGGCGGGGAACTGTTCGCCCTCGACGAGGTGTCGACCGTGGGCGTCGGCGACGGCGATGAAGGCGTCGGTGATTCGGGCGAGCATGCGGTTGAGCCGGCCCACGCCATCGGGCCAGCCGGTGCTGTGCAAAGCGGAGGCGATGACCGGTGCGCCCGCCAGCCGCGCGGCGAGGCGGCCCCAGAACATCTTGTCGCCGGCGCCGACGGTGATGACCGCGTCGGCCCGTGGAATGCGCATCAGCCGCCACAGCCTTGGCAGGATGCGAAGGTCGTATTTTCCGGCAATCAGGTGCGAATGGACGCGCATCTCGCACGCCAGTTTTTCGCCCAAGGGGCCGAGCTCCTTCAGGCACACCAGTTCGGGCGCGAATCGCTTGCGGTCCATGCGCCGCACCAGGTTCATCAGCAGCGTCTCAGCGCCGCCGACCGGCATGCTGGTGACGAGGAACAGGACGCGCAGCGGGATGGAGGCATGGGTCATGGCGAAGCAGCCCGGCGGCGGGTAAACAGCGGGAGCTTGGACGAAAGCAGGTCGCTTACGCTGGCGGCGAGCTCCCGTCGTTCCTCGGCGGTGAACACGAGATTCGTCGCACACGATGCAATGGCGAGAACCGAGCAGATCGCCAGCGCGATGTCTGTGCCGAAACCGATCGACGCCGGCGCCAGGACGATCAGCCATGTGCCGGCGTCGACGTGCATGCCGTGGCGCTCGCTGAACACGATCACGGCAACCAGGCAGAGCGCCGTCGAGACGGCTGTGGCGATCACGGCGCCCTGAAGACCCATCGACGGGAGCAGCGCGAAGTTGAGGGCGACGTTGACGATCAGGCCCAGCGCCAAGGGCGCTGTTGCCAAGCGAGCCCGCTCCGCACACCAGAGATAGTTTTGGGCGATCGTATAGATGCCGTACCACACGCAGCCGGCGAGGGTCCAGGGCAGGACTTGAAGTCCTTCGTCGTAGCGACCTTCCAGCACGACATGGAATAGAAACGGCGCCACGGCGAGAATGCACGCGCCCGCGGCAAGCGAGCCAAGCGACATGAGCTTCACCGCCGTGTTGATGCGTCGGCCGACGTGGTCGCGGCGGCCTGCTTCCCAGTCGTGGCTGAGGTGCGGCATGATCATGCCGCTGAGCAGGTCCGCCACGGAAATGAGCAAGAGCGGAATGACGCGGCTGCTGTGATAGTGGCCAACCTGGTCGAGCGCTTCGGCGGGCGACAGACCGGCGCAGTGGACGAGCATGTAGCGATCGACCACCGCGAATAATTGGGCGAGCAGGTTGCTCACCCAGACGAAGAACGCGAAGCGCAGGAGCTTGGCCCAGAAATGCCCGTGGGGCAGTGAATCGGGAGCCGGTTCGAGGTGGATGAGCGCGGGCCAGGCCCAGATGACGGCGCCGAGGGAAGCGAAGACGCAAGCGACGGCATAGCCGATGACGATGTTCGCGACGTGGGGATGGCGCCACATGAGGCCCAGCGAAATGCCCGCGAACAACAGGCTTTGGGCGAAATTCGTCGCCGAGACAATACGGTAGAGCCGCAGCCCGGCGAGCAGCGCGGTGATCGTGTGATGCAGAATGACCGAGGCAAGGCAGACGCCGATGCCGCGGACGAGCGCCGCCTCGTCGGGCAGGCCGAACAGCAGCGTCGAGAGTTCTGGAGCAAAGCATTCGATGAAGACGAGCGCCGCGGCGGTGCAGGCGCCGGTCCACAGAGCGGCGCGGTGGAGAAACGTGCGCAAGTGGCCGCGCTGGCGATAGTGCTCTGCGTAGCGACCGAACGAGCCCGGCACGCCCAAGACCGCCAGCGGCGCCGCGAGCATCAGGAAGCTGTAAACCATTTCCCACTGCCCGAGCGCTTCGGGCGAGAGCCAACTGCAGTACAGCACGCTGCGGCCGAAGCCGACGGTGCGCTGCACGACCGTGGCGATCAGCAGGATCACCACGCTGGCGGCCAGCGTGTCGGCTTGCACGACGCGGCGCGTGGCCGTAGGCGGGGAGTCGGAAACGTCGGCGGGCATAGAGTCAGTCGTTCAATGGTGTGGTGCGTCGTCGTCGGTTGTGGCGCGCCGGCATTTTGGGGCCAGCTTGGCGGGTCAAAATCCAAGTCGATAGTCACCCGGGTCGAATCGTTTCTCGCCGCGGCGGAGCTGTGGATCGGCGGTCATCCAGTTACAGAACCTCGACCATTTGGGGTCGGCGTGCAGGCGGTGGATGTGAAAGGGATCGTCGCCAGGGTAGTTGTAGCCGCCGTAGGCCGAGCACACGCCCCAGTAGCCAGCCTGGAATGCCATCCGGAATCCCGCTGGGGACAGGTTGGCTTGCAGGCCGTACGGAAAAGCGAAATAACGGACCGGGCGGTCGATGATCTCTTCCAAATCGCGTTTGGAGCCAACAATCTCGTCGTGCAAGACGGTTTCGTCGTCGACGACGCCCAGGTCGACGTGGCGTCGTGTATGGGCGCCCAGCTCAACCCCGGCGGCGGCCATCGCGGCAAGCTGGGCGGGCGTGTTCGGAGGCAACGGGCAGTTGCGCTCGAGGTCGTGTTCGAACGGCTGGGCCTCAATCACGTGATTTGTCGAGACGAAGTACGTGAAGGGAACTTTCTCCTCGATCAGCCACGGGACGGCGGCGTCGCAGTTCTCGGCATAGCCGTCGTCGAACGAGATGCACACCGCGGGCCCGTGATTGCGTCGCGAGGCAATGCGGCGCTGGGCTTCGATGAGCGAGACAATCTCGTAGCGCTCGCGAAGCCACTCGATCTGGGCTTTGAAGCGGTTCGTGCCGATCGTCCAATCGTTCGGATGCGCGTCGGCGACGCGATGGTAGTAGAGGGCGATCACCGGCGCTTGCCCTGCCGCGGCGCGGCGGGCGGCGGCCCAGCGGCGCTGCGGCAGCGTCGCCAGGTAATACATGCCGACCAGCGGGTCGCGATAGGTGTCGCTGAACATGGGCGCGCGAGGGCAAGGTCGAACGGCTACGAAAACATTCCCGCGAACTGGCGGGCCCACTCGCCGACGCGGCGGGCGCCGGCCCAGGCGTTGCGCCGCAGCTTCGGCCAGCGGCGCGGCGCCGTCGCTTGCCGCCGCCACGTGGGGCGAGGCACGGCGCGCCAGTGGGCCTTGTACGGCTCGTCGCCGCGGAGGAAGTCGAAGCGGGCGTGGCCTTCGCTGATGGCGTGCTGAATCGTGCGAATGGTCGACAGTCGGCCGGGCTCGTCGGCGAGATGATCGGGGGCGACGCCGCCCTGGTAGGCGTAGGTCGCATGCCGGTCGACGAGATGGTACTCGGCGGCGACCGGGACGCCATCGAGGTCCAACGTGGAGAGTCGAAGCCGCCCCTCGGCAAGCAACTGCCGCGCGACGTCGCGGTGGAACGCGGCCCACGACGGCCACGAAAAGCAACCGGGCTCGCCGAGGCTCTGCCGGCGGCGCTGGTGCAGGTCGCTCAGCGTTGCCCAGGCCGCGTCGAACTCCGCGGCGTCGCGCACGAGGTTCCAATTTGCATCGCCGCCGTCGAGCACGCGCCGCTCGGCCTGGCGAAGCTGCTTGCGGTGGGATTTGGACTGCCGGGCCAGGAACTCCTCCCAGGTCGCGGGAAGGTCGATCGCCCAGGCGTTGCCGTCGGGCCAGGCCGCGACGTCGCAGTGTCGCCCCGCGAGCGCTGCAAACAGTCGATTGGTGGCAACGTCGTCCTCGTCGATCGCGGTGAAGTCGGCGAGGTCCCAGCTTGGGTCGGCGGCGAGGAACTCGGCAAGGGCGTTGGCAACGCCCGCGGCCTCGGCGACAGGCGCGAGTACGCCGAGGTGATCGCTGCAAACCTCGCCGTCGCCCAGCAAACGCAGAACCTGCCCGTGAGCGAGCGACGGCGCCACATAGCACGGTAGTACGCCGATGAGGCGACTCGCTTCGCCCTCCGCGTTCGCCGCGCCGTCGCCGTGATCGAGTACGAGCGCGACGCGAAGTTGGCGTCGTTGGGCTTGCTCTGCTGGGGCGGTTGCCTCGCCATCGCCGCCGTAATGGCGCCACCACGTGCTGAGCCAGGTCCAACCGCAAAAAGGCCTGCCGGCCGCGAGCGCGTTCCACGCGTCGCGGTACGGTTCCAAACTGGACAGCGAATGATGCCAAACGATCTGCACGGTTGCATGCGGCGGTTTGCGGCGGGATTCCGGGGCAGGGCCATGCGCACTGATGGCGCCCGGGGCGACGGCGGTGCGGTCGCGAGGGTGCGGGAGGCAGATTTCTCAAACATAGGTCGACGGCGCCGCTCGTGCGGGCGGCGCACGCCGCGTGTCGCGAAAAGTCAACGGGGCTGAACCGCCGATGGTTCTGCGGCCCCTGCGGTGAAAGTCTGCTTCGTGCATAAGCTACGCTCCTAGAGAGGAATCCCGGCGTCGCGGCGCCGTGCGCACCGCTTGTATCGAATACGCCACGCGAATTCGCGTCGCCGCAATCAGGCGATGCGCCAACGACGAGCTTTGAATGGAACCTGCCTCGGCCGTTTCCTTGCCGCCGCGCGAACTTGCGCGCCTGGTCTGGTCGCAACGCAAGACCTGGATAATTTCGACCGCCGCGTGCGGTGCGCTCGCGGCGGCCTACGCGCTGGTCATGCCTCGCTACTGGGAGGCGTCGCAAGCTTTGGTCGCGCGGCAAGAAACGGCCGGCGCCACGGGGTCGCGTCCCGGCAAGTTTGCCGATCTCTACGAGATGCGCACGTTGCAGGAAACCATCCTCGAAGTGGCCAAAAGCCAGGAAGTCGTTGTCGCGACGATCGAGACGGTCGATCGCCGGTTGCTGGGCGCCGACACCGAGTCGCCGACGCTCGAAGACATCGACGAATTTCGCCAGCGGTTGAAGATGCTCCCGCCGGACGGGGGCGAGTTCGGCAAGACCGAAGTGTTTTATTTCTCAATCAAGGACAAACGCCGGGACCGGGCGATCGAGCTGGTCGCCGAGCTATGCCGGCAACTTGAAATTGCGCTCCGAGACTTGCGCAAGCATCGCGCCGGAAGCGTAATGGCCGAGATCGAAGAACAAGCCCATGTCGCCGCGGCGGATCTCGATGCCCAGACGCAGCGGCTGGCGGAGTTCGAATCGCAGGTGGGTTCCGATCTGGGCGAACTGCGGATGCTGCACTCGGCGAACTCGGGGCAAAGCGATCTGCGGATGGAGGCCGTGCAGCTCGAAGCCGACGTGCGCAAGTTCCGCACGCAGGTGAGCGAGATCGAAAAGCTGATCTCGTTGTTGCGGGCGGCGCAGGACGATCCGCAGCAATTGGTTGCCACGCCAAATACGCTGCTCACGTCGCAGCCCGCGCTGCGGCGACTGAAGGACGGGCTGATTGACGCCCAACTGGCCACGTCGCGCCTGGGTGGGTCGCGGTCGGCAAATCATCCGCAAGTGCGTGCGGCCATCGAGGCCGAGGGGCAGATTCGTGCCGAGCTGCATGGCGAGCTCGTCGCCGCGTTACGCGGCGCCGAGGTCGATCTCCACTTGGCGGGCGAGCGGCTGGCCACGACGCAAAGTCGACTGGACGACCTTCAAAAGCGATTCGCACGGTTGGCCTCCTTGCGGGCCGAATACTCCAATCGCGTTGCCGCCGTCGAGGACTGCCGGAAGAATCTCGAGCGAATTCGGCAAGACCTGAGCACCGCGCGGGCAGCGCAGGCGGCGGTCGTTGGCGGCAGTCTGGTCACCCGCTTGGATGAGCCAGAGACGGGGCCCTATCCCGCGGGGCCGGGACGAACAGCGATCGTCGGGGCTGGCGCCGTCGCGGGGTTGATACTGGGATTCGGTTTGGTGTTTCTCCTGGTCGACGGGACGCCGACACGCGAAGTCGCCACGGTCGAACGGAGGACGCCTCGGCAGGCAGACGGCGCGTTCTCGCCAGTGGAAACCGCGACGGCAGACGAAGAGGCCGCGCAGCCGGTGCCAATCGGAGCCAGGCCCGTTGCGGCGGTGAGCCGGACGGCGGAAGTCGTCGACGTTGAGCCGTTGCGGCCAACACGGCGGGTGGCTGCTGCGCCGAGCCTGCCGGCTGCCGCTCCCGCAATTCCGCCGCGTCGCCGCGATGTGCTGTCGGCCGCGGTTGGAAAACTTCCATCGGCGCCGGGCAAATTGGCGTCGGCTACAACCAGCGCTCCGTACGGCGGGATGAGCTTGCAGGAAGCCCTGCAGGCCGCGGCGCGACAAGCCAACTAAAGCGGCGTGCGTCCATGGAAATCGTGGTAGCCATTGGCGCGTTGGCGGCAGCGACATGGGCGGCTCTCGTGGCCCGCCATATTTCGGTGTGGGCGGCGACGGCGGCCTTCATTGCCCTGGGGTATGTCTTGGGGCCGCCGTTGTGGAGCGCCGACATCGGCCCGCTGCCGCTGACCCCCGACCGCGTGCTGCTCGCGGGCCTCGGGGCGCTGGGACTGCTGCACTGGCGGACAGGCAAGCTGCGGCCAGGCGTGATGACAGGGTACGACTGGCTGCTGCTGACGGCGCTGGCGTATTTCACGCTGCGCTGCGTGGTCACGGGCGCGGCGCCGACGATCGAGGGCGCCGCCGTCAAACCGCTGTGGAAGCTCGTCACGGCGTTTTGGATTCCCGCATCGCTTTACCTGGCGGCGCGCGTGGCGCCGAGGACCGAGAAGGCGTGGCGGACCGCGCTGGGGACGCTCGCAGGACTTGGCGTCTTGCTCTCCCTCACGGCGTTTGCCGAGATCGGCAAGCAGTGGTGGGCCGTATTCCCGCGGTACATCGCGAATCCTGAACTTGGAACGCACTTCGGTCGGGCGCGCGGACCGGCGCTCAACTCCGCCAGCCTGGGCATCACGCTGACGATCTGTTTTTGGGCGGCGTGGATGCTTGTGTCGCGATCGACGCGGGTGTGGCAACTTGCACTCGCCGGGGCGCTCGTGGCCATGGCCGGTGGAGTGTTTTTTACTTACACGCGATCGACGTGGCTCGGGCTCACCGGCGGGTTGGCAACGATACCGCTCGTGCAAATGCCCGCGCGGTGGCGGCTACCGGCCGCACTGGGCATGGGGTTGTGCGGAGTGCTCGCGGCGGCGGCGTTGGCGCACAGCGTGACCGATCTCAGCCGCCAGGACACGGACGGCTCGGCGGAGCACTCCGTGTACCAGCGAGCGTCGTTCGTTTACGTCTCCATGCGCATGTTCCGCGATGCGCCGGTGTTCGGTTGCGGCGTGGGACGCTTTTACGACAAGAAGATTCCCTACCTGGCCGACCGCAGCCAGCAGTTGGAACTCGAATCGCTGCACAAGCTCGATCATCACAATACGCTCCTCAGCGTGCTGGTCGAGACGGGGTTCGTCGGCTTTGCGTTGTTCGTCGGCCTGCTTGCCGTTTGGGGTCGCGCCGCGTGGAGGCTTGCCCGGGATGCAACGCGCGATGCCTGGCAGCGGCGGCAAGGGCTCTTCGCGCTCGCGACGCTGCTGACGTATTTGGCGTCAGCCTTGTTTCACGATCTCACGCTGTCGCCCACGGAGCATTGGTTCTTGTTCTTTGCGGCCGGCATGACGGTGGGTCTACTGGCGCAATCTCCTGCGCCCGACGCATTCGCGGCGAGTGCTCGACCTGTCGGAAGCAAATGGTCCGATTTTTTGAGACTTGGCGCCCCGAATTTGCGGAGCTCACGATGACGACGGCCACTGCGAACGCGGGCGAGCGGCGCTTTGTGCGGCTGTTCGGCATGAACGTCGACTCGATAACGATGGCCGAGACCGTGGACACGGTTCGGGCCTGGTGTGCCGCGCGGCGCGGCGCGGCGTGCCGATTTGTCGTGACGCCCAACGTTGACCATGCCGTGATGTACCAGACGAACGACGCGCTGCGCTCCGCCTATGCGGCGGCTTCGCTAGTGTTGGCGGATGGGGCGCCGGTGGTCGTCGCGGCACGTCTCTTGCGCCGCGCGCTCCCCGAGCGCGTTCCCGGGAGCGATCTGGCTCCAGCGCTGTTTGATCGCGTGGCGGCGGAGTGCGAAGCCGGGTCGGGGGGGCCATTGCGCGTGTTTCTTCTGGGCGCCGGCCCCTGCGTCGCCGAGCGGGCAGCGAGCAACATCGTCCAGCGTTGGCCGGGGGTGGAGGTCGTCGGCACGCTCTCGCCGCCGCTGGGGTTCGAGCACGACGGGGCGGAGAACGAGCGGATACTCGCGTGCCTTGCCGCAGCGCGCCCCGACGTGCTGCTGGTGGGGCTGGGCGCCCCCAAACAGGAGTTATGGGTACACGCCCACGCCGAGCGCATGGCGGCAAAGGTGGCGCTGTGCATCGGCGCCACCATTGATTTCCTGGCCGGCGAGAAGCGCCGAGCGCCACGATGGATGCGCCGCGTTGGACTCGAATGGCTCCATCGGCTGCTCACCGAGCCGCGCCGGCTGGCCAAACGCTATCTCAAGGATGCTTGGCTGTTTCCCCAACTTGTGTGGCGCGACTGGCGCAGCGGGCGTTCGGGCGCCTGACTGCGTGAACTGACGATGCGCGGCGGCTCCATCCTCTCGCGATGTGCGGCTATACTGCCTGCATGAGCGGACGGCAGGCAGTTGTCATTGCAGTGGATGGATTGCGCGCGGCGGCGCTTGGCGCCTACGGGAACACGTGGCATGAGACGCCGACGCTCGATGCGCTCGCCAGCCAGTCGGTGGTTGTCGAGTGGATGTTCTGCACGTCGCCGGAACTTGCCGATTTTTATGCAAGCGTCTGGAACCACGGCGAATTGCTGAAACAGCTTTCCGCCCGCGGCGCGGCCGTCACGCTCGTCACCGATGAGACTTCGATCGCCGCCCTGGCCGCGGCTGAGGGCGTGGCGGACGTCTGGTCGTTGGAAAGCGAGCGCAGCGAGGCGGCTGCGGACGCGTCCGAGACGGCGTTGGCTGCTGTCTTTGCCGTCGGGGCGGAACGCCTCCAGGCGTGCGCGGCGACGCCGGCGCCCGAGGCGGGGCGCCTCTTGTGGATCCACGCACAGGGGTTCTTTGGTCCCTGGGATGCACCGGCGTCGCTGCGTCGTTCACTCGTCGAAGACGACGATCCCGAGCCGCCCGAGTTCGTCACGCCGCCGGACCGCGTCTCGACACGCGATGCCGATGACCTGTTGGGCTTTCGCGCTGCGTACGCGGCCCAGACGGTGGTGCTTGACCAGTGCCTTGGCGGCGTGCTTGCCGCGATGCAGGACTCTGTGTGCGGTGATGCGTTGATCGTGCTGGTGGGTTGCCGAGGGTTCGCTTTGGGAGAGCACGGCGTGGTGGGCGGCGGCGAGTTGTACGGCGAAGTCCTCCAAATCCCGTGCTTGCTCCTGGCGCCGGGGTCCGAGGCGGTTCCGCCCCGATGGTGGCAGCTCAGCGTGCCGAGCGACCTGACGACGACGCTAGCGGCATGGTTCGGTGCGCCGGCCGTCGAGGGGCGCAATCTTCTGGAAACCGCATCGGCCGCCCCAGGCCGTCAGTTCGTACGCGCATCGAGCGGAACGGGCGAGCGGTGGATTCGCACGCCCGCGTGGACGTTGCGACGTCCCGCGCCCGGCGGCAACGCCTCAGCGGCGCCGGCGGCGGAACTGTTCGTCAAGCCCGACGATCGGTGGGAAGCCAATGAGGTGGGCAGCCGCTGTCCTGATATTGTGGACCGGCTGTCGGCAATTCTCGATCGCGGCAACCCGGGCGACGGCGTTGCCGATGGCCTTCTTGACGACGATCTGGTGGAGCCGCCTGCGTGACGGCGCCGTCACCTCTGGCAAGAGCACTTGCAACTGCTGACTTGGCCAGCACTTGCGAGCCTGATTGTGCTCTGGTAGCAGCGGGAATCGGTTTCTACAATCCCGCCGCTTCTGGCGCGGAGCTTCTCGCGGGTCGTCCCGCGGCGCCGCCGCGTGCGCAATGATTGCTTCGGAACCTCGCCTCATGTTCGGACACGGAAGTCCGATGCATCGGATCCTGCTTGCGTCCCTCGCGGCCGCGGCGGCGCTGGGACTTGCGTGCGCGAACCGCACGTCGGCCGCCGAGCTTGACGTGCGGCTCCGCTTCGCGTGGGGCAGCGGGCCGCAGGCGCCGCAACTGTGGGTCGGGTCGATTAGCGCCGCGAGCGCAACGCTGACCGATCTGCAGCCGCTGGGCATCGAGGCGGACGAAGCGGCCGCCTTGCAACTGGTCGCCAACCAGGTGATCGTGGCCCCTCTCACCCCGCGCGCGTTTGATAGCTGCGACGTGTCGATCCGCGGCGACGAGGCGTCTGTGGTGACCATCCGCTTGCAGAAATCGGCATCTGCCGATGCCGAAGAAGTTCGTATGCCGTTGGGCCGGCTGGCGGCGGAGCCGCTGCGCGCGCCGCTGGACCTGTTGGGCGGATATCTGTTGGTCGGGCGAACGCCCGGCGATGCCTTGCGAGTGCGCGTCGATCGCGATCACATGGTGTTCGCGCCGGGCGACTCCCTTCGACTGACGGTGACTCCGAACCTCATGGGCGAGACGGCCGCGGCAGGCGACCTGCTCGAGGCCAGGTTGGCGCGCATCGCCGACGGCGCCGTTGTGTGGGAGTCGAGCCAGGCGATTGACCTGGCGGCCAAGGCGCCGCTGGTTTTGGAAGTGGCGGCGCCAGCGACCGAGGGCGCCTATCGGCTGGTGCTCGCTGTGCGGCGGCGGGCATCGGGGATCGGGAGCCGCTTGAATCCGTGGCAACGGCCAGCCCCGCTGGCGACGCGGGAGGTCGAATTCGTCGTCATCGACCCCGACGCCTCGCTTCCGACGCTTGCCGACGCGTGGGACCTTGTGCAAAGCATTGACCCCGCCCAAGACAGGGGGCGGCTGCAGCCCCCGTCGTGGACGCAGTTTGACCGGCTTCCCGTGTTGACAACGCCGCGCACGTTGGGCAATGTCAAGCCGCTCTTACGCGCGGGCGAGGCTGGCCAACTCGTGGAATTGCCTGCAGCCGATGCGGGCGGCGAGCCGTCGTGGCGGGCCTATCCGCTGCTGATTTCCGAAGTTGGCAAGCAGTACGCCGTCGAGATCGACCTGCCGCCCGGCGTACCTCAGCAACTTGCGGCGAGCATCGTGGAGCCGGATGCGGCCGGCCGCGCGTTGTCGTTTGGTCGCGAGGCGGGGGCGTTTGTCGACGCCGTGATGCAACGGCCGACCGGTGCGTCGCAGGGCGCGTCGATTCACCGCATTGCCTTTTGGCCGCGAACGTCAACGCCGCTGCTTCTGTTGGCGAATCAATCGTCGACGCTGCCTGCACAATTCGGCGCCATTCGAGTCCTGCAGCGTCAAACCACAGAGCCGCCCGCGGATCGGGGCGGTGGATCGGGCCGACGCGCCGCGGCCTATATCAGCACGCCCCGATTTGCCGAGAGCCTGGGCGGCGCCGAGTACCTTGACGCCGCCAGCGGATTGAGCGTCCAGGGTTGGAGCTCCTTCTTGGAGGGCGGACGTCGGCTGGCTCAGGAGCTGCGCGGCGACGGATTTAACACGGCGATCATTGCCGTCGCGGCTGACGGAGCCTCATTGACGGGCCTCGACGATTTGGGAATGTCCCCGCGCTATGACTCGGGGCTCTTGTCGAGTGGCGGCGCGGACGTGGTTCGCAAGGATGTTTTGGAGGCCCTGCTTCGCATTTTTGATCGCGAGGGGCTGCAACTGATTCCCGCGATCGAGCTCGCCGCGCCGCTGCCGCCGCTCGAGACGCTAAGGCGCAACAGCGATTCGCAGTCGAGCGGCGTGGCGCCAATCGGCCCCGACGGACGCACGTGGAGCGATCATCGCCCGGCCGATCCCGTGGGCGCCAGGTACAACCTGCTGTGCGGAGACGTCCAATCCGCGGTGCGCGACATCGTGGGCCAAATCATCGCACGGTATGGACACCACCCCTCGTTGGGAGGCGTGGCGCTGCAACTCCCCGGGCATGGTTACGGCGTGTTGCCGGGACTCAGGTGGGGACTGGACGACGCGACAACCGCACGGTTCTCGGCTGACGCTCATGTGAAGCTGGCCACGACGGGGACGGATCGCTTTGCTCGTCGCGCCAACGACCTCGCCGGCCCCGAACGTTCGCGGTGGATTGACTGGCGACAACGCGAGCTGACGAAGTTTTACGCCGAGTTGGCCTCCCACGTTGCGGCCACGGGGAAGGATCGCCAGCTCCTGTTGTGCACTGAGAATATGTTTGCGGGGGCCGAGGCCAGCGCGATCCTGCGTCAGACGCTCAATGGCGCCGGGCGGGCGACGATCGGGGATGCGGCAGCCGAAATTGGCGTGGATCTGGGCGCGCTGGCGGAATCGCCCGGGGTTTGCCTGTTGCGTCCACGGCACGTGGTCTCGGATCAGGAACTCGAGCGTCGAGCGCTGCAGATCGTCGTGACTCAAGCAACGGAGTTCGACCAAGTGCTGGCAGGCCAGACCGCCTCGGGAGAATTGGCGTTTCATCCGGCGCGGCAACTGCGGCTGCCGTCATTTGACGCGCAGAGTCCCTTCGGCGCCGACAAAACGTTCTTTGCCGCGAGCGTGCCAGGTTTTCCCGTCGACGCGGCGGCGCGGCGACCGCTGGCGAGCGCCCTGGCGGCCCGCGACTTCGAGACCTGGGTCGAGGGCGCCGAGCAATGGCCGCAGGTGCATGATCGCCAGCGGGTGCGGCTACGGCGCATCTTTCAGGAGCTGCCAGCCCGTGGGACGGACGTTCGCGTCGAACAGCGCCAGCCTGTGACGATGCGTGCGTACCGCGGCGCCGAGTCGTCGACCGTGTGTCTTGTGAACGAATCGGCCTGGGTGGTTGACGTGCAGATTCCGTTGGAATCGTCGGCGCCCGTTGCGTGGCAGGATCTGGGAGCGCCCGCCGGGGCGAGCGACTCGGCCGGCACGCTTCCGAGCGGAGCGACCGCGTGGAAACTGGCGCTGCCGCCCTACGGCGTGACGGCGCGGCGATTCGCTTCGCGCGGGCTGCGCGTCGGAGCGTGTGCCATCACGCCCTCGGAGACGGCGCGGGCGGAGCTTACGGCGCGCATTCGCGAGCTTGACGAGCGGATGCAGGGACTTGACATGCAGCGCCCGTATGAGCAATTGCACAACCCTGGCTTTGAGCTGACGGGACCGGACAAGCTGATGCTCGGCTGGCAGTCGCGGATCGGCGCCGCGGGCGCCGTGAGCGTTGACGCAAGCGTTGCAGCCGCCGGAACAAGGTCCTTGCTGTTGGCCAGCGCCGATCAACCCGGCGTGGCGGCGCAGAGCCAGTTGTTTCCCATCCCCGCGACGGGACAACTCACCGTGCGGGCGAGCATTCGCACGTCGGACCTGGCCGAAGGCTCTCAGGTGCTCGCGTGGGCTGAGTACGATTTGGGGCAGGGCGTCGTGCTCGCTTATCGGCAGTTCAAACTTGCCGGCGAGTCGGGCCAGTGGAGGACCAGCGAAGTGACGTTCGACGACCTGCCGCTGGGGGGACGCGGTCAAATGCGAATCCACCTCCAAATGTACGGCGCCGGAAATGCTTGGATCGACGAGGTCGAGCTGTTCGACCTCACGTTCGCCGAGTCGCAGAAGGACAATCTTGCGCGGCGGTTGGTCGGCGCCCAGATCGCGCTGGACAAAGGAGAGCTGGTCGACTGCCAGCGGCTCATCGACGGCTACTGGCCCCGCTATCTGGTCCAGCGTCTCCCCATGCCGGGGGCGGACGCGCCGCCGGAAATCCGTGTCGCAACGCAGCCGGACCCTCCAGCAGGCGACGATTCGTCACGCGGCCTGGGCGATCGCGTGAAGCAGCTCGTGCCGTTGTGGCGCTAGCGCAGTTGGCGACGAGATCAGTCGGCGGCCAACGCCGGCGCGAGGTCCGTCGTTGCCGCTGGTTCAGGCGTCGGGCGGGCGCCGTGGTGCGTCTGGTCGATGACGCGCATCGACTGCCATTGGCCCTGGCGGTAGCGCACCACGTAGACGACGGCGAGCATCCAGATCCAGACGGTGATGATGATCCAGCAGCCGTCGACGCCCACTCGACCTGGTCCCACGGCCAGCCAGGTGGCGCCGATGAGCGAGGCGGCGGACGCCATGCTCAGGCGCATGATGAACTTCGTGTCGCCGGCGCCGCGCAGCACGCTGGAGAAGATGATGAGCGTGGCGTCGAACATGTTGTACGCGGCGACGTACCGCATCAGATGCGCCGCGAGCTGGCGCACCGCCTCGCTCTGCGCGGCGACGCCGAGTTCCTGATTGTCGAACCAGCGGAGAAAGACGCCGGGCACCGCAACAAACAGCAGGGAGATGGCGCCCATGTACGACGCCGCAACGGCGTAAGTGGTCCGCGCGGCGCGGCGGGCGAGCTCGGGCCGATCCTCGCCGAGCCGCTGCCCCACGAGCACGACGGTGGCGATGCCGAATCCCCACACGGGCATGAACGCCAGTTGGCTGATGCGAAACACCAGGCTGGTGGCTTCGCGCTCGACGGCGCCGATGCGTCCGACCAGGAGGATGAAGATCGTGAAGCCGCTGATCTCCAGCAGCATCTGCATGCCGCTGGGGCCGCCAAAGCGGACCAGGCGGCGCAGCAAATCGAAGTCCAGTTGGAACGCAGCCGTGTTGTACGCCCGGCGATTGACCGGCGCCAGCATCAGGCTGGCGAACATCGCGGCGCGGCTCCATTGGGCGATGACGGTGGCCCACGCGGCGCCGGGAATGCCCCACGACGAGACGCCGAAGAGGCCGATCACCAACACGCAGGCGAGCACAAGGTTGACGAGCACGGCCGCGGCGTCGACGCACATGACCACCCAGGTTTTCTGACGTCCGCTGAAGAACGCTTCGAGCGACTGGGCGGCGAGCATGCCGGGGGCGCCCCAGCAGAGAATCTGAAAGAATTGAGATTCCAGCGCCGCGGTCTCCGCGTCGTGCATCTTGGCAAACACCACGGGCACGAGCGGGATGGCGGCGATCGCCAGCGGAGCGAACACGGCGGCGAGCCAGACGCCCTGCCACACCGCGGGGCCGATGCGCTCGGGCTGGCCGTCGCCGTTGAACTGCGAAACGAACGTGCTGGCGTAGGAACAGATGCCCCAGAACAAGCTGAGCGCGGCAAACCACGTGATCGACGCGGTGAATTGCGCCGACATCGCCGCCGGCGACACGTAGTGGAACAAGACCATCGCGTCGATGAAATTCATCAGCGTCCAGGAGAGCGTCGAAGCGACCATTGGCAGCGCGATGGCCAGAACTTCGCGGACGCCTGAAGGGCGGCTCCAGAGCGACTCATCCGTGGTGTTTTGGGTCGCCGTCATGGTTTACTTCGCTCTCGATGAACAGCCGAGCTGGCGGGGTCGCGGATGCGGGGCGCCGAGAAATATGTCGCAATTCATCACTTTTGGCGACATAAATCAGCGCTTCGTGCGGCGTTTCTCGGGAAAAATGGAATTCTTATGTCGTTGGGCAGGTTGTTTTTGTCGCTGTCACGCGGCCTTTTGTCGCAGGGGCCTCGAACTGTGGTAGGGTTCCCTCGTTGCGCGCCGATTGTTGTCTGGGAAGGTACGTCTGGAAGGCACGTCAGCTCGATGATGCGGAAAGAAGAACACTAATCGGCGCTAATCGACGCTCATCCGGATTAGTGAAGATTAGCGCCGATGAGCGTTCCTCCTCCGGTGTGTTTTCAAAGACGCCTCCTACGAAAATAGCCGCCCCTTGTTTCAACCGTCCGGGCGACAGCCGGTCATGTCAGCTCAGAATGACAAGTTGCGAACACCGACCTAAAAAATGCTCGAGCCCCGGGGCGCGGCGGGTCGCAAAGGTCGTTTATTCATTTGTACACTACACCAACGCCTGGCCTGATTTCAACTTCAAAGTTCGATTTGGGTCGCTCTTTTGGCGGTTTCCTGCCACGAGGGCGGGCGCCGTGCAGACGCAGACACGCTCGGCGGACCCAGGGTTCGCTCCGCGGCGTGGCACAGTGGCACAATAAGGAAGCGGGGTCAGGCAGGGGCCGGGGATAACTCGGGGGGGTCGGCAGCGGCCGCGGCGAGGGGGTTGGGCTCCTCGACGGCCGGATGCACGCCAGGGGCGTCGACGCTGTACCACCGGGCGAGCACGTCGCGCCACGCCCCGGCGGCGGCGACTTTCGCGAACGCTTCGCGCACGTCGAGATGCTGCGGGTGCATCCGCGAGTACTTGATGCCGAACTTACGCATCGTGGGCACGCAGTCGTCGGCGCCGTACAGCTCCTCGGCCAGACGGTAGTGCTCGGCGATCACGTCGCGCTGTTCGAACAGCGTCGGCGGCGCCGGCAGCGGCTTGCCAGCAGCGAGCGCGCGGGCCTGGGCGAAAATCCACGGGTTGCCGATGCAGCCGCGCGCCGTGGTGACGCCGTCGACGCCCGTGGAGCGGATCATGTCGAGACAGGCCTGGGCGTCGAACAAGTCGCCGCTGCCGAGCACGACGCGGTCGCCGGCATGCTGCTTCACCTCGCGGAGGAAGTCCCACCGCGACGGGCCGTCATAACGCTGCAGGACCGTGCGGCCATGAACCGTGACGGCGACGGCGCCGCGCTCGTAAGCGCCATCGAAAATCTCGAAGAACTTCTCGCGGCTTTCGGCCGAGTCATCGATGCCGCGGCGCATCTTCACGGTGACGGGAATGTGCGCGGGGACGGCGTCGCGCACGCGGGACACGATTTCGAGCGCAACCGCCGGTTGGCTCAAGTGAAAGCCACCGCGACACCGGCCGAGCACTTTTTTCACCGGGCAGCCGAAGTTGATATCGACGCAATCGAATCCGCGCTCGACGAGTCGGCGGGCGGCGGGGCCGAACTGCTCCGGCGCGGCGCCCATGAGCTGGCCGCCGACGGGATGCTCCTCCTCGGCAGCGTACAGGAGGTGGCTGGTCGCCTTGCGGAGGCGGACCTGCATGATGAAATAGTCCAGCATCACCTCGCACAGGGCGTAGGAGGCGCCCAGGCGGCGGGCGATGATCCGCATCGGCGCGTCGCTGTAGCCGGACAGCGCGGCTTGCACGACCGGGAAGTCGAGGGTGAGCGGGCCGATGCGGAGGGGGGGCAGGGACATGGGGGACCCGGTAACGGGTTTTGCGATTTCTCGTCGGGCTAAGGATGTCCACTTTGTCCACAAGTCACATGCGCGGCAGTCAAGAGTGCTCGCGCGCGAAGGCGGCGAGCGCGTCGCGCCTCGGCGCGGAGCAAGAGAGCCAACTTGTCAAGATCGGCGCTGCGCACGAGGGGGGGCAACATGGCCATCTGTATACAATATGGCGCGGCCGATTTCTAGGGCTTCTCATCGCGAAATGGCAGCCGCGGGCAGCGGGGCACCGGCGATGCGGGCATCGCGGCTATTCCGAAAGCGGAGCGGTCAGGGCCTGCCATGGGCGCTGGTGCGCTTCAGTCGGAGTTCAAATGGAGCGTGTGGCGAACGCCCTTTCGCTCGATTGCAACTTCGGCAAATTGGCGCAGACGGACCTTGGTGATCAAGGTCCAACGAATCTCGGCCAATGGCTTCCCGGCGACAATATCCCCGTCAATCGAAATCAGATTGTCTCCCTCCTTGAGCCCCAGGGCGTGAGCAGGAGAGTCCGCATCGACGTACTCGACGACTGTCTGAGAGTCGATGCGAAGCAAGCTCAGGCCGACCTTTGTTTGCTCTTCCGGGCGCGTAAAATCGAACCCTGGAGCGAGAAATAGTCGATTGCGATCCAAGTCGAATGTGGCCAGGTAGCGGCGCAGGTAGTTCAAGCCGAGCAGGCTATCCCCATCTCGCTTCATGACCCGAAGGTCTTTGTGACGGTGCTCGCCAACTTGGACCTGGGAAAGCACGCCAATCTCGCGCTGGTTCTCAACGGCGAACAAATCTGCGAAGTGGCCCTCAGAAGTTTGAGAAATTTCACTTCGCCCCAGAAGGTAGGAGAAAAGTCCCGACCGTGCTGCCAATGACGTTGGGGACCCGGTATCGATTATGCACGGTTCGTTATCATAGGAACCCATGTGCACGCTTATCAGCGGCCGATGCGTTTCACTGAATAGCACGGTGACAGGTTGTCCCCACTCCGGGGCCGGTGGCGTTGACGGTGGCAGAATTCTGAGTTCCCGGGCGTCGAAGTCAATTTGGATGACGTGGGTTGCGAAGAATGGTACGCCGAGAATCCCCATAACTTGTCGACCCATGGCCGATCGAATCGACGAAAGATCTCGGCAAATCACCTTAGCATTGCGCGGGATAGGAAGGTCTCCGATCATTGCCGCGGGAGCATCAAACCTTTCGACGTCGACGAGCTTGCCGTCCGGCAGTCTTAGCGACCCCGGCGTTTTGGGCGGGCCGAACTTGTCTCGAAGTGACACATCAAAAACATTCACGGACGCACCGGAATTCAAAACGAAGAGGTGGGTCTCGCCATCAAGCGTGACTGGTACGGTGAGGATCTCCTCGAAGTAGGGCAAGGGAATCGTGACGGAGTCGGCGGCCTTGCTTGGGACAGACCAGGAGACGACGCTCGATGCGACGCAACATAGTGCCGCGATCATGCGAGCAGTCATGTGTGCGGAAGGCGATGCAGCGGACATGAGTTGCGTATATTTTCTCTTGCTGGGAAAGGCACCGGCGGTACTGGCGCCGTTGACCTATCTTCCGGTGGGTTCGGCCCTCAAGCAAGATCGGTTTGACAGCGACACGACGGGGCGAGGAAATGAATGCGCGGTTTTGCGAACCCGACGTTGTTCGATCTCGCGCGGGCTTTCGAACGACTGCCGGCTAACGGCAGCGAACCCTGTCAGGTTCGCCTGGCACCCGATCTTCCAGAGGGCGAATTCAGTTGCATGTGGGGGCTGATCGCGAGATACTCGCGGCATGAAAACATTCCTTTCTCGGTTCCTAGCGGTGTGGGCAGTTCTGGGATTTCTCGGTGGGCATGCCGCGCCGCGCGTGGCGGCGTCTGAGGCCCTACTGCTCTCCGAGTTCATCTACGAGTCGGCGCCGTTTCCCTCGTGCCATGCCTCCACGATCGTCGAAACCAGCGGCGAACTGGTCGCCGCGTGGTTCGGCGGCACGGATGAGAAGGAGCCGGACGTCGGCATTTGGGTCGCCCGCCGCGGCGCCGACGGATGGTCGACGCCGGTGGAAGTCGCCAACGGCGTCATCAGCGAGACCGAACGATATCCGACCTGGAACCCCGTGCTGTTCCAGCCCACCAGCGGGCCGCTGATGTTGTTCTACAAGGCGGGCCCCGATCCCGCCCGTTGGTGGGGCATGCTCATCACGAGCCGAGACGGCGGCCGCACGTGGTCGCCGCCGCGGCGGCTGCCGGACGGCATTTTGGGGCCGATCAAGAACAAGCCGATCGAGCTGGCCGACGGCACGCTGCTGGCACCGACCAGCAGCGAATACGACGGGTGGCGAGTGCGGTTCGAGCGCACCAGCGACGGCGGCGTGACGTGGGAAACGACCGGCCCGGTCCACGGGCGGGACGAGTTCCAGGCTATTCAGCCCAGCATCCTGCAACACGCCGACGGCCGCCTGCAGGCGATGGGCCGCACGATGAACGACGTGGTGTTTCAGGTATGGTCCGAGGACGACGGCAAGACGTGGGGCAAGATGACGCCGCTGGGGCTGCCCAACCCCGATGCGGGGACCGACGCCGTGACGCTCGCCGACGGGCGGCATCTGCTCGTTTACAACCACACGACACGGGGCCGCAGTCCGCTGAATGTCGCCGTGTCGGACGACGGGGTGAATTGGCGGGCGGCGCTGATCCTGGTCGAGGAGCCCCGCAGCGAGTTTTCTTATCCCGCGGTGATCCAGACGTCAGACGGGCTCGTCCACGTCACCTACACGTGGAAGCGCGAGCGGATTCGGCACGCGGTGATCGACCCGGCGAAGATCGTGGGCGAGCCGATCGTTGACGGCGCGTGGCCGGCGAGCGTGCGGTAACGCGCGTGCTCATCTGTTTTACGAGGGACGAGAGTCGTCAGCTAACGCGGTGCGGCGGCGCGACGACTCCCGTCCCCCCTTCACAATCGGTGCGAATCACTTAGCCGCCCGATTTCGTCGCAAACAGGCGAGCGCCGCCATCCCCATGACACACAGAACGACGCCGGCTGGTTCCGGTATCGGTGCGATCAAAAGATCGTCGAAGCTGTCCACTGGCAGTGCGGTCCCAAAGAACAAACGGCTGTTGAGCGGATCCAAATACGGCGCCACGACCTCGATATCGGGAAATGTGTGCGACATATCGGCGCTGAAGATGCCGTTATAGTTCCGGTCGATCGAAAACGTGATCTCTTTGCCGACTTTTTTGATGCGCGCCCGGTGCGTGCCGCCGTTGGGGATGTCGCCGAGTATCACCAGGTCGTTGACGGGGCTATCCGCAATCGAAATATAGCCGTCCTGGACGTTCGGCGTGTGAACCCGGAACGTCAGCGATTCCCACGGCTCGTTGTAGCCGAAGTTAGGCTGGTCGGTGCGCTTGTTCCCCCGACCGATGCCCATGTAGTTGATGCTGACCTGGTCGACCAAGGTCGTCGTAAACGTCAGCTCGTAAATGAAATCGCGCGTGTTGTAGTCCGAGGTCGTCGTGCGAATGTAGCGGCGGTCGTCGTGGTTGGCGATGAGGCCGTTGCTGCGAATCACGCCGTCGGCGAGGGTGAAGTTTTCGTAGCCGAAGAGATGAGGATTCTGCTGGCCCGAATTGAAGTTCTCGGAGAAGTAGACGGAGTCTTCAGCGGCGTGCAATGGCGAAGCGCAAAGGACTGCAACAAAAACGGCCAGTAGGGCGGCCCGGCCGGGCGACGGCAAAACGCCATCTCCGCGGACCAATTCATTGACGGAGGGGATCATGAGACGGCTCCTGTTGGGGGAAAAGAAGCGCGGAACCGCATGACGAGGGACCTCCCCAAGCGTTCCGCGCAGGACCAGTGCAGTCTATCGATCGATGAGGAGCGCCGCTAATCGCCGGCGAAGTCTTTGCACGACGCAACTCCTACCGCGCTCCCGCAAACTGCCGCGGCACTCAGGACGGCGGGGCTTCCGCTGGCGTCGGGAAGGAGCGCTCGCGGGGGCCGTTGATGCGGGCAAGCGCCCACGCGCACGCGTCGCGAACAAGCGGCTCGTCGTCCCCGAGCCCTTGGGTGAGCGCGGCAATCGCCGCCGAGTGACTCTGATTTCCCAACACAATCGCCGCGTTGCGCAGCAGGCCGCGGCGGTGCGCTCGCCACAAGGGCGTGTGGCGGAAGCGGCGACGAAAATCGGCTTCGGTGAGGTCGAAGAGGGCGGCCAGGTCCATCGGATTCAGTTCGGGCCGCGGGGCGAAGTCGGGGAGCGGCTGCGCCTCTTGGGGAGCCGGTTTTGTAACTTGCGAGGATCTTGGCAAGCCACGGCGTCCGTGGGGTGGAAATCCCTCCCCTGGCCCCTCCCTTCGAGGGAGGGGGGTGGGTTTGGCAGCGTGGGGGTTCCAGGGGCAGACGTCCTGGCAGACGTCGCAGCCGAAGAGCCAGTCGCCGAGGCCCTCGCGAAGCTCCTCGGGGATGGGGCCGCGGTGCTCGATCGTCAGGTAGCTGATGCACCGCGACGCGTCGAGCACGTAGGGCGCGGGGAACGCCTGGGTCGGGCAAGCGTCGAGGCACGCGGTGCACGTGCCGCAGTGATCCGCGGCGTGCGGGGCGTCGCATTCGAGTTGCTGGTCTGTCAGCAACGCCGCCAGGAAGAAATAGCTGCCCGCTTCGCGATTGAGCAACAGCGTGTTCTTGCCGATCCAGCCGAGCCCGGCGAGCTGCGCGAATTCGCGTTCCAGCAGCGGGGCCGTGTCGACGACGCCGCGCGTCCGGGCGCCGGGGGCCAGTTCGCGAAGGCGATCGGCCAAGTCGTGCAGCCGCGCGCGAATCACGTCGTGATAGTCCGCCGGGCCCCAGGCGTAGCGTGCCACCCTGCCCTGTCCCGCGGCGGCCGGCGTCGGCTCCGCCGTGCGATAGGGCATGGCCAACATGACGATGCTTTCGACTCCGTCGAGCACGTGCCGCGGATGCTGATAGGCGTCGCGGCGGTCGGCGATGTAGTGCATCTGGCCCGCAAAGCCGCGCGCCAGCCATTCGTCGAGCCGCGCCGCACCCGGCGGCGCCACGGCACGGCATACGCCCGCCCGCTCGAAGCCCAGGTCGCGGGCGTGTTGTTTGAGTGCCGTCGTGAGCGTTTGCGGCGTCATCCTTCCGATTCTATGCGACGCCGGGGGGCTTCAAGTCGAGTTCCGGCGATGTGGCTGAAGATCGTCCCGGGGCCGAAGTTGCGGGCTTCGTCGCGACGGGGCGTTACAATCGGACCGTCCTGGTCGCGGCCGCGGCGGTTCCGGCCAAGGTTTTCTTGCGGCGTCCGCGGGGCGTGATTAGCGTGGAAGATAGGCCCCGCGAGCTTCCTGGGGCACGACCAGTTTGGCGCCACCCGCGCGGACCCTCCCATCGCGCGATCAGACTTTTCCTGACGAGGCATCCTGCGATGAACATGCGACGCATTCTCCTCTTGGCAGCCATGACCGCGGCGAGCGCCAGCGCTGCCGGGCGTGCGGAGGCTCAGGCCGGCTACGGCTGCGCGGGCGGCTATGGCTACGGATTCGGCGCCTGGGACGTTGGGCGGCTGTACGAAGTGCTTGCCGATAATGTGCCGTACTACGCGGCCTTTCCGCCGGTGTACTACAGCCTGCCCGTGCCGCGCAGCTACGGATACAGCCCGTTTGCTTATCCGCCGGGCGTGATGACGCCGGAAGTGGTCGTGTCGGAACCGCTGGCCATCGAGAACCCCTACTTTTCGGGGACGAGCGGGACGGCGGCGACCGGCGAGACGCGGCCGGCGACGCAGCCCAAGGCGGATCAGACCACGGCGGCGCCGGTGAACGTGCGGCCGGCCGTGATTGTGAATCCCTATGTGGAACGCGCGGCGCCGGCACTGGCGGGACGCTAAGGGCGCAAGCGTTGCTTGCGTGGGGGCGGCGGTGCTGGCCGATTGAAATGCGGGGACCATCGGTCTAGACCGCTGCCGGCGGTTTGCTATCATTCGCCGCCTTGTTCAGCGCGACGGGCGAACAGCTGCGCAGCGTCGATCGCTGAGGTGTTTCAGGCAGAAAGGACGCTGCCGATGCGGTGCACGACCGGCGCGCTTGTGATGCTCGCGATGGTTCTTGGTTGCAAGAACCAGTCGACGGGCCCGCTGACAAATCCATTTGCCCTGACGCCGGACCGCGTGCCGCCGCCCACGACGCGCGTGCTTTCGCCGGGAACGGCCCAGCCGTACTATCCCGGCGATCCCGTACCGGGCGCCGTGGCCGCTCCGCCCGCCGGCGCGCCGGGTGCTCCCGCGTATGCGGCGCCGCCGGGGACTTACGGACCGGCGACTCCGCTTCCTGGATCGACGACGCCGCTGACGACGCCGCCCAACGGTTGGAGCACGCCGACCTATCCGCCGCAATCGAGCGTTTCCCTCGGCGACGCACCGCTCGCGGCGAGCGGCGATGCGGTGAGCGTGCCCAGCGACCAACAGGGGCTGCGGTTCGCCCCCGCGAGCGATCCCGGAACGGGCGTCTGGGCGATCGCGCCGACCCCGCAAAGGCAATCGGACGCGCAGGCGCTCGCGGCGGCGACGCCGGCGACCATGCGGATGCCCATTCAATCGATGCTGCCGCTGAGCGTCGATCAAGATCTCGCGGCGTCACCGAGTCAGCTTCGGGCGCGCGAAGTGACTCCCGCGGAATATCGGAGCGCCGTAGTGGGGGCGTCAGGAGTCCAACCCGCGAGCACGTCGTCGGTTGGCGATGGATTTCGTCCGCAAGGATCCGGTCAGTCACATTCGAGTTCAAGCGCGGTCGCCGATCCAGCGTTTCGACCGCCGTCGATCTACGGAAACGTGGCAGCGGCGGACGGAGCCGCCGGCACGGGCGGCGACGACGCCGACCACTACGCCGCGAGCGAGGATTTTGCTTCGCTGCGCGGGCAACTCGAGTACTGGCCCACGACCGGCGAGTGGAGTCTGCGGTACTTGCCGGCAGGCGTGCCGGCGGATGCCAACGGCGGCCGTGTGATGATCGACAACCCGCAGGTGCTCGCCAACCTTCAGCCGGGCGAGCTCGTGACGGTGCGCGGGCAACTATACGGCAAGGCCAACGACGCCGGCGGCACGACGCCGACGTATCGGGTGTCGGCGGTCCAGCGGCAGCGGTTGTAGGGGTCGGCCGTACGAAGCGCGCCGCGCTGCTTCGTTGACCGCGCGGCGTCGCAGGTCCTATTCTTGAATTGGACTTTGGCGGCAGCGCAGGCGTCGTTTATGGCGGAACCCACGATCAATCAGCGCGGCGTCGACGTGTCGCGCGTGCCGCGCGGACTCGCCCGCAGCGTACGCGCGGCAACGGGCGATCGCATCGCCCGCTGGGCGGCCATCCTGCCGAAAATCGCGGAGATGGAACCGCGGCTCAAGGATCTCTCCGATCCGGCGCTGCGGAAAGAAAGCCTCGGGCTGCGGTACCGCGCCCGCAGCGGCGAGACGCTGGATCATCTGCTGCCGGAGGCGTTCGGCCTGGTGCGCGAAGCGGGCCGGCGGCGGCTGGGGATGCGGCACTTCGAGGTGCAGATCCTCGGCGGGGCGGCCATTCACCATCGGTCGATCGTCGAAATGCAAACCGGCGAAGGCAAGACGCTCACCGCGACGCTCCCGCTGTATCTGGCCGCGCTCGAGGGCAAGGGCGCCCATTTGGCCACGGTCAACGACTACCTGGCCCGCCGCGACGCGGAGTGGATGGGGCCGATTTACGAAGCCCTTGGCATGAACGTCGGCATCATCCAGGCCCAGCAACAGCAGGAGGATCGCCGCAAGGCGTATGCCTGCGACGTGACCTACGGCACGGCCAACGAAATGGGGTTCGATTTCCTGCGCGATCGGCTGCTGAAGCGCACGCTCGCCGCCGGGCAGCAGGACCTGTTCGGCCAGATGCTGGGCGCAACCGCCGGCGGCAAGAGCGACCAGCCCGTCCAGCGCGAGCTGCATTTTATGCTGGTGGACGAAGCGGACAGCATTCTCATCGACGAGGCCCGCACGCCGCTGATCATCAGCGCACTGCCGGGCGAGGACGAGAAAATTGCCGCCGAAGCGTACCGCTGGGCCGCGGAAGTGCAGGCGAAATTCATCGAAGACGAGCACTACGAGTACGACCACGAAGACCGCGAGGTGAACCTTTCGCTCGCGGGGCGGCAGGTCGTGCGGCAGCTCGAAACGCCTGAGGCGATGGATCGTTTGCCGCTCTCCACGATCTACGAGTACATCCAGCGGGCGATCAAGGTGAAACGCGAGATGTTTCTCGATCGCCACTACGTGGTGCGCGACGGGGAGATCGTGATCGTCGATGAGTTCACGGGCCGGCTCTCCGAAGGCCGCAAGTGGCGCGCCGGCATCCATCAGGCCGTCGAGGCGCAAGAGGGCGTCGAAATCACATTCGCGACCAACCAGGCGGCGCGGATCACCGTGCAGGACCTGTTCCTGCGGTACGCGCGGCTGGGCGGCATGACGGGTACGGCGAGCAGCAGCAGCCGCGAGCTGCGGAAGATTTACAAGGTGCACGTCGAGCCGATTCCCACGAACCGGCCGCCCATCCGCCAACAGCTTCCCACGCTCGTGTTCGGCACGGCCGAGCAGAAATGGGACGCCATCGTGCAGGACGCGCTCGCGCAACTCGCCCAGCATCGGCCCGTGCTGATCGGCACGCGGTCGATCGACAAAAGCGAGAAACTTGCCGCGTTGCTCGCTGCACAGGGCGCCACGCCGACGATTCTTAACGCGCGGCACGTCGAGCGCGAAGCGGAAATCGTGTCGGCCGCCGGGCAGGCGGGGAAGCTGACCGTCGCGACGAACATGGCCGGCCGCGGCACCGACATCAAACTGGGGCCCGGCGTGGCCGAGCTCGGCGGTCTGCACGTGATCTGCAGCGAGCTGCACGAAGCGCAGCGGATCGACCGCCAGTTGATCGGCCGCTGCGGCCGCCAGGGCGACCCCGGCACATACCGCCAGTTTCTCGCACTGGACGATGAGATTTTGCTTGGCGGGTTCGGTCCCAAGAAGTCCGAGCGGCTCAAGCGACAAGGAATCAAGGCAAAGGGGCCGCTCTCGGGCCTGGAGTCGATGTTCCGCAAGGCCCAGCGTCGCGTCGAGCGCCGCCACTTCCGCGATCGCAAGGTGCTGCTCTACCACGAGAAAGAGCGGCAGAAAGTGCAGCGGCAGATGGGGCAGGATCCGTATTTGGACACGCCGGGATAGGTGAATGGACGAGCGGTATAAACTGGGTTATACTTGTTAGTATGAAAACAGCCATTTCCATTCCGGATTCGGTCTTCTACGCCGCCGAGGATGCCGCTCAACGGTTGGCGATTTCCCGCAGCGAACTCTATACAAAGGCCGTTGAATCGTTTCTCAAGATGCAGTCGGATGCGGACGTGACGCGACGCCTGAATGAAATCTATGCGACCGAGTCGTCGGCTTTGGACCCTGCATTGTACGATGCATCGCTTCGCTCGATCGGAGCGGAGTCGTGGTAGTTCGCCGCAATGAAGTCTGGTGGGCAGACCTCGGAAAGCCGCGCGGATCCGAGCCGGGCTTTATGCGGCCGGTGTTGGTGGTTTCGGCAGACGCATTCAATTCGAGCCAGATCAGTACCGTTGTGGTGGTTATCCTCACGTCGAACGTGGCGCTGGCTAGCGCTCCGGGCAATGTTTTGATCAGCCCGACGGATTCGGGGTTGCCGAAGCCGTCCGTCGCGAACGTTTCGCAGATGCTGACCGTAGACAAGACCTTCCTATTCAAGAAGGTGCGTCGACTTTCCAAAACGGCCGTCCAACGCGTCGAAGCGGGCCTCCGGTTGGCTCTTGATTTGCCGTAGTGCGTCCCGGCTGGCATGTGTGCAGAACTGCGGCGCCTGAAGATGCCAAGATGCTCCGTTCGTGCTAGTCGCCCCGCAGTCGCGACGCCAATAACGTCTCCACCCGAGGAACGCCTTTCATGACGGCCGATTCAAAAGCCTTGTTCATCCCGATCTTGCTGATCACCGTAGGCGTCGGTTGGCTGATGTCGACGCTTGGCGTCGCGCCCGACATCAACTGGGTGTGGACGCTCGGACTGGCCGCCGTCGGAGTGTTGACGTTCGTGCAATACGGTTTGGACAAGGTGACAGTTGTCATCGGCTCGTTCTTCGTCATCCTCAGCGTCATGTCGGTGCTGCGCCAGTCGGGTCGGCTTTCGCTCGACGTCGAGGTTCCGCTGCTGGTGATCGCGGCGGGCGTGCTGACGCTCATCGCCCGTCATCCAAGCATTCCGGCGCCGAAGTGGTTGTGAGCCGATTCGTGATCCAGGCTGCGCATATGACCCAGCGAATGGACCGTACCACAGGGTAGCTTGTAGTGCTTCTTCGAATGCCTTGGGCAGGACGCGCGGCCTCATGGCCGCCGGCGCTCAGCGAGCGCTTGCTGAAGGCGTTGGCTGACTTCATCGAAATCGAGCGCTGCCGACGGGTCCCGTTCGCACGCATCGAGCCGGCGCTGAAGCTCCTCCCCGAACTTGGGGTCATCAATGCTCCAGATCCCAGGCGGCTTGAGACTTGCCAAGAGTTCGTGAGCGATGTTCGCGCGGTCGTCGTCTGGCAGTGAAAGCGCAGCCGCGAGAATTTCAGGCACGACGTGGTTCATTACCGCACTCTCGTTGGGCTAGCGGCGATGGCAAACTTCAGGCGTGGGCGAATGACGCCGGTTGTTCGCCGGCGGCGTGGAGGCCAAGCGTGGTCGGAGCAGATGTGTCTGGCGTTAGCGTCACAATCACGCACTTGAATGCCGGCGTGCGGCTGCCGGGGTCGAGCTGGCGGCCGACGATCACGTTCACCTCGGGGTAGTACATCGCCACGTTGCCGGGGCGGATCTTGTCGAACGGGTGGAGGTGCACGCCGCGGAGGGCGCCGGCGGGGCCGGTGACGGTGACGGTGACGGGGGCGGGCTCGCTAAGCCGCAAGCGGCGGATGTCGTCCGGGTGGATGAGGATGACGTCGCGGCGCTCGACGCCGCGGTACAGGTCGTAGTCCTCGTAGACGACCGTGTTGAACTGGCCTTCGCTGCGGATGGTCATGAGCCGTAGCTGGCCCGGCTCCGTGCCGTAGAGCGGCGGTAGCGCGTGCGCGTGGAGGTTCGCCCGGCCGTTGGCGGTGGGGAACCTGGTTTGATGGAACACGCGGCCGCCGATGTGGAATTCTTCCTTGGTGCGATCGATTTCGGCGATTTTTTCGTAGCCGGGAACGATGGCGGCGATGGCGTCGCGAATGCGCGACGCATCGCGCAGGGCGGACCAGTTAACGGGAGATTTCGGATTTCGGATTTCGGATTTCGGATTGCGGATTGAGGGGAGTTGGCCGTTGGCCAGCGGCTCCCCATTCCGCAATCCGCAATCCGCATTCCGCAATTCAAACACCTTCTCCGCCAGCGTCGCGATCACCTCCACCTCGCTCTTGGGGCCCTCGTGGCGGGCCGGGCCGCCGTCGCTCAGCCGCACGAAGTTGAACATCGATTCCTGCGTGGTCGCCTGTGGCTCCTCGTCGCGGGCGAGCACGGGCAGGATGATCGTCTCCCGCGCCAGGCTGAAGGCGTGGCCTGTGTTGAGCGTCGTGTTCATCTGCACGAGCATGTCGAGCTTGCTGAGCGCCGAGCGGGCGAAATTGGCGTCGGGGTTCGAGCCGAACAAATTGCCGCCGAGGCAGAAGCCGACCTTCAGCGAGCCGTTGTGGGCGCCTTCGATGCACGCCATCGTGTCGAGGCCTGGCGTGGTGGGCAGCTCGACGCCGAAATGGTTCTGCAGGCGTTCGAACACCGCGTCCTTGAGCTTCGGCGTGACGCCGACCGAGCCGATGCCCTGCACGTTGGAGTGGCCGCGAATGGGCAGCAGGCCGGCGCCGCTACGGCCGACCATGCCGCGGAGCAGCGCGAGGTTGGCGATCGCCTGCACATTTTCGACGCCGTGGGCATGGTGCGTAATGCCCATCGTCCAGCTAAAGACCGCGCCCCGCGACCTGGCATAACGGCGGGCGATCTCGTCGATCTGGTCGCGCTCGACGCCGCTTTTGGCCACGATCTCTTCCCACGAAACGTCGGCCAGGCGGTCGCGCAGCTCGGGCCAGTCGTTGCAGGCCGCGCCGAGAAACGCCTCGTCCTGGGCGCCCATCTCGACGAGTTGCTTGGCCACTCCCGTAAGCAATGCCAAGTCTCCGCCGATGTGCGGTTGCACGTACAGGCTGGCGATCTTCGTGCCGAACAGCAGGCTGCGCACGTCGCTGGGGACGCTGAAGTTCACGAGTCCCGTTTCGACGATCGGGTTGATGACGATCACTTCCCCGCCGCGGCGGCGCACCTGCATCAGCGTGCGCATGAGGCGCGGGTGGTTGCTCGCCGGGTTGCCGCCGATGACGAACACGCAGTCGGCGGCGTCGAGATCGTCGAGCGAAATCGTCGCCGTGCCGCTGCCCGTGACGCTGGAAAGCCCCACGCCGCTGGCCTGGTGGCAGTAGTAGCTGCAGTTGTTGACGTTGTTCGTGCCGTACAGCCGGGCAAAGAGTTGGAGCAGGAAGCCCGCCTCGTTGCTGCTGCGGCCGCTGAAGTACCAGAAGGTTTCGTCGGGATCGGTGGCGCGGAGCTTCGCGGCGATGCGATCGAACGCCGCGTCCCAGGAGATCGGTTGATAGCGGCGCAGCTCCGGCGTGTAGAGCACCGGCTGCGTCAACCGGCCGCAATTCTCCAGCTCGCGGGGCGTGAGCTGCTGCAGCTCCGCGGGACCGTACTTGGCCCAAAAATCGGGCGTGATGGCGCCCTGCATGTCGGCGACCATGGCCTGCAGCGATTTTTTGCAGACTTCGGGAAAGTGGCCCAGCTCGTTGACCATGCCGCCGCGCTGCCCGCCCATGCCCAGCGCGCAGGTTTTGCACGCATTTTTGGACCGCATGGCCTTCCAGAGCTTGCGGAGGCCGCCCACCTGGCGCGCCTTGCTCAGCGTGTAGACGACGGCGGGCCAGCCGCCGCCGGTGCGAACTTTTTTCATGGGACGAGTCGAAACGAGTGCGAAGCGGCCGCGCAGGACCGGCCGGTCTGGTTGCGCCTGGCGGCGGCGAGTAGTGTTAACAGTACAGCATACGCGGCGGGGCGATGTGTTCCCAGTCGCGGTGACGCCGCGGTCGCGCATGACCCACGCAGGTCATGATATTTAGCCCCGCCGCTTGCGGCGGGCGCGGGGCGAGCGAGCGCGGCGAAATGTTCGGAACGAGTTGATGCCCGATTCCCTCGAAATCCAACCCGTGCGCAGCCCCGTTCGCGGCACGATCCGCCCACCGGGATCGAAGAGCATCACCAACCGGGCGCTGGTGTGCGCGGCTCTCGCGGACGGCAAGTCCACGCTGCGCGGGGCGCTCGACAGCGAAGACACGCAGGTGATGGTCGCGGCGCTGGGGAAGCTGGGCATCCCGGTGGCGGTCGCCGACGCGGGGCGGACGTTGCACGTCACCGGTTGCGGCGGCGCCATCCCCGCGGCGCAGGCCGAGCTGTTCGTGGCCAACAGTGGGACGACGATGCGGTTTCTTGCCGCGGTGGCGGGTCTTGGCCGGGGCGAGTATCGGCTCGACGGCATCCCGCGGATGCGCGAGCGGCCGATGGGCGACCAGGCGGCAGCGATGCGCCGTCTCGGCGTGGAAGTGGTTTGCGAGGGGGCGGGCGAGTGCCCGCCGATCGTTGTTCGCGGCGGACCGTTTACCGGCGGCAGCACGCGCATTCGCGGGGAGGCGTCGAGCCAGTTCCTCAGCGGTTTGCTGATGGCGGCGCCCTACGCGACGCGCGACGTGGATTTAATCGTCGACGGCACGCTCGTCTCCGTGCCCTACGTGACCATGACGCAGCGGGTGATGGAGTCGTTTGGCGCCGAGGTGACGGCCGCCCCTGACTATGCGGAGCTGCGAGTTTCGAGCAAGCGGCGATATGTCGGGCGGGAGTACGAAATCGAGCCCGACGCATCGGCGGCGAGCTACTTTTTCGCGACAGCCGCGATCACGGGCGGACGAGTGGTCGTTGACCGGCTCGGGCGGGAGAGTCTTCAGGGCGACGTTGCCTTCGTGAACTGCCTGGAGAAGATGGGCGCGCAAGTCTCCTACGGTTCGGACAATTCCATCACGGTGGAAGGCCGGCCGCTTGTCGGCGTCGACGTCGACATGAACTCGATCAGCGACACCGCGCCCACGATGGCGGTGACCGCGCTGTTTGCCAAGGGGCCGACGCTGATTCGCAACATTGCCCATGTGCGCCACAAAGAAACCGACCGGATTGCGGCGGTCGCGACCGAACTGCGGAAGCTGGGCGCCGTGGTCGAAGAGCTCAACGATGGTCTGCGAATTACGCCGCCCGTATCGCCGCATGGCGCGAGCGTGGCCACGTACAACGATCACCGCATGGCGATGAGCTTCGCACTTGCCGGCCTCGTCATTCCGGGAGTCGTCATCAACGACCCCGGATGCACCAGCAAGACATATCCCGAATACTTCGCCGATTTAGACCGGCTCGTGCGATCCGGCAAAGCGGGTTCCGCCTAGCGGACGCAGGCCCAGCAAAGCAATCTCACAGGCGCCCCGCAGCTCAGACGCGGCGTGGCTCCGCGCCATTCGCGCCGAGCCAGATCGTGCTCTGCGAGGCGGCCTCGAGCAGCTCATCGGCTCTGGCAAGGATCGAGAGGCTCGAGTCGCTCGACGCAGAGTTTTCGGAGCTGGGATCGCAGGCGATAAAACGAGCGCTACAGTGCTGGCAGGCCACGCGTTTACCGAGGTACTCGACGCGGACTTGCAGATTGCGCCCACATGTGGGGCATTCTTGGACATAATACGTAGCGCCAGCCATACTCACCTCCTGCGAAATTCGAGCAAGCGGGACGCACCTACCCTTGTGCGGGCTTTCACCATACAGCAGGCTTAGGCGGTTTTCAACCTTTTTCGGCTGAATCTTGCAAAAACCAGTGAGGCGCGCGATGCGTCAATCTGGGGGGTTAAGGGGATTTAACCGCCAATAATAAAACGAGTTGCGCCGGACCGTGAACATCAACGGGGGGACCGAACAACTGCGGCGTCAGGCCTCATCTAGGGACGACAAGAGTCAGGGCCGATTGGCTCGCACTGAGTGTACGCGGCTCGCTGAAAATCCTGCGTATTCAGGAGTCGCGCTGCGTCACAGCAACGGTACGGGGGACGCGACTGACGGGTCGCCCGCGGGGTACTCACCGTGGCGGGCGATGCCTGATCCTTGAATCCAGTTTGGCTGCAAATTCGGCGCCTCGGGTACGCCTGCTCAAACCGGCACAAAGCGGAATCCGCATGCTGCCGGTGCTTCAAGTCCAAGTGCCCTCGTTCCCTACGACGACTTCGCGCTCTCGCCAACGTCCGCGCGCACGGCATCCTCAGGAAGGGCTCCGCCGACAGAGGGTCGTTGAAATCGCGAAATCTGGTCAAACACGAACCACAAAACTCGTCGCTTGAACAGTTCTACGCTAAGATTAACGATGCAGCGTTGGGGATGGAGCGTCGGAAGAAACGGTCAACAGCGGGACGTCCCATCGGGATGTCAGTTCGCGGCGGTGGCGTTGTGCCCCGCAGGTCGCTGACCAAACTGAATCGGGGTCGCGAGTCCACTCATGGCCAACCGAATATTTGTGGTCGCCGCATTGGCTTTGTGGCTGGGCAGCATGTCCTGGCTGGTGGTGGGCAAAGTGTTGCCGTCGCTGGGCGAAGGGGAGCCGCCGATCGCCGCGGGCTTCGAGCCCAACGTTCCCGTCGCGTGGCGCGTTTCGTGGTCGGGCAAGGAAGTGGGCTACGCCGCAAGCGTTCGCACGCCGGGTCCGTCGCACACGACGAATCTGGAAAACCGCGTCGTGCTCAACCGGGTGCCGCTGCTCGATCTCGTTCCTCCGCTCATGCGTCGCGTCGTCGGCGACATCGGGGAGATGAAGCTCGATGCGTTTACGCGGCTGGAGTTCGATTCGCTCGATAATTTCTCGGCATTTACGAGCCGCGTCGCGATCAACGACATCCAAAGCCTGCTGCGGTTGAGCGGCCGGGTCAACGGAGCCTTTCTCGACCTGACGGTGACCTTCAATGAGATGGAGTACACCTCGCACGTGCCCGTTCCCAACCAGGCGGCGCTTAGCGAGTCGTTGTTCCCCGATGCGAAACTGCCCTACATGTACGTGGGCCGGCGGTGGCACGAGGAAGTCTACAGCCCGTTCCGGGCGCCGAGCGACCCGGTCGAGACCGTCGACGTCGAAGTGACCGGCATCGAATCGATCGAGTATGGCGGGGGCATTGAGCGCGTGATGCGAGTCGAGTTTCGCGGCAGCCCCGAATCTGGAATTCCCGAGGCTGCACGGCTGCACGCCGTGGCATGGGTCCGCGCAGACGATGGCCTGGTGCTGCGGCAGGACGTCATTCTGGGCAATTCGCGATTGCGATTTGAGCGGCTGTCGGACGAAGAAGCCGTCGAGGTGGGCCGCGAATTGCTCGATCCGCGCCGCCGCGGGATGCGACGTCGGGGCGACCGGCGCCGCGGCGAACGGGGAGATTGGCGGCGGCCGCAGGAATCGGCGGCGCCTGGCGAAACGGGCGTTGCAGACACCCAGCCGCCGAGCGAGTAAACTCGTCTGCGTCGCAGCGGACCCCTTGGAATTGCGGGGCGTTGCCCAGCGGACGTCAGCCTTTCGTTTCGCTTGTCGTTCCCGCGCCCCGCCGCTCTTGGTGAGCAGGTTCACTGCCCCGGCCACATGCTTCGCTTCGATAATGTGACCCGAACCTACGGCCCTCGCGTGGCCGTCGACCGCTTGCAGCTCACTCTCCATCGGGGCGAACTGTTCGCGCTGCTGGGACACAATGGCGCGGGAAAGACGACCACGATCAAGATGCTGGTCGGCCTGCTGAAGCCGACCAGCGGTTCGATTTACGTGGGGCCGTTCAATGTGGTGGACCACCAGCGCGAGGTGAGCCGCCTGCTCGGGTACGTTCCCGACCAACCGTTCCTGTACGAGAAGCTCTCCGGGCGTGAGTTCCTGCGGTTCGTCGCGGACATGCACGGTCTGCCGGACTTGGCGGCGAAGGCGGCGGTGGAGCGGGAGACGCAGCGGTTCCAGCTTGGCGATTTCCTCGATCAGCTCACCGAGAGCTACTCGCACGGCATGCGGCAGCGCGCCGTGTTCGCCGCCGCGATGATCCATCAACCCGAAGTCCTCGTCGTCGATGAGCCCATGGTGGGGCTCGATCCCCACAGCATTCGGCTGGTCAAGGACCTGCTCCGCTCGTACGCTTCCGAAGGGAAAGTGGTGTTGATGTCGACGCATACGCTGGCCGTGGCCGAGGAAATTGCCGATCGGGTCGGCGTGATGCGCAACGGCCGAGTGATGTTCGACGGCCCCGTCGATGAACTGCGGTCGACCATCCCCGGCGCAGGGCAGTCGCTGGAATCGCTTTACTTGGCGCTCATGGACGCCGGTTCGGAACAGGCGACGCCCGGCTGACTATGAGCGAGACGCCGACCTCCGACTTTGCCGAGCTGACGCGGTTGAGCGCGTCGCTGCCCTCGCACGAGCGCGAAGGGCAAATCTTCTGGCGGCTCCGCGGGCAGATGGCTCGCTCGCATCTGAAGTACCTCTTCACGCAGGCGCGACTGCGCACGTCGCTGGTCATCGGGTTGAGCCTGTTTTTCTGGCTCGGGCTGTTTGCGCTGTTCTTCAAGGGCTTTGAGTTCGTCGTGCAGCACGTCGAGGCGCCGGGGGCGGCGTATCACGCGCAAACGATGCGGTTCGTCTTTACGCTGTTCTTCCTCTCGCTGCAGGTGATGCTCATTTTCTCGTCCGGCATCATTCTGTACGGCGGACTCTATCCTTCGCGAGAAACGGCCTATCTGCTCACGCTTCCGGTGCGCGACGAGCGACTGGTTTATCACCGGTTTCAGGAGGCGTTGGTCTTCAGTAGCTGGGGCTTCTTCCTGCTGGCGAGCCCGATGCTGTTCGCGTATGGGCTCGTCGTCGAGGCGCCGTGGTATTACTTTGCGTATTTGTTGCCGCTGATGGCTTCGTTTGCGTACATTCCGTGCGCGCTGGGGGCCATCTTTTGCCTGTTGTTGATCTATCGATTGCCGCGGTGGCGCCGCATTCTGGTGGGGCTGGCCGCACTGGGGATTATCGCCGGGGCCTACCTGCAAATCTGGAAGACGCTCGAGTTGTCCGAGGTCGATTTCCTCGGCAGCAGTTGGTTCAAGGACACGTTTCACCGCTTTCGCTTCACCCGCAGCGAGTGGCTGCCCAGCACCTGGCTCAGCAACGCGCTCATCGACGCGGCGCGGCATTCGCACAACAACCCCCGCGACTTGCCCTGGCTCGAAGGGGGCAAGTATCTGGTCGTGCTGCTTTCAAACGCCCTGGTGCTCCACCTGGCTGTCATCTGGTTGGGCAAACGGGTGTTTCGCTCCAGCTACTGGAGCCTCCAATCGCGACGGGCAAGAACGCCGAAACTTTCCATGGCGTGGATTGACCGCATCGCCGCCGCGCTTTTGCGGCCGTTGGCGTTGCCGATGCGGCTCCTGATCTTGAAGGACCTCCGGCAGTTTCGCCGCGATCCCGTGCAGTGGTCGCAGTTCCTCATTTTCTTCGGCCTGCTGCTTCTATACTTCGCCAACGTCGATCGATTCCGGCAGCACAAAACGGATCTCAACCTCGATGTGCAAACGTGGGTGAACATCGTCAGCTTCTTGAACCTGGCCGTCGTGGGCTTGATTCTCTCGACGTTCACCACGCGGTTCATCTACCCACTCATCAGTCTGGAAGGCCGGCGCTTCTGGATTCTCAGCCAGTTGCCGGTGAACCGCGACACGATCTTGTGGAGCAAGTTCGTGTTTGCAACGTTCGGATCGTGGCTGCCGTGCGCGGCGCTGGTGGGCATCAGCGATTGGATGCTGGGCGTGGACCTGATGGTCGTGAGCGTGCACCAGGTGATCTGCGTGATGCTGTGCGTTGGGCTGGCCGGTATGGCGGTGGGTTTTGGGGCGATCATGCCCAACTTCCGGGAGCAGTCGCCTTCGAAGATTGCCGCCGGGTTTGGGGGAACCTTGAACCTCGTGCTCAGTGCGCTCTACATCATGGCAGTGGTTCTTCTCACCGCCCTGCCCTGCCACTTCTATCTGCTCGCCGGCCGCACGGCGGACTTGCCCCCGAGGCTTTTGCAGGCGTCGTACCTGAAGTTCTGGATGGCGTTGGGGCTGGCAGGATCGGCTGTTTTGGCGACGTTCGTGACCGTTCTGCCGCTGCGCGGCGGACTCAAGCGGTTCCGTAAGCTCGAGGTGTGACGCGTGGCGTGTTAATTGGCGGCGCCGCGCCTCGGTTGACCAAGTGCAGGCTCGCCCTGGCTGCGCGTCGGGGCCAATCTTATAATCCGACTCTGCCGAACGGTCGCAGGAGTAAGTCGCTTGAGCGTGCCGGGAACTGAGTTCGATGCCAACCACGCGGCGATCCGCATTGGCGCGGTGTCGTACCTGAATACCGTGCCGCTGATCCACGGCCTTGGCGAACGATTGCCGAGTGCGTCGCTCGTGTTCGATCACCCAAGTCGACTGGCGGACGCGCTGGCGGCGGGGAGGCTCGATGTGGGGCTCGTGCCGGTGATTGAACTGGCGCGGCATCCCCAGTGGTCGATCGTGTCGACGGCATGCATCGCGTCCCGCGGTCCCGTGCTGAGCGTGAAGGTGCTGTTTCGCCGCCCGCCGGCGGAGGTGCGGTCCCTCGCGCTCGACGAGGGCTCGCGAACGAGCGCCGCGCTTGCTCAGGTGTTGCTTGCCGACATGTACGGCGTGCGGCCGCGGCTCTCGGTGCTGCCTGTCGATGCCGAACCGACGGACGCTGATGCCGATGCCGTGCTTGTGATCGGCGATCGTGCGATACGATCGCCCGAGGTCGGTTTCGCCGAAGCGTGGGACTTGGGCGACCGTTGGCGCCGTTGGACCAATCTCCCGTTCGTCTTCGCCGTCTGGGCGGCGCGCCCGGGCGTCCAGACGCTGGCGCTGGAGGAAGCGTTCAACGCGGCGCGCGACCAGGGTCGTCGGGACGTCGAGCGGATCGCAGCGGAGCAGGCCGCCCACCTGCGTCTGCCGTTCGAACTCGTGCTGACTTACCTCCGCGACCACTTACACTTTGACCTGGGGTCGGCTGAACGGCGCGGATTGGCGCGATATTTCGAACGCGCCGCCGCACTGGGACTGATCGCCGCCGATTGCGTTTGGGAGTTCGATGATCGCACGTTCGCCAATTAACGAGTTGCTCGAAAAGGCCGTCGCCGGCGAGCGGCTGCTACCCGAAGAGGGGCTGCGCCTGCTGGAGAGTCGCGATTTGGCTGCGCTCGGCCGCGCGGCCAACGAGGTGACGCTGCGGCTGCACCCGAAGAACTACCGCACGTACAACATCGACCGGAACATTAACTACACGAACGTCTGCACGGCCGTGTGCGATTTTTGCGCGTTCTATCGGCGCCCCAAGTCGCCGGAGGGCTACGTGCTGGACCGCGAAACGCTGTACCAGAAGATTGCCGAAACGGTGGCCGTGGGCGGCGATCAGATCCTGCTGCAGGGCGGGCTGCATCCCGATTACAAGATCGAGTGGTACGAAGAGCTGCTGCGGGATATTAAGTCGCGGTTCCCGCAGGTGAACGTGCACGGCTTCAGCCCGCCGGAAATTTACCACTTCACCAAGGTGTCGAAGCGGCCGCTGCGCGAGATTCTCGAGCGGCTCAAGGCGGCGGGACTCGGCAGCTTGCCGGGCGGCGGAGCGGAGATTCTGGTCGACCGCGTGCGCTCGGCGATCACCCGAGGCAAGGTGATGACCGACGACTGGCTCAACGTGAACCGCGTGTGGCACGAGCTCGGCGGCCGCAGCACGGCCACGATGATGTTCGGGCACGTCGAGACGCTCGCGGAGCGCATCGAGCACCTCGAGCGGCTGCGGCAACTGCAGGACGAGACGGGCGGGTTCACCGCGTTCATTTGCTGGACGTTCCAGCCCGATCACACCGACATGGCCGATACGCCGCCCGCGGGTTCGTTCGAATATCTTAAGACCAATGCGGTCGCCCGGCTGTACCTCGACAACATCGCCAACATCCAGTCGAGCTGGGTGACGCAAGGCCGCAAGGTGGGCCAGCTTGCCTTGCTTTACGGCGCCAACGACATGGGCAGCCTCATGATCGAGGAGAATGTCGTGGCCGAGGCGGGCACGGTGCACCATTTGACGCTGGACGAGATTCGCGACGCGATTTCGGAGCTGGGCTACATTCCGCGGCAGCGAAATGTGTTTTACGAGCTGCTGCCGGAGCGGCAGGACGCCGCGCCGCCTGTCCCGCAAAGCCGCCACAATCTGCACGCCCTTCCCATCGTAAATTGAACGGCGACTGGCACTTGCGTCGACATCGGGGAGCGAGGCGGGTATTCTTCAAGGAGGCGCTGCGGTTTGGCTCTCGGCTGTCGGCAATCGGCTGTCGGCCAGAGGGAACCATGGCGCGCGCCGCGGCCAACGTCAGGCCGATCGCTGACAGCCGATAGCCGACAGCCTCTCCCATGATCGAAGCTCGCGAGCTCACCAAGGCCTACGCCGACCTGCATCGCGGGCAGTTTGTGGCGCTCGACGGCTTGTCGTTCACCGCGGGCCGGGGCGAGATCTATGGGCTGCTGGGGCCCAATGGCGCCGGCAAGACGACCGCGCTGCGCATTCTGAGCACCGTGCTCGCGCCCACCAGCGGCACGGCGATCGTCAACGGATTCGACGTCGTGACCCAACCGGCCCAGGTGCGGCACACGATTGGCTTCATGTCCGCCAACACCGCGGTCTACGATCGCATGACCGCGTGGGAGATGGTCGAGTACTTCGGCCGCCTCTATGGCATGGACGACGAGCGGCTGCGCGAGCGGATGGAGCTGCTCTTCGAGCGGCTGCAGATGCAGGAGATTCGCGACCTGCTCGGCGCCAAGATGTCCACCGGCATGAAGCAAAAGGTGTCGATCGCCCGGGCGATTGTTCACGATCCGCCGGTGCTGATCTTCGACGAAGCCACCAGCGGCCTCGACGTGCTCGTGGCCCGGGCGCTGCTCGAAGCGGTCGCCGAGCTGCGCGAGCAGGGTAAATGCATCGTGTTCTCGACGCACATCATGCGCGAGGCGGAGCGGCTGTGCGACCGCATCGCGATCGTCCACCACGGCCGCATGCTTGCCGAGGGCACGCTAGAGGAGCTGCACGATCGGTATGAACAGCCTGATTTGGAAGAACTATTTTTTGACCTGATCCGCCGGCAGGAGCATGCTCTGGCGGCAGGCTAAGAGAGTGAGCCGCCAAGGACGCCAAGGTCGGAAAGAGACAAACCACAAAGGCATAAAGACACGAAGACAAAAAGCAAGCATGATTAACCGCAGATGAACGCAAATAAACGCAGATTCAAGAAGACTTTCTTATCAGCGTTCATCCGCGTTCATCAGCGGTTCTATCTCTCCTTCGTGCCTTCGTGCCTCATCCCCTCCGACCTTGGCGCTCTTGGCGTCCTTGGCGGTTAATCTGAAATGCAGTGGAAAAACGTCAAACTGATCTTCTTCCGCGAGATGCGCGACCAGTTGCGCGATCGGCGGACGTTGTTTCTGATTGCCGTGCTGCCGCTCTTGTTGTATCCGCTGTTGGGCATGAGCTTTTTGCAGCTCGCCCAGTTTCTCAAGGAGCATCACGCCAAGGTGCTGCTGCTGGGCGTCGACCAGCTCGAGCAAGTCGACTGGCTGCCGCCGCTGCTCAATGACAAGGGCGATCAGTTCGCCGGCGACTTGTTCGACGATCCCACGCTGGCCGAGAAGATCGAGCTCGTCGCGCCCGCAGATTTCCCGAACGTCGACTTCGGCGATGACGCCGCGTCGCGGGACGCCGCGGCGCTGACCCTGCTCGAAGAGGGGCGCATCGAAGCGGCGCTCATTTTTCCGCCAGGGTTCGACGAGCACTTGCAGGACATCCGTGCGGCGACGGTCGAGCGGAACGTCAGCGGCGACGGCGCCGTCGTCGAACCGGAGATTCTCTACAAGTCGGCGGACGACAAATCGCAAGTGGCGCACTTGCGCGTGTATCAAATTCTGCGGCGGTGGCGCGATCTGGTGACCGAGCGCAATCTCGCCGAGAGCGACGTGCCCATCGAGGCGACGCGGCCGTTCGAGCCGCAGCCGCGCGACATGGCCCAGGAGCGGCAGCGGACCGCGGCGATGTGGTCGAAGGTGCTGCCGTTCATCGTGTTCATCTGGGCGCTCACCGGCGCGTTCTACCCCGCAGTCGACCTGTGCGCGGGCGAAAAGGAGCGCGGGACTCTTGAGACGCTGCTGACCAGCCCGGCCCTGCGGCGGGAGATCGTGTGGGGCAAGCTGCTGACGATCATGACGTTCAGCACGATGACGGCGCTGCTGAATCTGTCCAGCCTCGGCGTGACCGGCAAGTTCGTTATGGACCAGTTGGGCCATTCGGGCGCCTTGGGAGAGTCCGTGCGACTGGCGATGCCGCCGCTGTCGGCGCTGGCGTGGCTGGCCGTGGCGCTGGTGCCGATTTCAGCCCTGTTCAGCGCCCTGTGCCTGGCGTGCGCGGCGTTCGCCCGCAGCACCAAGGAGGGGCAGTACTACTTGATGCCGCTCATGCTGGTGAGCATGCCGCTGATGATGCTGCCGATGTCGCCCGGCGTGGAGCTGAACCTGGGTAACAGCCTGATACCGCTTACCGGGATGGTACTGCTGTTGCGGAACGTGATCGAGGGGCAATATTGGGCCGCGGCGCCGTTTGTGGCGCCCGTGGCGGCCGTGACGCTCGTGTGCTGCTTGCTCGCCATCCGCTGGGCGGAGGAGCAGTTCAATCGCGAAAGCGTGCTGTTCCGCGAAAGCGAGCGGCTGGAACTGGGGCGGTGGCTCGTCCACGTGGTGCGCGATCGCAGCGAGACGCCCAGTTTCGCCCAGGGCATGCTGTGCGTCGCGGCGATCTTCATCGTGCAGTTCTTCGTGACCGTCGCCTTCGCGGGCGCGAGCCCCGCGGAGTTGTCCTTCGATTTTCTCGCCAAGCATCTGGTCATCAGCCAGTTGGCGTGCATCTTCGCGCCCGCGGCGATCATGACGATCATGCTCACGCGCAATCCGCGCCGCACGCTGCTCTTGGAGCGCCTGCCGCATTGGTCGAGCCTGGCGGCGGCCTTGGGGCTGGCCGTGGTGATGCACCCGATTTCCATGCGACTGGCCGAGGCCATCCAGCGCGTGTATCCGCTGACGCCGGAGACCGAAGCCAGCGCCTCGGGCATCGAGTCGGCGCTCGCGGAGGCGCCGCACTGGTGGATGACGGTGGCACTGATGGCCCTGTTGCCCGCAGTGTGCGAGGAGTTGGCCTTCCGGGGGTTCATCCTGAGCGGCTTCCGCCGGCTGGGGCACAAATGGTGGGCGATCGCGCTGTCGGCCGTCGCGTTCGGCGGCGTGCATCTGTTCCTGCAGCAGAAGATCGCCGCCGCGGCGGTGGGTTTGGTGATCGGCTACCTGGCTGTACAGACCGGTAGTTTGTTGCCGTGCATCGTCTTCCACGCAGGGCACAACTCGCTGCAGGTGCTGGTGCACTGCTGGGCCGCGGCGGGCGGCGCGCGCGACTCGGTGCTCGGTCGCTGGTTGGGCGGCGATGAGCCGCTGGCCTACCATTGGGGCACGGTCGCCGGCTGCGCGCTCGTGGCGGCGGCGATTCTGTGGCGACTTCATGGGTTGTCGTACCGTCGCACGCCGGAAGAGCAGCTCGAAGAGGCGCGGCGCCGGCAGGACAGCCCGCTGGTGGGGGCGTAGTTCGTCCCGCAGGATTCCACTCCATGACGGCGCCGCGGACGCTACGGGCACGCTGGGTGCTGCCGATCGAGGGCCCGCCGATTGACGGCGGCTTTGTCACCGTCGTGGGCGATCGCATTGCGCGCGTCTCGCCAAGCAAACCGTCCGGCGGGCCCGTCGAGGATCTCGGCGATGCGGCCCTGCTGCCGGGGCTGGTCAACGCCCACACGCATCTCGAGTTCAGCGACCTGGCGCGACCGCTCGGCACGCCCGGGATGAGTCTGCCCGCGTGGATTCGGCTGGTGATCTCGGAGCGCAAGCGCGGCGATCACGATGCCGCGGCGGCCATCGCCGCGGGCGCGGCCGAGAGTATCGCTGCGGGCGTCGCTACGATTGGCGAGATCAGCGTCGCTCCTGCGGAAGCGTACGGCGCGCGCGGCCGCGGGCCGCGCCTGGTCGCGTTTCAGGAGTCCCTTGGATTTTCGGCGGCGCGCGTCGACTCCGCGTTTGCCGACCTCGCGCGGCGCTTCGACGCCGCGGCGCCGCCGGCGGGATTGAGCCCGCACGCGCCGTACACGGTTCATCCGCGACTGTTGGAGCGGATCGTGGCGCTCGCCGTCGCGCGGGCGGCGCCGGTGGCGATGCATCTGGCGGAATCGCCGGAGGAATTGCAGTTGCTGGTCACGGGCGACGGCGCGTTTCAAGAGTTGCTCGACGAGCGGAGCATGTGGGACGCAACGGCGATTCCGCGCGGCTGGCGCCCCATGGATTACCTGGGGCGGCTGGCCGCCGCGCCGCGGGCCCTGGTGATTCACGGAAATTATCTCGCCGCGGATGAAATCGAATTCGTGGCGCAGCAGCGGGCGACGATGAGCGTGGCGTACTGCCCGCGGACGCACGCGTATTTCGCCCACGCCGCCTACCCGCTGGAGGCGATGCTGGCGGCGGGGGTGCGCGTGGCCTTGGGAACCGATAGCCGGGCGTCGAACCCCGACCTCGACCTGCTCGCGGACTTGCGACTGGCCGCGCGCGTCTTTGGACGCGTCGCTCCGGAAGCGTGGCTGAAGATGGCGACGCTGGCGGGAGCCGAGGCCCTCGGCTTAAGCGCCGACTCGGGCAGCCTGACGCCGGGAAAGCGGGCCGACCTGGTCGCGATTGATTGCGACGCGCGGACCGACCCGGCAGCCGCCATCGTCGCCGGCGGTCGCGTGCGCCGGGGGTGGATCGGCGGCGCGCCGATCGCGGGTTGAAACGACCGGCGCCGCCGCGTTACAGCCCCCGGGTCGTCTTGATGTACTCGGCCAGATCTTTCAGCGCCTGGACCGGCACGACCATTTCGCCGCGGAGCTGCCCGTCGGCCAGTCCCATGGCGAATCCCAACGGCGGTCCTGCCGGATAGGCGGGAAAGGTGATCGCCGGGCCGCCCAAGGTTCCCGTGAACGCCGCGACCGCGCGCTCGAACCAGATCACGCATCCCTGAGGGCTCACATACCCGGTCCACGGCGCCGCGGGGTCGAGCAGGTCGGCCGTCGTTTGGAGGACGCCCGACTCGGCGAGTCCCGTCTCGCCGCCGATCACGCGCTCGACCAGCACGGCGACGCCCGCCTCGGGGCCGATGCCCATGATCAGGGTGTTCTCGTCTGCCTTGAGCAGATAGACGCGCATTTTGGCGTCCTCGCCGAACATGGCTTCAAACATCGGTTTGACCATCGGCACGTCGTCGTCGCCCGCCGCGGCAGCCACGTCGGTCAGAACCAGCAACCCCGACAGCCCGCCAACTTCGGCGTCCTCGATTTCGTAGACCATCTTGATGTCGCTGGTCGACGCCGCGGTCAGCTCGTTCCAGAGACTCATGGATTTCCTCGTCGCCGCCAGGTACTCCTCGGCGTCGTCGACTTTGATCACGCCGACCACGTTGCTGTAGAGCGGATCGCCCTTGGCGCCGGCCAGCATCACGGTGGAAAACGAGCGCAGGCCCACGGTCGTCGCCAGCCACGACGCTTCCAAGTCGGCCCATTGCTCTTCGTTGAGCTCTTCGAAGCCGTAGATCTGAGGATACTTCGCAATGAAGTTGCGGCTGGCCTTGGCCATCACCTCGCCCCACTCGCGCGGCATGGGCCCGCCGCCGGCGAAGACGAACGGCTCGTCGGCGACGCCGGCCAGCGGCGAGGCGGCGGACTTTTCGACCTCGCCCAGCGCGGCCAGTTGGCCCTCATCGGCCAGCACAATGCGGTCGCTGATGCGAATGTTGAGCGCGTCGTCGATCGCGACGCCGATGGCGCCGGCGTCGATCTCCGCGCGGCAGAAGCCCAGGATCGCGTCGTACACGTCGAGGCCGGTCTTCATCCTGGCGAGCATCTCGGCGAACTCGGGATCCGCCAATTGCTGCTCCATTTCCTCACGCTGCGTCGTGAGGCCCTGTTGGCCGAGCGCGGTCAGCGCGTCGAGCCCCGACGGCAGCATGACCACCGCGAAGTCAGTGACCGCGAGCCACGACGCGAGCGATTCGATCGTCGGCAAGGGATCGGGCGCCGCCGCGAGGAGGGCTTCCATCGTGGGGCGGTGCTCGACGTTCATCAGCAGCGCGTGGTCGCCCTTCTTGGCGATCAGGACTTCCTCGCCCGCGATCGTCACGCGGGCGATCTCCCCGCTGGCGTCGCCGCTCACCGAGGCGGCCAGCCGAGCGGAAAGAGGATTGCGGCCACCGGAAGTGGCGGGGCTCGGTCCGAGGGACGAGATGAACGTGGCACGCTACATGGTGGGCCGGGGAGAATAGCCCGAAGCGCAGCGGTGTCTCCGCAGGAGACGCCGCGCAGCGAGGGGTGGCCTTGGTATCGACGATCCACCGCCCCAACGCCCTTCGCATTCCATCGCCCAGCATGTCAACCACGTCGCGCCGCCACGCGTTGTGTGACGTATCGGGCCATGGCTCGCGGTCGAGCAACCGATTCAACCGGCCCGACTGAGGGAAAAACCTTCGCGCGGTGGTATAATGCCACGATGCGGGAGAGCCGGTCCATGCCATTCCCCTCGATCATCTGGGACCTCGATGACGACCCTGACGGTAACGTGCAGCACTGTGCTCAACACGGCGTCGCGAAAGAGGAAGTTGAAGAAGTGTTCCAGAACCGAACGGACGCGGACATCAGCCGGTCCTCCGGCCGTCCCGTGGTCTTCGGAGACACCAGCACGGGCAGGCATCTGATGGTGGTGTACGAAGAAATCGACGCCGACACGATTTACCCGGTGACGGCCTACGACGTTCCGAGGAGGCAACGACCATGAAGCGCATTACCCGCAACAACCGGCTAACGCCCGAGGAATCG
>CAYSFP010000021.1:0-47296 GCA_964430075.1 uncultured Planctomycetaceae bacterium | reverse complement strand
CCGTCTGCAGACGTTCAAGCTCTTCGGCTAGTTCCGCGCCCACGAGGTCGGGCCGCGTGCTCATCACCTGGCCGAGCTTGATGAACGTGGGTCCGAGTTCCTGAAGCGCCAGGCGGATGCGCGTTTCGCGGGTGGCGTTGGCAGGCTGGGGCGACGTCGTTCTGAAGAAGCCGCGCAGGGGGGCGCTCAGCCGCAAGCGGCTGAGCCAGCCGGCGAGGCCGTACTTGGTGAGAACGGCCAGGATTTCGCGCCAACGGTTGACGTTGCGATAGACTTGAGGGATGGTGCGAATGCGCATGGGCGGCTCGCGGCGCGCTGCGGGAGTCTTTTCATTGTACTAGCGAGGCGGCGATGTCGCTATTTGCCTGCCGAGGAGGAGAAATCATGGTTCGACGCTCTTGGATCATTTTTGGCTGCGTGGCGGCGTGGATGGGATTGGCGCTTTTCGCATCGCTCGCCTTCGCCGAGCCGGTGCGAGTCATGTCATTTAACGTCCGCTACGGCACGGCCAACGATGGCCCGAATCGCTGGGAGCTGCGCCGCGAGCTGCTGTTGGACGTGGTGAAAGAGTTCGATCCCGACGTGCTCGGGTTGCAGGAGGCTCTGCCCGACCAGCTCGCCGCGCTTGCCGAGACGCTGCCGGACCACGCGTGCGTAGGCGTAGGGCGCGAGGCCGACGGCAGCGGAGAGTATTCGGCGATCTTCTTTCGGCAAGGGCGATTCGACCTCGCCGCGGCGGATACGCTGTGGCTCTCCGAGACGCCAAAGGCGCCGGGGTCGCGCAGCTGGGGCAATCAACTGCCGCGCATCTACACCTGGGCGCGGCTCCTCGATCGGTCGAGTTCGCGTCGATTCACGTTCATCAATACGCACTGGGATCATCAGTCGCAGCCGGCTCGCGAGCAAAGCGGCAAGGCGATGGCCGCCCTTGTTGCCGAGCTGATCATGGCAGGCGAGCCCGTGCTCGTGACAGGAGACTACAACTCGGGCGAGGACAACCCGGCGATTGCCTACCTGACGCGGGATGGAGAGCTGCTTCGCGACGCCTTTCGCGTGATTCATCCCGAGGAACCGGAAGCAGGGACCTTTAATGGGTTTCAAGGGCGTACTGAAGGACCCAAGATCGACGCCGTCTTCGCGACATCCCACTGGCAGGTGCAGGAGGCCGACATCGTGCGCACGCACGAGGGGGATCGTTTCCCGTCGGACCATTTTCCCGTAACGGCGATTGTCGAACTCGGATCCGACGAGCACTAGCGTGCTCGTCGGACCAACGCCGGACCGGCCCTCGACCCGGCGTTCCGGCGCAGTAAAATGGCGGTTCCTCGGTCGGGGACGCACAGATTCATCTTCAACCGACCGGCCCGCCCCTGGGCGTGGTGCGCCCCAAACCTTTTCACCGCAGAACAGGACCAGCCGATGCCAAGTCTATTGGTCATCGACGATGATCGCGCCGTCCTTGCGCTCTTCAACCGTGTCTTCAAAGGCGCGGAGCTAACGCTCCACACCGCCGACAATGCCACGGAGGGAATGAAGCTGCTCCGCGAAGTGGAGCCCGACGTACTGGTCCTCGACATTTTGCTGCCTGAAGGCCCAAGCATTGCGTTGGCCAAGGAAGTACGCGAGTTCGACCTGCGGTTGCCCGTGATCTTCATCACCGCGACGAATGACAGCGACACGGCCATCGAGGCGATGAAGCTGGGCGCCTACGACTACCTGCTCAAGCCGTTGGACGTCGGGCAAGTGGAGTCGCTCATCGAGCGGGCGCTGGAAACGCGCCGGTTGATGAAGTCCCCCGTGCATCTCGAGGCGTCGGAGTCGTCCGAAGACGGCGACCTGCTCGTGGGCCGCAGCCCCAAGATGCTGGAAGTCTATAAGCAAATTGGTCGCGTCGCGGCGCAGGACGTCACCGTGCTGATCAGCGGGGAGAGCGGCACCGGCAAGGAACTGATCGCGCGGGCCATCTACCACCACAGCCATCGCGTCGGCGAGTGCTTTATGGCCGTCAACTGCGCGGCCTTGACCGACACGCTGCTAGAAAGCGAGCTCTTCGGTCATGAGAAAGGCGCGTTCACGGGCGCCGACCGCCGCCGCATTGGGCGGTTCGAGCAATGCCACAACGGTACGATCTTCCTCGACGAAGTCGGCGATATGTCGCCGGTGACGCAGAGCAAGGTGCTCCGCCTGTTACAAGAGCAAAGCTTCGAGCGCGTCGGCGGGCACGAAACGATCACCGTCGACGTGCGGATCATTTCGGCGACCAATCGCAATCTCGAGCAGATGATCGCCGACAACGAGTTTCGTCTCGATCTCTACCATCGACTCAACGGCTTTGAGATCAAGCTGCCGCCGCTGCGCGAGCGGTCGAACGACTTGGAAATGCTCATTGATCATTTTCTGAAGCGTTTCAATACGCAGCTCAGCAAGAACGTCACCAGCATCTCGCCGCAAGCGCTGAAGCTGCTCAAGAACTATAGCTGGCCCGGCAATATCCGCGAGCTGCAGTCCGCCATCCGCCGTGCGATGCTGATGGCGACCGGACCCACCATCGTTCCCGAAGCCTTGCCGAAGGAAATTGTCGAAAACCTGCCCGCGGCGCCGAACGGTCATGGCGGCGTTGACGGCAGCGCGACGGCGGCGTCTGGCGACGGGGCCATCGATTTGCGCATGTTCGTCGATAGTTTAACGGCAAGCGGGTCAGAAAATCTCTACCAGGAGACGCTGCAGATGATGGAGCGTTACCTGGTGGCGCGCGTGCTCCGCGAAACCCACGGCAATCAGTCCCAGGCCGCACGGCGACTGGGCATCACGCGCGGAAGCTTGCGTAATAAGATGCGCGACCTGGGAATCCAGATCGAGCAGGTCGTCGACGATGGCGACTAGTGCGCCGCCGCCGCACGCCCCGCGACGATTCGAGCAGCTCTATCAACGAACTGCGACATGACGAATCGGCTTCGTCGGCATTACCAAATCCGAAGCTTCCAACCGAGGACGAACCCCAGTCCGAACGCCCACATGGTCACGATTTCCGGCCGCTCGCGGGCATAATCCTTGAAGCATTGAACAGCGGCTTCTCCCGCCGACATGTTCGGATAGCTATATGCCTGGGGGCCGAAGGCGGGATCTCCTTCGCGGCGAATCTCAGCGGGATGGGTTTCGGGCATCGAAGCATTCCTCATTCGAGTGACTGTTGGTAGCTCAATGATGCCGAGCCTGGCCGCGAAACGCGAGCTGGGGCCTTATCGTGGCCGCAGCGGGGCCGGCTCGGAATCGGCGATGCGCGGATCCGCCACGTCGGTCGGGCGGCTGAGAATCTGTTTGATCCAGTCCAGGTTCCGGTTGAGTTCGAGCCGAAAACGGGTCAATGCCCCGCGGCTTCGACTCAGGCGCCACCAGGCGAGCAACGCGCAAATGGCTGCCAGCGCCGCGCCCCCTCCGCCGGCTGCAAAGAGGGCCCATGGCAACGTCATTCCTGCGGCCGCCAAACCATACGCGGCGGCCAGGAGCAGCACGGGCAAACTGGCAAGCAGGGCAATCGCGGCCACGACGCTCAGAACGATCGCCGGGATGGCGCATCGACTGAGCCACTCGCGCGATTCGACGCGGAGGAGGCTTGCTTGCAACTCAACAAGCGTGAGGATATCACGCGCCAGATGAGTGACGCCTCCCCTCATGTCGTGGTGGCCCGGTCGGCCGTTCGGATTGGCTCTGAATTCGTTCATCATTCACCGCTTGACGACCCGCCCCAGAACCAAGCCAACCACAAAAGCAGCCCCGAGTGCTACGACAGGATAGCGGCCGATGCACCGAGCCGCCTGTTCCACAACGTTTCGCGGGCTCTGGTCTTCATAGCTCTGGTCTTCATAGGATTGCGCGACGCGGACTCCGTTGGACGACGACACCTGAAACTGCTTCGGTAGTCGATTGATCATGTCCGTCACGGCGCCTCACTCGCGGACGATGCGCCGCGGGTTTGCTCGCCCGCGGCGCTAAGCCTTCTGGTGAGGATCGACGCTGCGTTTCTGAGCACGATCGGCCCCGCAATCGCGATCGCCCGCCCCACGAGCCCGCCCGGCGCCGCATGACTCGCCGCGACGGTCAGGCCGTGCTTTTTTAACTGGCTGACCAGACGTTGGACGTCGGGACTGCCCGGTCGCGCGCTTCGATTCGGCATTGCCAAGAATCCCAAGGCGACGGCCGAACCGATGCAAATCCACGGATGTTGACGCACGTAGTAGCGCCAGTCCGAGAGTTCCTTGGCCCGCTCGACGACCGCATGCACCTCGTGCCCCATATCCTGTCGCACGTCCTGCATTTGCCGACGAATTCTGTCTGCCTCATCGCTCATCATCACGCCCGCGGATGGACTCCCGATCGATCGGACTGGTGGTTTCTCAGGCAACGCAACCCCCGCTGCTTAAGCTACTGAAGCTGCTTAAACAGGCGGCCGGCCGCGAAGCGCGCTCACCACCGCGCTGATCAAAAATAACACGATGAACACAACAAAAAGAATCTGTGCGATCCCCGCAAATTCGACGGCGATTCCGCCGAAGCCGAAGATGCCGAACACGAGGGACAGGACTAAGAGTAGTAAGGCTAGCTGTAACATGTTCGATTCTCCTGACATTTTATGGCGGCGTGGTGAGCCCGGACAGCGTTCTATCGCCGCAGCATGAGACCAATGACGACGCCCGCGATCAGTCCTGCTCCGAATCCGGCGGCCATCGACTCCATTGGCCGTTGCTGGATCATGCGTTCCGTCTGAGCGTATCCCCCGCGCATATAGTCGCCGGTGCGGGAACGCACGTCGTCCATCGAATCGGCGGCTTGATGTGCGTAGTCGCGCACGCTCTCAGCCATTTTGCTCACGGTGCTGGAACCGCTGCTGACGGCCTCGGAAAGAAACTTCTCGACGCGGTCTCGCGCTTCGCCCGTCTTTCGCTGGATGACGCCGACGAGTTGATCCACGTTACCGCGGGCGTTCTGCAGGTCGTCCTGGGTCAATTGCCCCCATTTTTCCTGGAGTTTGCCTTTAATCTCGTTCCAATTGCCTTCGAGCGTTTGTTGATTGAGCGCCATGGTTCGTGGTCCTCTCTCCTTAAAAATGACCGATGCAATCACCGGTTGATCATCGGGTTGAATTGTCGCCAGGCAACCCCAGCCGCAACTTGCATGCCACAGGTTCGACGACAATGATCAAGCGTAATGCGCGCCGCCGCGGAGCGGTCTGACGCGTCTTCGAGCTTGAACGTCCTTCCGTTGCCGCAAGCGCAGCCATGGTGGTCGCCGCACGACCGCCTCGATGCAAAATCGCTTGGCGCCAAGGACCGCGCCCCGGTGCGTCATCCACGCTCGATGGTCGCTTTCACCGCGACGACTCTCCCTTAGTCACTGGCACGCCTTATGCGGGGGCGTTAATCATCTGCTACAGCGTCGGCGGTGCGCCTGCGCGCCGTACGGGCACATTGACAGTTGCGCATGGAAATTGACGAAACGCGCATGATGCAGTCCTCCCTCCAGTCGCAGATTCATCCACGCCGTTCGCTCGGGCAGGCAAGCCATCCCAACGGCCGCCCCGCAGCGGACCTGAGCGAGGCGGCGCAGGCCTCATTAGGCCAGTCGGGGTACGCCGCTTTGAGCTATATCTGCTGCGATGTGCATGGCGACCATGTCACGCTGCAGGGCCGTCTGCCGACATACCACCTCAAGCAACTGGCGCAGGAATGCGTGCAGCGCGTTGTCGGCGTGGGTCGCGTCGTCAATGAAATCGCCGTCGGCTGGCCCCTTGATCAAAGGCCTTCATCATGACGGCCAAACCCAGTCCGTCGTCGGCTCTGTTCACGCTGGCGGCCATAGTCACGGCGATCGCGGCCCTGCATTTCGCCCGCGAGATCCTGCTGCCGCTCGCGCTGGCCACTTTGTTTGGGTTTTTGCTCGCACCCCTGGCCGACCGGTTGGAGCGGCTCCGCATTGGCCGCATTCCTTCGGTGATCGCGGTCGTGGGCATCGCATTCGCCGTGCTGGGACTGTTGGGCTGGATCGTCACGAGCCAATTGGTCGATTTGAGCTCGAATCTCGATAACTATCGCGCCAATATTATCGCCAAGGTGCACACGGTCACACAGGGCTCGAACACGCTCAAAGGGGTTACGCAGACGATTGAGGATGTGGAGAAGGCTTTAACCGAGGGGCAGGATGCGGACAAAAGTCCGGACAACGCCTCTGATCGGGCGGCGCAACTCGCGGACGGGCAGGGCGGCGCAGCCGAGGCGACGGACGGCGCATCAACTTCGGGCGGAGAGCCCACCATGCAGGCCGACGCCGCCGCTTATTTTGCTCGGCTCATTGGCGCCGATCGCCAACTCCGCGAGAACAAAGGCGAGGCCGTGGAAGTGAAGGTGGTTTCGCTCCCCCCCTCGCCGTTGGCCCAGGTGCAAAGCTGGCTCGGACCGCTGGTGGCGCCGCTCACCGCCGCGGGAATGGTCGTCGTGATGGTCCTGTTCATGCTGCTGGAACGCGAAGACCAGCGCAATCGCGTCCTGCGGCTGTTCGGCACGTCGAATCTCCATGCCACGACCGAAGCCCTCACCGACATCGTCGACCGGGTGAGTCGTTACCTGCGGATGCAATTTGTCATCAATGCCAGCTACGGGCTCTGTGTGGGCGTCGCGCTGGCGCTCATCGGCCTGCCCAACGCCGTGATGTTCGGTGTGCTGAGCTTTTCGCTGCGGTTCCTGCCCTATATCGGCCCCTGGATTTCCGCGGTGCTGCCCGTCGCCGTGTCGCTGGCGGTAACCGACGGCTGGACGCAAACGTTCGTCGTTGTTGGCCTGTTCATCGTCCTGGAGTTGGTCGTCAACAACGTGGCCGAGCCGCTGCTGTACGGCAACAGCATCGGCGTCTCAGGCATGGGCGTGATCCTGGCGGCGATTTTCTGGACCTGGTTGTGGGGCGCGGTGGGACTTGTCCTGGCGATGCCGTTGACCGTCTGCCTGGTCGTGGCAGCGCGTTACGTGCCATCGCTGCGATTCATCACGGTGATGCTCGGCGACCAGCCGACGCTCATGCGCGAAGAGCGAATTTATCAGCGCATGCTGGCGCTGGACGATTTGGAGGTGCGAGAACTGGCTAACGAGTACCTGGACGACGACGAAGCGACGCCCACCGACTTCTACGATCGCGTGCTCTTGCCGGCGCTGCAGCTCGCCGAGGGGGATCGCCACGGCGGCGTCTTGACGGACGAACAGGAGCAAGGCGTCCAGGAGGTTGCCCGGGAACTGATCGACGAGATCGCGACGCGGGGCGATTCTCACGCGGACGAGGCGCCTGCCGCAGATGCGGACGTCGAATCGGTCGCGGAGGAGATCGACGCGCCGCCCCGCACCCGCGTCCTCTGCGTGCCGCTTTGCGACACGGGGGATGAAACCGCCGCGCTCATGCTCGGCCAACTGCTCGAGGCGGCGCGCATGGAACCGGTGTTCACGCCGGTTGGATCGTTGACCAGCGAAATCGTGGAGTCCGTCGAGCGGCAGGCCGCGGACCTGGTCGTCGTGTCCGTGCTGCCCCCCTTGCCTCGGCGCGACAGCCGTTTGCTTTGTCGGCAACTGCGCAAACGCTATCCATCGCTGCCCATCGTGGTGGGATACTGGGACGGATCGGCAGAACAACCGGCCCCCGGGCTGCTGGCCGCCAAGGGCGACGGGGAGATCGTCACAAGCCTGGCTCAAGCGGTGCTGATCGCCCGTGCGATCGCCAGTCGTGCGACGCCCCAGCCAGAGGCCGGCCAACATCGCGACGCCGCCTCGTCCACCGCGTTGGCGGGCGCCTCTTAGCCGCGAAGCCGGCTGACCGTTCATGGCGGTTCGGTTCTACTGCTGGAGCGAGGCTTCGAGCCGTTCGCGTGTGGCGGCGTCGGGAATCGAGTCGAGATACTTCTGAACGGCAGCAAGCGATTCGCTGTGTTTGTTGCCCTGTTCAGCGAGCATGAGCGCGAGATTCAGCCAGGCCGAGTGGTGTCCGTGCCCAGCGGCGCTGCGGTACAACTGTTCGGACCGTTGCCAAAGCGCCGCCGCCTGCGCGACGGGCGTCTCCGCGGCACGGCGCGCCGCCAGCGTCGCGCTCGCGTTTTCCCACGGGCCCAGCGTCGCTGGATGCTCGGCCGCGGTTGCTTCGATTTGCGTCAGCGCCGCCTCGGCCTGATCCAACTGTCCGGCGGCGACCAGCGCGGCGGCGTGCGCGAGCTGCCCTTCGATCGTCGCGAGATCGAACAAGGCCGCTGCCGAAGCAAGGCGGGCTTGGGCCGCCGCGATTGCGGCGGCTTGCTCGTCGCTCGGTCCCGGGCCCCGGGATCGCCCTTGCAGCGTTTTGCGAAGCGCGGTCATCGCATCCTCGGCGAGTTCCGCACTGCTGGAGCCGGCCAGGTACGGCATGGCTTCCTCATCAAGCGAAGCCAGCCGCTGCGTCTGCGACTCGACCAGCGCGGATGTGGCCTCGTGCGCTCGTCGGCTCAAGGCGGCGACCTCCCCATCCAGAGAGCGAACGCGCACCAGGCCCCATCCCGCCACGAGCAAGCTTGCCGCCGCGGCCCAAACGGCGAGCGAGGACCCGCGACGCTCCCGCTTTTGTTCTGGAGCGCCGCGCGTAACGAACGGGACCGCGACGGACGCTTCAGATGACGGCAACGGGCGTTTGCGTTCCGCGTCGCCGACCAGTGCCGCAAGTAGCTCAAACGCCACGGGACTTTCGGCGATCTCGCGCGCGACGACAGCTTCCTCGCCGGCCGGCAGTCGACCATCGGCATAGGCTGCCAGGCGGTCGAGTAGAGGATCGTGCGGATCGCTGGCCACCACGTTCTGCCAGCCGGTCTGAAATGCGTCGCCCAGCGCAGCCGCCCACGGATTCATTTCGGGTTGTGACGGCGTGGTCATGACGCACCTCCCGTCCTGCCCAGCGACGGCGCGGTCAGCGCCTGCGCATCTAAGGTGGAAGGGGCGGCATCGCCCGTGGTCGACGCGTCCCGTCCGAACCATGCCTGCAGCGCTTCTTCCATCTTGCGGCGACGATCTCGGGAGGCGTCGTCGCTAATGTTGGCCAGTTCCGGCGCCAGACGGCGCATGATGGCGATCAAGCGGCGAAACACTTGCTGCGAGAGCTCCGTCACGCGGGATTTGCCCACGTCGAGCTGCTCCGCAATGGCATTGTTGTCGAGCCCCTCGACGCAACGAAAATAGGCGAAGCGGTATTGCTGCTCGCTAACGCGCGGCAGTTCCGCCATGAGTTGTTCAAAGGCCATCCGGCCCACGCGGCGCACCATCTCAAGCTCCTCGTCTTCGGCAATCTGACTGCCGGGTTCTCCGTCGCCTGCCCGGCCGGTCGGCTCGGGCAACTCGTCGACGGGTTGTTCACGTCGCCGGCGCCGCCAGCGGTCGATGGCGCCCTGGTGGGCCACCGCGCGCAACCAAGTCGCCAGACGCGAGCGGCCTCCATAGGCTAGTAGCCGCACGCGGCCCCGGTTCAGACCCCGATCGTCGAAAAGATGAAGTTTTTGCGGTAGTTCGTCGGCAAGTTCCTCTCCCCGGTCGCGGCCCCATTTTCGGATGAGAGCGGGACGCACCTCCTTCTGAATTAAATCGACCAGCGCCCGATTGGCCGCGTCGTTCTTATGGGCGCAGGCCGCGGCCAGCAGCAGGTCCGGCCAGGCAAGTTCTGACAGGGCCCGTCGAAGCGGCTGCGTCGGCAGATGGTCCGAAGGACGGGCCTTGGCCGAGTCAACGGCTTCCTGGAGCAGCGCCCGCCCTGCCGCCGTGGCCGCGATCGGCAGGATTTCCCCGGCGTCGCCGAGACCCGAGCCTGGCGCCGTTCGCTCGAATTCGGCGAAAGCGGCGGCGAGCTGGTCGGCCAGATCGTCGCGAACTTCGGCCACCGACTTGCCCTCGGGCAGCCACAGCCGCAGTGCATGAATGACGTCGCGAGGGTCCATCGGCGCCGGTGGCCTCGTCGTGAACGGCGAATTCGCCAGTGCGAGTATATCACATCGAACTGGGCCCCTGTATCGCGTTACGACCGGATCAGGGTCACAGTCGAGCCACCCGCTTCCAATCCAAATTTTTCGAAAATTTTCTGGCCCCCTCTGAACTCCCTTCCGACCGTGCGTGCTCCCGGCGTCAGGGGGAGCCAATCACGCCTGAAGGACGACGCGGCCCTTTGCCGGTCGTTGCCAACCAAATCACCTGTTTGCCCAAGGAGAAATCGCCATGTTCCGCCGCATCGCAACCCCGGTTTGCCTGGCCCTGTTCGCCTTCGCCGCCGCGGCCCACGCCGCCCCCGCCCAGGCCGCCCGCTACGGCTCGTTCGTCATCAACAACCCCTCGGGGACCCCGATCAACTACGCCGTCCAGTGGGGCAACGGCGAGTGGAAAGCGTTCACCGTTGGCGCCTACAAGGCATCCGCCCACTACTACGAGCTCGATGAGAACTGCGAGATCCCCGGCCCGACGATCACCTTCGACTGCAAGGGCGGCGACGGCGCGGACGTCCTCACGCTGCTCACCTACGACCTGGACGCCTACCTGGTGAACGACCCGTTCGCCGGCAAGGACTACACCTTCCGCTACTCCTCCGGCGGCGTGTTCCTCGACCTGTACGAAGGCTAAACCCAGAGAAGCCAAGACTCTCAGGACGACAACCAACCCCAAGGACTTGGGTTCTCCATAAAGCAGTGCGAGCCCGGCGGGGACGATGGCCCCCGCCGGGCTCGATTGCGTTGAAAGGGATTTACCACAGAGGGCACGGAGGGCACAGAGGTCGGAGAAGTAAGGAAGAAGTCATTAAAAGGAGACTCGCGAGCCCTTAGATCATCGCTTCCAGATTCCTGCTGCCTCGATTTCCCTCTCCCCTTCCTTATCTCCGTGTGCTCTGTGACCTCTGTGGTAAATGCATTGGACGAAACGGTCAGCCCAACTCGAGCGGTCCGCCCGCACAGAAGTCCGGATTGCCGAATGTCGTGATCTGGTGGCCGAATCCGTGCGCCAGCGACATCAGCAATCGATTGTGGGCCACGCGATCGAACTTTCGCGAGCGGCCCATCTGGAAGTCGAGACCGCCGCCCACCAGCACGAACGGGATGTTGTCGAGCGTGTGCGAGCTGCCCTTGCCCAGTTCATTGGTCCACACGATGAGCGTATTGTCCAGCAGGCTGCCGTCGCCGCCCGGCTCGGGCGTCTCGGCAAGCCGCTTGGTGAGATAGGCCAATTGCTCGCAGAACCAGCGGTTGATCTGCGTGAGCTTCTTCATGGCGTCTTCGTTCGAATCCGGCTCGTGCGACAGGCCGTGATGCCCCTCATCGATGCCGAGCCACTTCATCTTGGCCCCGCCGACGGAGTTGGTGTACTGCAGCGTGGCGACGCGCGTGAAGTCGTTGACGAAGCTGTTGACCATCAGCTCGATCTGCATCTCGCTGATGGTCGGCATATTGTCGTTGTCGTTGGCCACGCCCTCGTCGGGCTCCGGCGCCGGATGACCGACGTTGGCGCCGGTGGTCGCCCGGAGCTCCTGCTCCAGCGAGCGCACGAACGTCGTTTGCTCTTCCAACAAGCGCCGATCTTCGGCGCTCAGCGCTCGGCTGATCGTGCTCAGATCCTCCTGCAAATCGTCAAGCACGCTGCCCAGCGCTTCCCGATCGCGCATCTGGCCGTACAGCTTGTTGAACATCTGGTACGCGTCGCCAACTGGCGCGATCGGCTTGTTGGCGCCGGCGTACACCATGCGGGTCCACGTGTCGGCCCGCTCGGGCACGAGCACGCCGAATTCCAGCGAGCCAAACCGAGTCTGCGTCGCCGGGTCGCTGCGGAGGTAGTTTTTGATTTCCTGGTCGATCGAGATGCCGCTGGCCCAACCCGCCGGCGTGTCGGACCCGCCCTGGATGTTGCCGGCGAACAGCTCGATGCCGGTCAGCAGGCAGCCGATGCCGCGCATGTGGCTGTCCCCATCGCCGCGGACGCGATCGCACACGCCCTTGAGGATGAGCGTCTGATCGCGAAACGGCTCGAGCGGCTGCAGGCTCTCCTTCAGCGTGAAGGCCTCGCCCTCTTCGTCGGGCCAGAACGCGTCGGGCACGACGCCGTTGGGGCTGAACATGACGACCAGCCGCTGCTTGCGCCGCGACTGATTCGCAAACGCCAGACTCGGCAGGTTCATGATGAACGGCGTCACCGCCGCTCCCACGCCCAACTGCCGCAAGAAGCTTCGCCGTGAACGAGCGCTGGCCATGTCGTGCTCCTGACCGCTAAAGGAATGCCTTTTTAATGAAACCACGAAAGGAAAGAAAACGAAAGGGGAGGAGAAAGGCGGCTAGGCGGACCTTGTTACTGCCTGCCACTTCTCTCTTTTCGTGAATTTCGCGCCTTTCGTGGTTCTCCTGCTCAACTTCCGGACTTCGTGGTCGCGTCATTAGTTTCGCGTCCCACGAGCGCCGTGGCAACCACGATCTCTACGGCGAGCTGGCGGATATTGAAGTTGCCGTCGACGAACGACTGCGTCAAATTCTCCAACGTCTGCGGACCGTAGGCCGCGACCGGTTGCTGCACCAGATGATGGAACAATTGCTCCACGAACGCCGCGTGGCAATCCGGACTGGCCGCAAGGTATTCGGCGAGCTCGCGAGCGCCGGTAATCTGGACCGTCGCTCCGGCCGGCGTCTGGTAGGCGGCGGCGGCATCCACCGGTTTGCCGCGCTCCGACTCACGGAAGCGGCCAACCGCGTCGAACTGTTCGAGCGCGAACCCTAGCGGATTGATGATCTGGTGGCAGGCCATGCACTCGCCGGGCTGCGTTTGCAAGGTGACGCGCTCGCGCGTCGTCAGGTCGGGGTGCAGGTCGGCGGCAAGCGGCACGAACGCATCCGGCGGCGGGCGCAGGGTGCGCCCCAGCACGCCGCGCGCCAGGAACACGCCGCGGTGGATGGGCGAGCTCTCGCTGCTGTACGCGAACCGCGCCATCACGTAGGGGTGGGTCAGCACGCCTGCTCGCTGGCCTTCGTCGAGTTTCACCTGGCGATAATCGGCTGCGTCCGCGTCGTCCGCGTGCTCGCCGCCATTCTCCTCGTCGCTCGTATAGAACTTCGCCAGCGCGTCGTTCAAGAACACTTCGTCGGCGAGAAGCAGCCGGCGAAAGTCGGCCGCTTCGGACGCGAGCACGTCGTCCAACAACAGTTCAAGCGATGACCGTGCGTCGGCAATCAGCCTGGCGTTAAAATCCGGAAACGTCTGCGGGTCCTTGCTCACGTCGGCGCCCGCATCCAGATGCAGCCATGTGAGCAGGAACTCGCGGAGCTTGGACTTTGCGTGCATGTCGCCGACCATCCGCCACGCATGCTCCCGCACTTGCTCGGAAGTTGCGAGTCGATCGCCGCGGGCCGCGTCGAGCAGTTCATCGTCGGGCAGCGAGTTCCACAGCGCGAACGACATCCGCGACGCCACGTCGTATTGATTGGCCGCGTCGTCGACCTCACGGAACAGAAACCGCGGCGACTTGAGCACCAGCAGCACACAGCGGCGTAACGCGTCGTCCTCGTCGTCCGCTTCGTCAAACTGCCGATCGACGTAGAGTTGCCGCAAGGGCGCATCGAGCGGCTGGCGGAACGCCCGCTCGGCCAGCAGCAGGCAAAACTCGCGCAGCTTGAGCGGCCGGTCGTTTGCATCCTTGGAAGCGTCGGCGAGTCGATCCACGTGCTCGGCGACGTAGGCGGCTGCTTCGATCGCGGCGCTCGTCGTTGCTTCATCCCAGGCCTCGGAGACGGCCACGCCGCGCTCCCAGCCGTAGCTGCGGTCGTCCGGCGGAAACGGCGCCGTGGAAACGAACTGCGGCGGCGCTCCGGCGGTCGACAGGAATCGCGTCGGAATCACTTCGTCGACGCTGCCGGGGCGGCGCCAGGCGAGCTCGATCGACGCGGGCGCCGGCGGCGGTTGCTCCTTGTCTTTTTGTTTCTCGGAGTCGTCGACGCCCAGCTTGGCCTTGGAAAACTCCAGCCGCGCGGGATAGATGCGCCCGCCGATGAGCGAGACCGTCGCCGTGTACTGCGTCTCGTCGCCGCTTTTAACCCAGGCGTCGATCGTGGCGGCCTCGTCGCGGTCGCTGTTGACCCACAGCCTTGCGGCGTGCTCGGTGCGGACGATGAGCTCGTACTGGCCGGTTTCCGGGGCCAGCAGCGAGCCGCGCCAGCGGATCGAGAATTGCCGCGGATCCTCGAGCTCCGGCAGCGGCGTGGCGGTTCCAAAGTCGAAGTCGACCGCGGCGTCCACGCGGTTGGCCATCGTTTTGTCGTCGCCCCCTCTGGGCTCGCGACTGGAAAAGTATTCGCCGCGAAGGCCCCGTTCGTCGCCCCACCAGGCGGAAGCGCCGAAGCTGCCGATGAGGTCGGCTACGCTATGGCGGTACTGTCGAACGGTAAGCCGCGCCAGCTCGATGCGCGCCGGCTTGTTCCGCGCCCTTGCGATGGGCGAGTAAAAGGCATCGTGGATATACGACGCGACGGCCAGCGCTTCGTCGGACGAGAGCGTGCCGGGGTCGTCCTCCGGCATCGTTTCGAGAATCACCCCTGCCAACTGAGCCAGCGACAGATCGCCGGCTAACTGCGTGGGGTTCTTGTCGGTTCCCTCGCCGCGAGCGCCATGGCAGCGGGCGCACTCGGTCGCGAAGATCTGGTCACCGGTGACGACCGACTGGGCGACGCCCACGGCGGGTCCCAGCGCCGCAGCGAACGCAGTCAATACGCCTGTCCCCAGTCGCCACGTGTTGCGCGTTTGCATCAATCCATTATCGGCGATCCTCGGCCGCGTGCAATTCGACCACGGCCGCGACCGCGCATCGTTGCAAGCTCTTATGCGCAGGCCATTTTGAACCACGAAAGGCACGAAAGATACGAAAGAAGAGAGAGGGAAGGAGCGTGAAACGCCGTCTCCTGCTCACGCCCTTTCGTGCCTTTCGTGGTTCCTCAGCACAGCGGCATCAGTACCCAAAATGGGCCGCCGCGTGCAGCTTGGCCTGCTCCGATTCGTTGAGTCCGTTAATCTTCACCGGCTCGAACGAGTGGTCGCGGGTGAGGTGTTCCCAGTAGGTCATGCCCACGACGTCGGCCTCGGGCGGATCGATCGTGCGGAGCCAGATGCTGAGCTCCTGGGCATTGAGGCTGCGCAACCACTTGCTCGGCGGCCGGCCGTGCCGGGCCTGCAGGTCGGGATCGGGCGCGCGGTCGATGCCCTCGTCATTGGCCAGCCTTCCTTCACGGATGCGCAGGGGCACTTCGCTCTCGTCGACGTAGCCCTCGGCGTCGTTGGCCCGTTCGCCCGTCGCCATGTTCACGGGTCGCGTGATGCTGCTGAGGATCCATTGGCCCTCCATGAACCGCTCGCGTTCGAACCATTTCCACGCGCCGTTGTCGACGGCCCGCCAATGGGCCGGCAGCTCGCGCGAGGCGCCGAAGGCGTGCATTTCGGCGCCGCCCATCAGGGCCGCGGCGAGTTCGTCCAGGGCGTACACGCGCAGCTTGTTGCCGAGCGTGAACAGCCCGAAGCCCATCCAAAAGGCAAAGCGGCGGCGCGAAATCATCGTGGGTAGCGCGAGGATTGCCGGGCAGGGTGCGAGCCGCTCGCGATGCGGCTTCGCAACTCTACCACGTTCCGCGCGTGACGATGGTTCGCTTGAGGCTTACTTGGTCCGATTGTGCGGATTGTGCGGGCGGGGAGCCGTCAGCCAACCCCTCTCGCTAACCCTTCACGTCAAAGCACCACAACGTGCCCGAATCGAAGATGTACAGCCGGCCGTCGGCCACGACGGGATAGGCCCAGGCCTTCGAGTTGCCGCGGTCGGGTGCATTCGGCGGCGTGAAGCGGCCGACCTCGCGGTACTCCTCGGGCGAGGGATCCACCAGCGCCACGTCGCCGTTTTCGCCGTGCAGGTAGAGCCGCCCGTCGGCGTAGCACAGCGAGGCGGCGCCGATCGACCGCTGGCGCCACAGGACCTCGCCGGTGGCGAACTCGACGCACATCAGCGCGTCGCTCGTGCCGTACATGTGGTCGCCCAAGAGGACGGTCCCGCCGATGGCCTTGGGCAAGTTGCCCTGGAAATACACTTCTTCGGCCTCGAACTTGCCGTTGGCATCGTTGATCTGCACGAGCCCGCCGCCGGAGCGGCCGGCGGCGGTGTACACGAAGTTGTCCTTAATCGTCGGCGTGGGAATATTGGCGGGACTGCCCTGGGCGGTGCGGCCGTAGCGCCACAGTTCCTGGCCCGTGGCGGCGTCGACGCCGACGACGCCCTTACTCATGAACTGCACGTACTGCTTCACGCCGCCGATGGCAGCGATCACGATCGACGAGTAGCCCGCGTCGTCGGTTTCCGCCAGCGCCGCCTGCCACGCGACCGATCCATCCGCTTTGTGAAGGGCGAGCATCGTTGCGTCGGCGCCGCCGGGCGTGCACGCCACGACGTCGCCGTCCACCAGCGGCGATTCGCTGTACGCCCACACGCCGGGCTTGCCGCCGAACTCGGTGCGGACGTTTTTGTTCCAGACGATGGCGCCGTCAGCCGCTTCGAGGCAAGCGAAGTCGCCGTCGGAGCCGAGCACGTAGAGGCGCTTCCCGTCGACGGTGGGCGTCGACCGGGCGCCGGGGTAGGGGGGCCGTTGATCGGGGTTGCCGACCTTGCCGATCGGTTTCTTCCAGATTTCGGACCCATCGGCCGCATTCAGGGCGAGAACGAACTCGTTGTCCAAGCCGCTGCTGCCGAGCATATAGATGCGGTCGCCCACGACGACGGGCGTCGAGTAGCCGGCGCCGAGGTTCGCCTGCTCCCACACCAGCGGCGGGCCGTCTGCGGGCCACTCCTGCAGCAGCCCTTCTTCCTGCGACATGCCGTCGCGCTGCGGGCCGCGCCACTGGGGCCAGTCGAGCGCGAAGGCGGGCAGCGCGATCAGCATTCCCACAACGGCGACGAGGGTGCGGCGTGCGGAAGGCAGGTAGCGAGACATGGCATGCTCCTTGGTCGGCGGGTGAGGAGTGAACGGCTCGTGCGTCATGATATCGGAGGGCAGGGCAGGGCGGCAGGAGTCAGGGTTCAGGAGGGGTAGCCCCCGGCGCAAGCCGGGGGTTCGAGGGGGCAGGAGTTAGGCGTCAGGGCGGCGGAAGGTCAGCGGTCGGAGGGTCGGAGGTGGTGGACACTTCGGGCGTTTTTTTGCGCGCATTTTGGACAGGACAGCGGACAGGCGATTGCGGAAAGGCTGGCCAGGCAAGGGGTTGTGGATTCTCGCCCCCCGGGAGGGCGTCCGTTTTGTCCACTTTCGTTCATTTGGCGTGCGCACGGCGGTCAAGGGGGGGATTGGGATGCTCGATGCTGGTTGCGGGGGGACGGAACGGAGGGTTCAGGAGGGGTCGGCCGTCGGCCCGCCCACTGACTTCCGCTTTGCACCTCAATGCACGCTAAGCCGCAAGCGGTTGGAGCATCAACGTTTGATAGCTTCTCGATCTAGCGGCTTGACTCGAGTTTAGGTGCAATGCCCACGAACTTATGTCCTTTTGTACACTACCACAGGGCATGGCCTAATTTCAAGCCGCCCACGCGAGTGCAAGTGCACTTCGACGACGTTGAGGAAATAGTCATCGCCGACGAACGACCGCACCCACAGCGGCGCCCAAAGGTCCTCGACGGGGCGATCGTAACCCACCCTGGCGCCAAGTCGAGTGAGCTCGGCAACCGCCCTCTGCTGTCGACGCGCGCTAGCGGCATGAAGCCCTAGCCATACGCAACCGAGCGTGAGGACGATCGCCGCCGATCGAAGGGAGAATCGCAAACGGCACGGCGACAGGCCAACGCGCGACATCGACGGACCTCCCTCGTGCGATCGCGCCGCTCGATCGGCAGCAGCGGCCCGATCGGATGTTAGCTTATTCCGATTAGTTCAAATAGGCGATCTGACGTCGCTGCAAGGCTGAAACGCCCGACCACAATTCAGACGAGACAACTCTGGAAACTGCCATTTGAGTTCTTGCCCCGGGTTGATCGTCACCGGCGGATTGAATTACCATGCGTCTGCTTGCAAACCGGGCGTCGACGTTCAGGAGGGCGCCGGGCGAGTCAGGGAGGATGTTGGATGACGCGATGCATGGCGATGCTGCTGGTCTTGGGCGGGGCGCTTACCCCGGCGGCGCAGGCGGGAACGATCAATTTTGACGACGTGCCCGGCGGGATTCCGCCGGTGACGCTGCCCGCCAACTATGGTTCGCCGCGGGCGACGTTTTCCACGGAGGCGGGCGCCCAGTTGCTGGTGTTCTCCGGCGCCGACGTGGTCGGCACCTCCGCGCCGAATAATCTCACGGCGGGGTTCGATCCCGCGAACTTTCCCTGCAATGCGGACCTGTACGTCGACTTCTCGCCGCCAGCCCGCGGCCTGAGGTTCCGGATTGCCGCGGACAATTCCCTAGGCGTGATCGCCGGCGTCCGCGTGTTTCATGACGGCGGCGCGGTGGCCTTGCTCGACGTGGTGGGCAACGGCAATATCGCCGACCCGATCCTGATGGACCTCGCGGCGTACCAGGACGTCACGCGGGTCGAAGTGGTGAACATCACGGACGAGTTCGGGCTGTCCTACGACGATTTCTTCATCGCGCCGATTCCGGAGCCGACGAGCGCGGCGCTTGCGCTGGGGATGGGCGTTGTTGTCGCAACGGCGGCGCGGTTGCAAAGGAGACGAATCACCACAGAGGACGCGGAGAAGACCTTTTCGAACGCTCATCTGCGCTAATCAGGGAAAGAACTCACCGGCGTCCCAGTCAGCGGCCATGAACATTTACTAGCAGTTCCCGTCTTTTCGGCTCTGCATTGCTATCCATCAACTTCTTCGCGCGCCGCGAAGATTTCGTACGGAACGGATTTACCACAGAGGGCACGGAGGGCACAGAGGTCGGAAAAGTTAAAGCAGCAAGGATCCTTGAGAAGAACCTCGCGAGTCTCAGCCCATCGCTCCCAAATCTCTACCGCCCCTTTCCCTTCCTCATCTCCGTGTCCTCTGTGTCCTCTGTGGTAAATCTTCTCCCTGCGCCGCGCGCCGCGAAGACTCGCACGGTTGTTTGTCGAGCCCTGAGCTTTCACCGCGTGGTTCCGGCCAACGGCCGGGCTGCGTCCTCCGCGGTGAATCCGTTCCCGCGAAATCGTCGCGGCGTGTCTCGAGCTGCTAACCGCCCGTCTCGGCCGCCTCGATGCCGTACTTTTCGAGCAGTCTGTAAAGCGTTCGCCGCCCGATGCCCAGCGCCTTGGCCGTGCGCGCTTTGTTGCCGCCGTTCCGTCGGAACGTGTCTTCGATGTGCAGCTTGTTGACCGTGTCCAGATCCATGTTGACGCCCCCCTGGCGGGCGGAGGTCATCGTCGCGCCCTTGACGATTTCCGGCGGCAAATTGGCGTCGAGAATCCGATCATCCTCGGCCAGGATTTTGGCCCGTTCCAGCGCGTTCTGCAGTTGTCGGACGTTGCCCGGCCAACTGTAATTCTCGAAGATTCGCAGCACTTCGTCGTCCAGATGCCACTCCGATCCCAGGAAATGGTCCACCAGCAGCCGAATGTCCCCCTCTCGCTCACGCAGCGGCGGCAACAAAATCGTGAGCACGTTGATCCGGTAGAACAGGTCTTCTCGGAATCGGCCCTCGCGAACCTCCTCGCCCATGTCGCGGTTGGTCGCCGCGATCAGTCGCACTTGCACGCGCCGTTCCTTGACGGACCCGATGCGGCGCAGCGACCCATCCTCCAATACCCGCAGCAGCTTCGCCTGCAGCGAGCCGGCCAGCTCGCCAATTTCATCGATGAATAGCGTGCCGCCGTCGGCCACTTCAAACAAGCCAGGCTTGGCGCTCACGGCGCCGGTGAACGCTCCCTTCTCGTGTCCGAAGAGCTCGCTCTCCAACAGCGTCTCGGGAAGCGCCGCGCAGTTGATCACGACGAAGGGCTTGTCCACCAGCGGGCTCGCCTCGTGCAGAGCGCGGGCCACGAGCTCCTTGCCCGTTCCGCTGTCGCCTTGAACGAGAATTGGCTTGCTGGCCGGCCCGGTGCGCTCGATGAGCCGGAACACTTCCTGCATGACCGCCGACTCGCCAACGATGTTCGGCGACCGCTGCTGCTGCTTGAGCGCCGCTTTGAGTTGCCGATTCTCACGCTGCAGCAGGCCGGTTTCGTACGCCTTGCGAACGAGTCGGTCGAGGTCGCGCAGGCCGATGGGCTTGCTCAAAAACTCACGCGCGCCGAGCTTCATCGCCTCGACGGCCGTCTCGATCGTTCCCTCGCCGGTCAGCATGACGACCTCGCACTCGGCGCCGCGGGTCTTGAGCCGCTGCAGGACTTCGATGCCGTTGAGCCCCGGCATCGCCACATCCAGGATCGCCACGTCAAAAGCTCGCCGGTCGGCCTGGGCCAGCGCCTCTTCGCCGTCGCCACAAGCTTGCACGCGATAGCCGCGTCCCGCGAGGTAGGCGGCGATGTCGCCGCGCAGCTCGGCGTCGTCGTCGACCAGCAGCAGGTCAATTTCAGGTTTGTTGGCGTCGTCCGACATGAGTCAGGGTTCCTCAAAAATACCGTGAGTCATCCGCTCTGGCCGGGCGGGGCCGGTCCCGTGTCGCGTGGGTCAGGCAGCGCCAAACGAACCTGGGCGCCGCCCCTGGGACCGCGCGACGCCGACGCCCGCCCGCCGTGTGCTTCGACGATCCGCCGCACGATGGCCAACCCCAATCCCGTTCCCATCGGCTTCGTGGTGAAAAACGGCTCGAACGCTCGGTGCAGCTCGGCGTCGTCAAACCCCGGTCCATTGTCCTCGAAGACGATCTCGACGCCCCGCCGTCCCTCAATTTCAGCCTCGCGGCATTGAAGCCGGATCACCACAGGATCTTTGCAGGCGGCCAGCGCGTTCTCCAGAATGTTGCGAAACGCCTGGACGATGCGAAAACGGTCGGCACTCACCATGATGGAAGGCTCGCACCCCTCGTCCACGAACTCGGCGCGCCGTCCATGCCGCTGGACCTGCAACAGATTCCACGCCTCGCGGCACAACGCCGCCAGCCGGCACTCGGTGTGATCCAGGACCATCGGCGCCGCAAAACTTCGCACTTCGTCCAGCAGTTGCTGGAGATCCTCCTGTGCTTTCCGGGCGCGCCCCAACAAGGCAAGGGCAGGGGGCCTGTCGTCGACCTGGTCGGCAAGCAGGTCCGTACACGCTCGTAGCCGCTGAAGGGCGTTGCGGCTCTCGTGGGCGAGCCCCGTATACATCTCGCCGATCGTCGCCAGCCGACTGGCTTGGAGCAACTGCTCGGCGGCGTGCTTGGCTTCGGTCACATCGTGCCCGACCGCCAGCACGGCTGGACCTTCGTCAAAGTCGTCGATGCGGCTGAGCGTCCAATTGAGCCACCGCGGCGGGCCCGTGCGTCCTTGGATTTGATCCTCGTAGGCGACGACGCCGGCGTTGGCCAGCACGGCGTTGAGCCGCTCTTCCGCCTGCTGGGCGTCGTGCCCGAGCAGCAACAGCACGCGGTCTCGCTGGCGGCAGAGCTCGTCGAAGCGAAAGCCAGTCGTGCGCTCGGCGCAGGGGTTGAAGTACGCCACGTCCCACTCGGTGTTCAGGATGACGATCAGGCAGCTTGCGCTTTCGACAAGGTGGCGAAATCTCCGTTCGCTCCGCTCGCGCTCCATCAGCCGCTGACGGTGGACGTATTCGAACTCGTAGGCGTCTTGAATCAGCGCGTGCTCGAGGTCGAGCAGCTTGTGCAGCGAAGCGATCGCCGCGCGGAGGTCGGTCGCCTCGCCTCGCCATTCACACTCGACGCTTCGCACGATGCCCGCCCGGAGTCGCGCCAGGGCGAGGGTCGCGTACCGTTGGGCGAGCCCGATTTCGACGTGTCGATGGCCCACCTTCCAGCGCCGTGCCATATAGTCGTCGTCGTAGGTTCCCGCCAACAGCTCGGCCAACCAGGCGCGCAACGTCCGCGAAAGCCGTACCATTTGTTCGGAGCCGCCGGTAATGACCTGCATCGCTTCGGGATGCCGGCGGACTTCCGCGTAGAAATCCTGCACGAGGCTGGCTGCGTGCGGCGCCACGAGCGGCCCCAAGGCCGCCACGCGTCGCGCATCGTCCTCGGTCCAGCCGAGATAACGCTGCATCATACGGTAGCGATGCGCAGAATCGTCGTTGAGCATGGCGAGGCGAGTCGGTGCAGAAAGCCGGCGCCGTCCGTTGTACCAGCGATCCCGCTCCGCACCAATCGCAGCGGGCCGTTTCGATGCGCCCTGTGCCAATCCGGCGCACTGACCAGGGGCGCTCGACGGGTCGCGGCGTTGCTTGCCCCCGCGCCATGCGCGCCCTTTGTGCATTGACTGCGTCGGGCGCGGCAATTGCTTCGGGCATTTTTCGGATCTGACGACGATCGCCGCTGCTGGGGAGGGGCGCTCCGATCGCCGTCCGCAGACGATTCCTGTATGGGAGCCGCGGACATGAGCATTGCGGAAAAAACCGACGTTGCGCCCACGGCGCTTGCCGGCTGGCTCGCCGCCGTAGAATCGAGCGCGAGCGGCGCCGATCCGATCGAGGTCGTCGAGACAGCGCTTTCCTGGGTGTTGCTGACGGGGAGACACGCCTACAAGATCAAGAAAGCCGTCCAGCTTGGCGAAGCCCATTTTCGTTCGCTGGCGAGCCGCCGGCAGGCGTGCGCGGAAGAGGTCAGGCTCAATCGCCGCCTGGCTCGCGGCGTCTACCTCGGCATCGTGCCGCTGACGCGCGATGCCAGCGGCGAACTCCGGCTGGGCGGCTGCGGGGAAGCCGTCGAGTGGGCGGTCAAGATGCGGCGCCTGCGCGGCAACAGCAATCTGCTGTGGCTCATCGAGCACGACCAGCTCGCCAGGCGCCACATCACAGCCCTGAGCGCCGTGCTTGCGAATTTTTATTTCGGCAGCCCGCCCGAGACCGACGTGTTGGACGATCTTTGCACGCGATTGCGCAAGCGCGTGGACGACGTCGGCGTCGACGTTCCGTCACGACTGCCGGTGGGCATTCGGCGGACATTTCAGCGAATCGCCGCCGCTCAACATCGCTACTTGGACGCGGCTCGGATGGCTCTCAATCTCCGCGTGTGCGACGGCCGGATCGTCGACGGTCACGGGGACCTGAGGCCCGAGCATGTCTTTCTCGAGCGGCAGCCTGTCATCATCGATTGCGTGGAGTATAGCGCGACGCGTCGCCGGTCGGACGCGCTCGACGACCTCGGCGCGTTCGTCATGGAGTGCCTGCGCCTGGAACGCGCCGACGTCGCCGACGCCCTCATGTCGGCCTACCGCGCTGGCACGTGCGACGAGCCTTGCTCAAAACTCGAGGCATTTTACCGTTCGCTGCACGCGTGCGCGCGGGCGAAGTCCGCCTTTGCGCTCGGCGAGGCGGATGCGGACCGGAGCGCCTCCCGCCTTCCTTCGTCGAAGGCGGAATCCTATTTGGCCCAAGCCGAGCGCGACTCCGAGGTGTTTGGCTGACGCGTGCCCGAGGGGGCGGTGACGCCGCTCGAAGGCCGGCGCGCTGAACGGGAACACTCATGTGCAGAAGAGCGCGCTGATCCAACGCGCTCCCCGGCAATCACCAAAGAATCTCCTCACTCGGGAGCATTCCACGAACACTGTGAAGCGGCATCAGACTTGCTTCCTGTCATGATTGTGCGAGAGGGACCGCACGTCGTCATCGAGGCGGCGGTTCTTTGGTGAGGAGCGGCGTCATGCGCGTGCAGCGAATCATGTGTCCCGTCGATTTCTCCGAGTCGAGCACGGCGGCGCTCGACGACGCTGCGTCCCTGGCCCTGCAGCTCGGGGCGCAGCTTCTCATCGTGCATGTCGACGAGCACCCGCTGCTGTCTGGCGCCGCTTCTTCGTCTCTTTCCTCCGCCATCGCCGACCGCCACGCGCGCCTCGAGCAGATCGTCCCCCGGGTCGACGGGGTGCAGGTCGAGCACCACCTCATTCGCGGCAAGCCGGCTGAGGAGATTCCGCGCTTCGCCCGCATCTACAACGTGGACCTCGTCGTGATGGGTCGCACGCCCGCCAGCCATCGGTTTCACCATCGGCGCGACGGCCTGCTTCAGGCGGCCTCCAACGGGTGCCATTGCCCCGTGATGATGGTCAGCCATGCGCCCGCTCTGATCGCATGGGTTTGTTGAGGGCCCCGGCCGCCAACGCGCACGGCACGCTGGGGCGATCGCCCAGTTCAGCAAATGCGTGCTCAACGGGGCTTGCCACATCGTCTCCGCCGCGAATCGGATTGGGCTTTTCCCTTGCTTGAGAGCTCGAAGAGCTGGCGACTCCCGCAGGCGTTGCCAATCGCCCATGAATTGCGTCAATCGTCTCCTGCGGCTTGACCCGCTGAGGAGCTGTGCGCAGGGACGAGTCGTGCGGACCGTAATATAAGCTCGCGAGCATCGAAACATCGGCCGGAGAAAGTGCGCCAGCCGTCGCCGGCCCCGCGTCGTTGCTGGCTTCCGCCAGTATCGCTGTGATCGGCGTTGAAGGACCGAATTGCACCTTCCACGTCGCCAGGTCGTCGCCGTCCACGTCCTGGTCGCCGTCCGCGTCGCCGTCTTCGGCCGTGGCGTTGCCGGCGGCGCCCAGGCCCCGTTGCCATGCCAGAAAGTCATTGCCGTCCACGTCGCCATCGGCGTCGAAGTCGGCGCTGGCCGCGCGGGCCGGCATGAAGGTCGCGTCGGTCAGCGCGCTCCACTCCCCGTTGCGTAGAATGCGCGCCTTGATATGCGTCGCTTGCGAGACGACCAGATCCGTGGAAAACGTCTGCGCACTTGAATTCACCGCCCCGCCGGCGAGCCGCGGATCGCTGCCGTCGGTCGTGTAGTAAATGACGCCCGGCGTTCCCGCATTCGAGTTCTCGAAGGCGATCATCGCCCCCGCGCTGAGCTGCCCGCCGTGCTGCCGCGCACCGTCGACGAGAAACTCGGGGGCATTCGTCCCGGGATAAAGGTTCGCACTGCGCCACTGGCTTAGCACGATCGCATGGCGATCGCGGAAGTACGTGCCGAGCATGTCATTCAGTTCGTTCTGCCAGTCGACGTTGCGCGTGCGGGGCACGCTCACGTGCTGATCGCCCCAGCGCGCCGATTCGGCGACGATCGCGTCGTACACGGTGTCCGCCAGCGCTGCGAACCGCGCGGCCGGAATATTGTCTTGTGGCGACGCCGGGTCGTACGAGGGGTTGGCCGGATTGACGTACAACGCCCCGCCGTTGAACAGGTGCTTGTGAATCTGGTCGGCGAACTGCAGGCGAAATTCCTCGTAGTTGCGGAGGATGCCATAGGCCTGGGCGGCGCCGGTGGTGCGGCCCAGGTTGTTTTCGAACAAGCTCGTGCGACTGCTCAGCGCGAGCGAAATCTCGCTGTCCCACGCGTAGAAGCGAAAACCGTCGCTGTCGGGCGCGCGGCGGCGATTGGCGAACCAGTTGCGGTCCGGCCAATCGTTGTTGCCGCCGTAGTGGTTCAGGATCATGTAGTCGATGTAATTGACGACGTCGAGGTAGTTCTCTCGAGCCGGGTCGTCGAGCCCCGAGGGCAAGTTGCCCTGCAGCCGCTGATACGCCGCGTACTTCGCCGCTCCGCCGGCCGCGCTGTTCACGGCATTGGCCAGCGCGATCATCGTGTTGTACGCGGCGGCGTTGCCGTCCTGCAGGCCGTTGTGATTGATGACGTCGTAATCCTCCTTGTCGCCGCCGAAGTGCTCGGCCGCGTACGAGTCGTCGGGCCGCTCGCTGGGATTGTAGAGGCCCCAGTACAGGCCGTTGATGTAGAGATGCACCACATTGCCGCGCGCCGACGCGTGTCCCATCGCGGCCTGCGTATCGCGAAACCACTGATCGCGAATGTACAGCGGGTCGCCCTCGGCGCCGTCCCAACCCCAGCCGTCGTTGAAGTGCGGCCGCAACACGATCGTGTCGAATTCCGTGACGCCATCTTCGCCGAACAGCGGGTAATCGAGCTTGGCGTCGCCGTATTGGCTCTTGAACAACAGCCGCAGGGAATTTTTCTTCGACAGCGAGCGCGACGCCGCTCCGTGAATGCGCAGCCCCGCGTCGACTTGAAATCCCTCCGTGCCGTCGGGGAAGATGAGCTCCGCGGACGTCGCCCGCTCCCATGCGATCCCCTCGCCGGACACGTTGGCGTAAATGCCGTTGGGGCCGAAGAAGTCGGCGTTATCCAGCGTCAGCGAGATCGTGGGAATCGCCTTCAGACTGTCCTCGATCAGCGCGACATACACGCCGCCGAATTTGTCGTTTGGCCCCACGACGTCCGGATCGAGCCCATAGTCGGCGCCGCGCCCGCCCCAGGACGAGGGAAAACCCGCGGCCAGGGCCGACTGATGCGTTTGCTTGATCACGTCACTCGTGAAAATGTACGTCTGCGTGTCGACGTTGGTCGCCACGTGCCCCGCCTTGAAGGCGCGGGCCCGCAGATTCGTCGTGCCGGTGATATGGATCGGCCCCGCGTAAAGCGTGCCATTGGTCACGTTCAAATTGGCATCGACCGCCGGCGCCGAGCCATCGGTGGTGTAGACGATGATCGCGCCGGGCGTCGACGTGGAGATCTCGACGTCGAACGGTTGATCGTAGAACCCCCGATCGACGCTGAACGACGTATCGCCGACGACGCCGAGAAACGTCTCGCCGTTGGGCGCCCCTGGCGTGGGCGTCGCGAACACGCCGGCCACCAGCGGCTCGACGAGCTGGGCCGATCCCGCCGACAGCCGCGGGATCATCAGCATATCGGAGCTTCCAGCCTGATTCAGGGCATGGATCGCCAGCACGTTCTCGCCGCTAACCACCGCGCTCAGATACGCGCTCACGTCGAAGTCCACGTAGTCCGCCAGGACCACTTCGTCGCCGCGGTTGATCGGCCCCGCGGTGGAATTCCACGCCGGGCTGCCCGGGGCGTTGGCCGCTGCGATGAACTGCCCGTTGAGATACGCGACGAACCCGTCGTCGTACAGCATCTCCAGCAGGAGCGAACCGAACGCGGCGGGGTCGTCCACGTGAAACTTCAGCCGCGCATACGCCGACGTCGTCCCCGCGGGGACGGGCGCGTCGATGAGCGAGGTGTAATCGTTGCCGCCGCCGGGCGAACCTTCGAACCCCAGCCCCGCCGTCGCCGACGACCACGCCGCATCGTTGAAGCCGATCGACTTCCACTGGGCGTCGACGCTGCCGCTGTTGGGGACCCGGTACCGCATCGCCGTGGCGTCGTCCACCAGCGTCGTCCTGGTCGACGTCATCGACAGGCCGTAGGACACGTTCGTCTGTTGCGGCGGGTACTCCGGCGCGAACTCGTGGACGATGGTCGCGCCGTCCGGCATGACCAGCCCCAGATACTCGCCGCCGGCCGACAGGGCATAGTTAGCGTGCAACTCGCCCGGTGGGCCGCTGGCGCCCTTGTCCGATGCGAACACCAGCAGCGTGGCGCCGGCTCCAATCGTCGTGCCCGCGGGAAACGCCCACTTCGTGAGGTTGTTCCGGCTATCGGTCAGGTAGTAGCCGCCGAGATCGACGGCCTCGGCGCCGTTGTTGAACAGCTCGACCCAGTCGGACGAATCGCCGTCGCCGTCCTTGAGGCCGCCGCTGTTGGAGGCGAGAAACTCGCTGATCACGACGCCCGCGGCCATGACCTGGCGCGGTTCGAGCCGCTCGAACTGCAGCGCGCGTCGAGGCGCGACGCGACGGCGCGCGCTGGGGCGCCGGATCTCCCAGGGAATCCGCATGAGTGCTGTTGCCTCTGTTCCCCATGTCGGCCAAGCGTCGGCGCCCCAACCGACGCGTGCCCCGCGCGCCAGACAAATGCCGGGACCAGTCGTTCGTCGACGACTGGCCCCGGCCTCGGTGGGAAGGCTCGCGACCGTCTGGCTCTGGCCCAAATCACCGCCGCATCGTCCGCGCGTTAGCGACGCCGACGCGCAGCGCCGAGACCCAGTGTGCCCAGCGCCACAAGCGCCGCGCCCGCCGGCTCGGGGACGGGCCTGCCGAACACATCGATTTCCGTGTAACCAGTGTAGCCATTTTCAACGGCCAGGAAGTTCACGCGCAGGTGCGTAACGCCCGTCGCCAAATCGCCCGCGTCGTCGGTGAACGCCACGCGATTGGACACCGGCGTCGTGTCGGTGCCCTGCACGCCGGGATTGACGTCGATCGACCCCAGCGTGGTGAAGTTTGTCCCGTCGGTCGACGCTAGCAAATCGTAGTGCTGCGCGTCGCGACCGGCGTCGTTCCAACCGCCGTAAATGACGACCGACGTCAGCACGTGCGGACCGCCGAGCGAGTAAACGACGAAATCGCTCGCGCCGCCTGTGGCGTAGGCCGTGTGGTCGCTGTCGGCCATTTGGTTGCCGTAAAACGTGGCGACCGTGCCGTTGGTGAGCGCAGAGACGCCCGCGGAGGCCTCGCGCGTGAATTCGCCGATGCTGAGAAGCGGCATGCGGCCTTCGAGCAAATCACTCGACGACGGTCCGCCGGAGGGGAACGTCGGAGTGTACGGGTCGCCCGGGGCGGCGCCGGCGGGCGCGATGTCGGTTTCAACGCTCGTCACGATCGCGGCGTTGGACGCCCGGGCGATGCAGACTGCACACAGCGCCCCGAGCAGGATTCGAGACATCATTAGTCAACTCCTTGCAGTGAAAACCTATGGTGAAAAAACGACATCCTCGTCCTGACCTCGCGCATCCCTAAATCTCTGTAACCGAACGAGTGAAGTTCAGAATGCCCATCAAAACGGTTGTCTTGGTTCCTCAATCTTCTTGAACCGTTGCGTGATTCGCTCTCAGGTCCCACGACCGCGGCGAGCGGCCAACAACGGGCACGCGGCCAACAGCGCGAGCGCCGCGGCGGCAGGCTCCGGCACAGCCCCCGCGGCGCCGGCGGCGCCGCTCGAACCCAGCGAGCGCTGCCACGCCAGGAAGTCGTTGCCGTCGGTGTCGCCGTCGCCGTCGGCGTCGCCGTTGGCGTTGGTCCCGTAGGCGTTTCGCCAAACGGCGAGGTCCGCGGCGTTGACCGCGCCGTCGCCGTTGAAGTCCGCCGGCAGCGACGTGCCGAGCTCGCGGTACACCACCACGCCCGTGCGGAACGCGGTGTCGCCGGGAAACAGGTATCCGAACTCCAGGTCGGCCGTCCCCCCCGCCGCGGCGGTCTTGAACAACGTGCCCATATTGAAGCTCGTCCCGCCGGCAAGCAGGGCCGAAGCGGTTGGCTTCAACTCGACGAGCTGATTGGCGTTCGGGTTCGACTCCCGCCAATCGCCACCCGCGGCGTTCTGGTCGTCGAGGCTGTTCCAACTGCCATCGGCCGGCAGCAGCGAGCCCGCCGCCGACGTGATCTGGTAGCCGTCGATGTTGACCGACAAGTTCGACTGGTTCTCCATCCGCGCGGCGCCGGTGCTGGGATCGACTGTGAGCACCAGGTTGTTGTAACGCTTGTCGCCGATGTAATTGACCTGGCCTTGCTTGATGCTGCCGTCCGGCGCGTAGTACTCGAACTGAATGTCTTCCAGCTCGGTCCCGAATTCGGTGGCCGCGGGGTACTGAAACACGTTGCCGAGATTTCGCGGCGTCGCGGACGTAATCGCGGTGGATCCCGTCGGCTTGAGCTCCGCGATCTGGGTCGTAGCGCCGCCGGGCGGCGATTCGCGCCAGTCGCTCACCGCTTGATCCTGCAAGCTCGTCCAGTTGGCGGGTCGCAGGCCGCCCAGCGCGGACTTGATTGCATAGCCGTCGATGCTCACGGAGGCCGGTCCCGTGTTGATCGACATGGCGCCGGTGCCGCGGTTGACGTTGAGGACCAGTTGCTGCTCGACCGTGAGCTGGCCGAACATCCCGTTGACGCTGCCGGCGTTTTCAACGGCGCGGAAGGCGTAGACCTGCCCGAAGGGCAGGGCGGGCGCCGCGGACGCATCGATCGTCGCGAAGGCGCCGGTGAACGACGTTGTGTCGAACAGGTTCCAACTATTGCCCACCGCCGGCGTCACGCCCGTGAACTCCACCCGCAGCGTCCCGCCCAACGTGACGGGGTTCAACGACTTCAGCGGCGAATGCGTGGCGGCCGTGATTTGAGCCGTCAACTGATTCTGTGCCTGCAGGTTGAGCGACAGCGTGGAAAAGTCGACGTTGGGGCCAATCACGCGCACCTGGCGATTGAAGTTCGTGCCGAATTCGATGTTCACCGTCGTCGCGGCGCCGGCCGCGGCGCCCAGCGTGATGGTGCTGCCCGCTTCGCCGCCCAGATTAAGCGTGCGGGCGCTCAGGCTGCCGCCCGGCTGAACGGTGAGATGGCCCGTCCCCGCCTGGCCGACGTTGACCGAGGCGTTGCTCGTATTGCCCGGCGTGAAAGGGACCGTCATTTCGCCGCCGCTTGCGATGATGAGCGAGCCCGATTGCCCGGCGGCGGCGCCCAGGTTGATTTGGCCCGGCGGACTGGCAACGAACGTATTCAGCGTGGCCGTGCCGCCATTGCTGATGTTGCCCACTTCATCGAACGATGCATCGGGGACGAAGCCCGAGTCCCAGTTGCCGCCGCTGTTCCAATCGCCGTTGGCCCCGGTCCAATTGAGGATCGTCTGCGCCGTGGCGGACTGCGCCGCCGCAGCGGCCAGCACGAGCACGGCCAGCACCAGCACGGCCCGTCGCATAATTCTTGCGTAGGTAGTCATTGCTTTTGCGCCCTTAAGGTCTGATCAAGGAAGTAGAAGTCGTCGTCGCGCTGATTCAACCGCTACGGACGACGACGGGCGCGAAGGGCGACCGCCAGACCCAGGAACGCGAGGCATGCCGAGGCGGGCTCCGGAACCGGAAAGTTGCCGGCCAGCGCCGCGATCTCGGCCGGAACGGCGTTCTTCCACAGCCGGAAGTCATGCACGTCGACGATGTTGTCGACGAACACGTCCCCGTCCAAGCCGGGCGCAGAAGGAACCTTGGAGAAGTTGTTGCTGATAATCGTGAAGTCGTCGATATTCACCACGCCGTTGCGATCGGCGTCGCCCGGCAGAAATTGCTGCGAACCGAAGATGTCGATCTCCGAGTAGCCCGTGTAGCCGTTCTCGACGGCGAGGAAGTTGACGCGCACGTGCGTGACGCCAGTCGCCAAATTCGATCCCGAGTCGTCGGTGAACGCCACGCGGTTCGAAACGGGGGTGACGTCGGTGCCCTGCAAGCCGGGGTTGATGTCGATCGACCCCAACGGCGTGAACGTGGCGCCGGCATCCGCGGAGGTCAGCACGTCGTACCGCTGCTGATCGCGGCCGGCGTCGTTCCAGCCGCCGTAGATGACGATCGACGTCAGGTTGTAGATGCCCGACAAGGCGTAGGTCACGAACTCGCCGTCGCCGCCGGTGGCATAGGCTGCGTGCAAGCTATCGGCCGTCTGATTGCCGTAGGCCGTCTGCACCGTGCCATTGGTCAGCGCCACGACGCCCGCGGAGGTCTCCCGCGTGAAGTTACCGAACTGCGCCGACGGCAGGAGCCCGTTGATGATGTCGGTACTCGACGGGCCGCCGGACGGGAACGCCGGCGTGTAGAACCCCGAACCGCCCGCCGGGGCGATGTCGGTTTCAACGCTCGTCACGACGGCGCCGTGCGCCGCCGACGTCAGGAGCCAAGTGCAAACCGCGGCATGAAGCAAGGACGACTTGGACAAATGCATGATCAGTTGGCCTCCAAATCAAGGGGAGTCGATTCCTGGTGGACGCACGCGCGCAGCCAATAGCGGCGAATCAATCGCAATCAATCGCAATGACGAGCGCGCACGATGCGTAGTTTGTCGAGTGGCTATTTTGTCGAAAGGTCGAAGTCCTTCACCGTCGAGCCGGGCTCCACTTCCAGCGTTAGTTCCGTCTGCTCGTTGTATTTCGCCGGCAGCATCTCCTCCATGATGTCCCGCATGGGGCTATCGGGCGTGTCATACACTTTCTTCTGCCCCACAACCTTGGAAGCGCGGATCTCGACCTTCGTCGATCCGATATGCACCTTGGCGGCGTATTTGCCATCGGTGATGACGCCGCCGGCCGATGGCGCGTTGCCGCTGACGGAGACGAACGTAATGTTGCCTTCCTTGATCGGCTGTCCGTCGACGATCACGGTTCCCGAGACTTCGCTGAAGTTGGGGTCGCCGCTGCTGCAACCCGCCAGCAACGCGATCATCGCGACAAGCGGGGCGCAGGTCGCTAAACGCCGTCGAACCGCACGGAAATGCACTGAGGTATTTTTGGTCATGCTCGTCTCTCGCCTAGTCCGTCGGCGTTTCCGCTCCGTTCATCGAGCCGAGGGCTTTCCACACGTTCTCCGACACGCCGTCGGTGTAGAACGTCACCGAGCTGTCGCAATGCAGGGCGTTCACGCCGCCCGTGTGACGGCTGCGCGCAGCGTTCTCCTGCTGCGCACCCGCCGTGGCGGGCATCGTGAGGTCGTCCAGCCGTTGGAACCATGCACTTTCGATGATATCCGGCGCGGACGTATTGGGCGTCCGCAGCGTATGGAATCGAAAGATGCCCTCGTCGTTGTGAATGTCCCCGCGCCAATCGATGTCCTCGGGAGTTTGCGCCATCAGATATTCGGACATCATGAGCGTGTTGGACGTGCCGTCGGTGATGTCGCCCAGGTCGGTTTCGCGGGGATTCCACCGCCGACCCTCGATGTGCGAATACGGCGCGACGCCGCCGTTGGGAAGCTGGTCCTCGCGAAAGGCGCCGTTCAACGGGTATTTGGCGTTGCCCCAGTTGATGACGTAGTTGCCGCGCCGCCGTTGATACTGCCCCACATTCTGATCGACTCCGGAGCCGTCGCTCGGACATCGATAGATCGGCACGAACTGCCCCGTCAGCCCGTTCATCGTGTTGTGAATCGTGGCGGGCGGGCTGAAGAACTCCCGCGCCAAGACATTCTGTGCCGCAAGGTTGTTCTGTTCGACATAGGGCCAGATCCGCATGACCCAGGTCTGCCGGGGCGGGACGCCGGCGGTTTGCGGATCCGGAGCGGTCGCCCCGGCGGGCAGGATCTTGTGGGAGTCGTGATACAGTTGCATCGCGAGGCCCCACTGTTTGAGGTTGTTGATGCACTGCGAGCGCCGCGCCGCCTCGCGCGCCGCCTGGATCGCCGGCAGCAACAGCGCTACCAGCACGCCGATGATCGCAATCACCACCAGCAGCTCGACCAGAGTGAAACCGCCTCTCATCCGTGTCGACCAACTGCGCGTCATCATCGCAAATCCTCGCTTCCCTTGGCGCCGCATACGACGAGCGCCCAGCGCCGTCGCGCAGCACGATGCGCCGCGGTGGGCCGCCCCAAATGGACCATCGCGACGGAACGAGCAGAACCTAGACGTAAGTCGTCAATCGATGAGAACCTCTACAATACACCGCAAATCGTCGCCTGCCCAGCGACATCGCATCCCGCGGCCTGCAAAAAGAGTCGTCCCCGCCCCGCCGGTTGTTGACGATCCGACATCATACCGTATCGTCCAGCTACAGCATCATGGCCGGGCAGGCCTTTTCCTGACCAACAAAAATGGGTTTCCTTGGAAACGCGCTCTCGCGTAGTGGAATGCGACACGGTTTTCAGGCCCCACGGCAGGCCCGTCCACCTACGATGTGCGCACAAACCCACAACGGTTTGCGTCCCTGCTTCTGCAGCCTCGTTTGCCTGTCGAGGAGCGATTCCGCCGCCTGCTTACCACGATCGCAACTCCGCCGTCCGAATCCCCGCTTCGCACCCAAACGCCTGCCATTCGACTCGCAAACTCATGGGATTGGGTTTCGTCGGGTTGTCCGGATGCGACGGTGAATTGTACACGTCGATCGAAATCACGTTTTCGCCCGGCACGAACCCCTCCTTGATCTCGATGGGGTGAAAGCTCTTGAAGTCGTACACGTCCCAGGTGGTCATCCACCGCTTGAACGGCACGGGCGTGCCATTGATCCGCAGCTCGTTGATCGCGTCGTCCACCAGAAACAGCCCCACGATGCGCACCGTATCCAAGTCGTAACCCATTAAGTCAAAACGGGTTTCGAACGTGTGGACGCTCTCGGCCGGCAAGCCCGGATAAACCTGGTCGTGGACCGAAATCCACTGTGATGCGTCTGGTTTGTTGTCGAGGTAGCTCGGGTCGCCCGGCGTAATAACCGCCGCCTTGGGGTAGGGGCCGCTGGCCGGATCGCCGGCCGTGATCCGCCAGTGCGAATCCCCCTGGCCCCGCTGCTTCCCGACGCCCGTGTTCCAGATCTGGATGGGCCGCAACGGGCGGAACATCGGCAATTGGTCCACGAACTTCTCCCGCTCGGCCGCGATGACGTCGACCGTCGCCAGCGGCACGCTCACGCGCAGCGCCTCGCCCGAATTCAGCAGCATCGACGAGCGTTTCGGCCGAAGCTCCTTCATCGGTTCGGCCAGCACCTTGCCCTCCAGCACATGGGCCTCGGCCACGCCCTCGGCGTCGACCGACACGGCGAACCGCGTTCCCAGGTCCGTCACCCGCAGCCCCTTCGCCTCCACGACAAACCCGGTCGCCCACGCGGCCGCCTGGGCCGTCACTTTACCTCGCTCGAGGGTCACGAGCGCATCGGAGACGAGCACCACCGAGCATGGCGCCTGCAGCACCACGTCGGCCCCGCACGCCATGCTGATCTGGGCCGTTCCCTCGACCAGAACGAGCCGCTGGTTTTCTTCGATCGTGCTCCCGACCTGGAACCGCACGCCGTTTTCCCATTTGGCGCCCCGCACGCGACTCACGCAGGCCACCGGCTGCGGCGGGCGAATCAGGCTGATCGGCACGACCGAAACCGGCGCGCCGACAGGCTCGGCACCCCCGCCTCGCCACAATTGGGCGCCCGCGGCGACCACCGCGAGCGAGGCCACCGTCGCCAGCGTCCCCTGCCAACGCCGCCCCGGCTTGCCCCTCCTGATGTCGCACGGCGCCACAGTCGCGGCCTGCGAACCGACATTCCGGTCCACAGCCGCCGCGTCCGCCATATTCACGATTCGGGAGATCGATTGTTCGTACGCCCGGGACGACGCCACCAGCGCGTTGAGGTCGACATGCAACGTGCTGAACTCGATGAGCTTCTCGCAGGCGCCCTGGCCGAACTCCCCAACGATCGCCTCGATTTCCGCGAGCCCCTCGGGCGAGAACTCCCCGTCCCATCCTTGGCTCAGGAGGTCGAGCAACCGATCGGCAATCTCGGGTGGCAGCGACATCAACGACTTTCCACGGCCAGCGTCCGCGCCATGCAGCGGTAAAGCGCCTTGCGGATGCGGCTCATAGCCTGGTAAATGGCGGCGACGGACCTGTTCTCGGCGGCGGCGATGGTCTTGAAGTCACGGTCCCGCGCATAGCAGCGGTCCACCAGCCGGCGATTGCGCCGCGACAGCTTTTCGAGGCATCCCGCGAGAACCTCCGCTCGCAGCGCCGCCGCCTCGGGCCCCCGCGGCTGGTACGCCGCCGCGATCGAATCGAGCAGCGCCTCGCTGAAACACTGGGCCCGCCGCCGGCGCGATCGCAACAGGTCGCGGGCCGTAAAGTGCGCCACCCGCCGCGACCAGGCGCCAAAGTTCGTCCCCGGCTCGAACTGGTCGAACTTGTTCCACAGCACCAGCGTCGTCTGCTGGTACACGTCTTCGGCATCGGCATGATGCTGCACGAGGGAATAAATGAACGCGAACAGATCGTGATGGTGCGCGTGCAGCAACTGCGCAAACTCCCCGGCCCGGTCGGCAAGATCGTCATGTACGGCGAGATCAGGCATCGTGGAGACCAGTGAACGTGGCACAAACGAGGGGGCCTTGACTCTTCGTGCCAGCCCCGACCCGCGACCCCGTCATCGTACACATGGAACATTCCGCCCGCTTCTGACATAAATTCTGGAGCTTTGGCCCAACGATTCTGGCAAACCACCGTGGAACTTGGCCGAAGGCCTCCAACCACCGTAGCCTGGGGCAAGGCCTTCGGCCAAAGAGGAAGATGGACCATAGGAGTCCCTCGCGAAAGGGCCCGCCGGAAGTTTGACATCGCGGACTCTATCGAGAAATTGGGCGGGTCTGGGCCTTCGCGCGGCGCGGGACTTGCATTCAACCATTCCAGGCTTCCCAGCCATCGGTCGTCGATCAGTTGCACCAATGCGGGGCATCTGCCATGTCGTGGTCCTTGAGCCTCGGGCGAATCGCAGGCATCGCCATCTACCTGCACTGGACGTTCCTCGCCCTGGTGGCGTGGATCTTTGCCAGCTACGTATCCCAGGGGCAAACCGTCGGGACGGCGCTCTTCGGCGTCGGGTTCATCCTGGCGGTCTTCGGCTGCATCGTGCTGCACGAGTTGGGGCATGCCCTGGCCGCGCGGCGGTACGGCATCGGCACCCACGATATCACCCTGCTGCCGATCGGCGGCGTGGCGCGACTGGAGAAGATGCCCGACCAGCCGCTGGAGGAGCTCGTGGTGGCGGCCGCGGGGCCGGCGGTGAATGTGGTGATCGCGGCCGCCCTTTGGCTGTACCTGGCGGCGTTCGATCCGCAGACGCCGCTGCACATCGGGCTGCCCACCGAGGCGTCCTTTTTGCAGAGCCTCATGGCGATGAACATCGTCCTGGTCGTGTTCAACCTCATTCCGGCGTTTCCCATGGACGGCGGCCGCATGCTGCGCGCGCTGCTCGCGCTGCGGATGCCGTACCAGCGGGCCACGCACATTGCGGCGTCGATCGGGCAGCTCTTGGCAATCGTGTTCGCGTTCGCGGGTTTGTTCTGGGTGGGCAATCCGCTACTGGTGTTCGTGGCGATCTTCGTGTACCTCGGCGCCGGCGCCGAAGCCCGGCTGGCCGACGTGCGGATGCTGCTGCGCGGCATTCCCGTGCGCGAGGCGATGATCACCCGCTTTCAGACACTGCATCCCGACGACCCCCTGCAACGCGCCGTCGACGAGCTGCTGGCCGGGTGGCAGACGGATTTCCCGGTGGTCGAAAATGGCGCGCTGGTGGGCATGCTGCGCCGCAACGACGTGGTCGCGGCCCTGCAGGAGCGCGGGCCGTACGTGCCCGTGCGCGAGCTGGTGACGACGGACTGTCCATCGCTGTCGCATCGCGACCTGCTGGAGCGCGTCATGCAGGAATTCAATGCGGGCACGTGCACCACGCTGCCGGTGCTCGAGGACGGCCGGCTCGTGGGCCTGCTCACCAACGAAAACCTGGGTGAATTAATGATGGTTCGCTCGGCGCTCCAGTCGCGGCAGGCGCCGGAGCTGGTGGGGGCGTGAGCGGCCAAAGAAAGGCCAGGTGCGCGAATGTGCACTGCGAAGCCGGTTGAAAGGTGAGCGCCGCGCGGCGGCGGATCGCGCCGCGTACTTTTCCAACGTTGGGCGGGCGCCTATCTTTGGAGCAACGCATCGACGCGGACCGCAGCTCGATCGCATTTCGCACGGGCTTGACGTGGACCGCGACTTGCGCGAATCCGCATGCAATCCCGCTCGACTTCCGCCCTTTCAGAGACCCGCTATGACCACCCAAGCCTATGCCGCCCACTCCGCGACCACGCCGCTCGGTCCCCACGCGATCGTCCGCCGCGAGTCGTTGCCTTCGGACGTCGAGATCGAGATTCTCTACTGCGGCGTGTGCCACTCCGATCTGCACCAGGTCCGGGATGAATGGCACGCCGCGGCCCCGACAACTTACCCCTGCGTGCCCGGGCATGAGATCGTCGGTCGCGTCACGCGCGCGGGCGGCGCTGTGAAAAAGTTCAAGGTGGGCGACTACGCGGCGGTGGGCTGCATGGTCGATTCCTGCGGCGACTGCCCGCACTGCCGCCAAGGGCTCGAGCAGTACTGCGTCCAGTTTCCCACGCTCACCTACAACAGCCCGGACAAGCATTCCGGCGGCGTCACCTACGGCGGCTATGCGGACGCGATCGTCGTCGACGAGGCGTTCGTGCTCCGCGTGTCGCCGCAGGCCGATCTCGCGGCGACGGCGCCGCTGTTGTGCGCGGGGATCACCACCTACTCGCCGCTGCGGCATTGGCAGGCCGGGCCGGGCAAGAAAGTGGGCGTCGTCGGCCTGGGCGGCCTCGGGCACATGGCCGTCAAGCTGGCCCACGCCATGGGCGCCCACGTGGTGCTGTTCACCACCTCGCCCGGCAAGGTCGAGGACGGCCGCCGCCTGGGCGCCGACGAGGTCGTTGTCTCCAAAAACGCCAGCGAGATGCAGGCCCACGCGAGCAGCTTCGATCTGATCATCGACGCGGTGTCGGCCGACCACGACATCGGCGCGTACCTGTCGCTCATCAAGCTCGACGGCACGCTGTGCCTGGTCGGCGCTCCGGAAAAGCCGCTGCCCGTGGCAGCGTTCAATCTCATCATGCCGCGCCGCAACTTCGCCGGCAGTGCCATCGGCGGCATCCGCGAAACGCAGGAGATGCTCGACTTCTGCGCCGAGCGCGGCATCGGCAGCGACGTGGAGGTGATCCCGATTCAGAAGATCAACGAAGCCTACGAGCGGCTGCTGAAGGGCGATGTGCGGTACCGGTTCGTGATCGACATGGCGTCGCTGCGCGGATAAAGGAGGAGGCGCCCCTGGTCGCGGCGCGCCGCTAGAGTGTTTTTCAGATTGGTGTGCCACTGGCGCGCCGCCAGTGAGACGTGGGTACTCGCTCGGCGCTTCACCACGGGCAGCGCGCCAGCGGCGTCCTCCGCCGTTAAGCTTCATTGCTCCCGCTGGGGGGCCCCGATCGCGGTCGGCCGCTACCGGGGCGGCGCAGCCGCAGGAGGTTGGCGGCCGGGCGGGACCGAGCCGATACAAACCTCTCGCCGTTTCGCGGCCCAGATAGGCGAGGACGCCAACCGGGGCCACCCTGAGTTGATCAGATCGAATCCAACTCGGCGATCACGCTTTGCGTGAGTTCGAGTTCGCTTGCATAGCTCTCGTCGGCGGGAAACTCCGCGACGAGCTGCTCGAATGTCGTTCGCGACTCGCTGAGCCGTTCCCGGGCATCGTCCGTGCGATCAACCTCCATGAGAATCTGCCCCGCCGCGCGGAGCGCGACGCCGAGGTCGCGACGATAGCGCGGCGTCGGCGCCTCGCCGGCCGCGATCGCGCGAAGCAGTTCGGCGGCGGACTCCATTTCCTCGAGCGCGGCGGCCAGATCGCCCTGACCCTGGCGCTGCGCGCCGAGGTTCATCCTTACGCCGGCCAGGTCGGCGGCGTAGTCGGGCACGTCGGGATTGCGCTCGACCAAGGGGACCAGCGCGTCGCGGGCCAGCTCGTACTGGACGACGGCCTCGTCGAGATCGCCGCGGCTGGCCAGCACGTCGCCGAGCATGCGGCGGCACAGCCCGAGCCGGCGCCGCGCGTCGAAGTCCTGCGGCTCGCGGCGGGCGAGCTCGACGAACGCGGCGATCGCCTCGGTGAGCCGCTCTTCGGCCACATCGGTTTCCCCGAGCGCAAGGCGGACCAGCGCCAGATTGTAATATCCCATGCCAATGTCGCGTTGCAGCGTCGCGTCCTCGGCGCTGGCGCCCGCAGGAATATGGACAAGCCGCAACTGCTGCGCCCGCTCCAGTAATGGCAACGCCTCTTCCGGCCGTCCCGCGGCCATGTGCAACACGCCCTGATTCATGACGCTGCTGGCCAGCTCGCGGGCGCGCTCCGCATCATCGGGCGCGATCTCCGCAAGCCGCTCGCGAATCGCCGCGGCCTGCTTGTAGTACTCGCCCGCCTCATCGAGCCGCTCGAGCTTCTGCAGCACGCGCCCCAGCGCGTTGAGCGTCTGGGCGTGATCAGCCGACAGCGCCGCGTTCCCCGCATCGCCGGCAAGCAGCTCGGTTTCCAGACGCGCCGCTTCCTGATAGTGGGGCAGGGCGGCCGCCGGCGAATCGACCGTCTCCGTGATCCGGCCCACCAAAAACTGCGCCTCGGCCACGTCGCCGCGCAGCGCGGAATCGTCCTGCCGCTCGGCAAGGAACTGCTCGTAATAGTCAAGCGCCTGCCGCAACAGTGCGTCGCGCAGCGGCTGCATGCCGAGCTGGTTGAGCAGCGTTTCTTCGCTCACCGTGACGTAATAGTCGCGCACGGCCTTCTGTGCGTGCGCAAAGTTCTGCTCCGCGCGATTGCGCTGCTCGCGCACCAACCCCAGCCCAATCGCCAGTGCGACGATCGCCACAACCGCCGCCGCCATGCCGCTCATCACCGGCGTGCGGCGCCGGCGAATCCACCGCCACGCGCGGGTCGTCATCGGCTCGGCATACGCCGCGACGCGCTCGTCGGCGAGATACCGCTCGACATCGGTGGCCAGCGCGAGCGCCGACGCGTAGCGATCGCTCCTTTGCCGCGCCATCGCCTTGAGGCAAATCGCCTCCAGCGGCTTCGGCGCCTGGCGCGCCACCTCCCGCGGACGGCGAAACCGGCCCTGCTGCACGTGGAACGCGGTGTCGCCCCCGCCCCCTTCGAACGGCGCCCGGCCCGTGAGAATGTGATACAGCGTCGCGCCTAGTCCGTACACGTCGCTAGCCGGCGAGACGAGGTCGAGCCGTCCCGCCGCCTGCTCGGGGCTCATGTACGGCAGCGTCCCGACCATGCGGCCCGCCTGCGTGCGCGTGGAGCTCGCCCGATCGCTCGGCCGCACCGGCGCCGAGTCGAGGCTGGCCGGCGTCGGCGGATCGTCGAGCGTCTTCGCGATGCCCCAATCCACCACCAGCGTTTCGCCGAAGTCTCCCAGCATGATGTTGCTGGGCTTGATGTCGCGATGGATCACGCCGCGGCTGTGCGCGTAGTGGATCGCCTGGCACACGTCGACGAACCGGCCGAGCAATTGCCGAAATTGGAGTTCTCGCTCCGCCCGCGGCAGCGGCCGCTGGTGAAAGTCGTCCAGGGCATGCCGCAGGTCGACGCCCTTGATCAGCCGCATCGCATAGTACGGCCGCCCGTCGGGAAACTCGCCCAGGCTGTACACCGGCACGACGCCGGGATGCTCGAGCGCCCCGGTGATCTCCGCCTCGCGGATAAACCGCTGTCGGTTCTCCGCCTCGTCCGCCATGACGGGCAGAATTTCTTTGAGCGCGATCTCGCGATTCAGCTCCGCATCCTGGGCGATCGACAGCCTCCCCAGCCCGCCCTGCGCGTGTGCCCGCAGCACGCGGAACCGCTGATGCTGGGCCGAGTACGCCCACGCCTGCGGCAACGCCGTGACGAACTGGTCGATCGTCGTTGCGGGCTTCTGCCCGGTCGACCCGGACGGCACGCCGACCGCGGCGAGGGTCTTGTGCAGATCGCCGCCGCAGCGGGCCACGCGCTGGGCCATCACCGCCTCGACGGCGTCGGCCTCGGCGGGCGTCAGCAGCCGCAGCTCGCACAACCGGGCGCGCAGCGTGCGGCCAGCCGTGCTCTCGGAATTGCCCGCCAGCGCGTCGGCGAGGTGCTCCTGCGTGAGGAAGCGGAGCTCGATCGCTGTGATGCCGAACAGCAGGTCGTGGTCGGAACTGGCGGGCATGAGAAACTATGGCGCCCAGCGACGCCCCGTGCCGGCGATGCACGGCGGATGAAGGCCGATTGTACTGGCCGCCCAACGGGCATTCAGCGCCGGTTGGCGCGGCCGACTTGCGCGGGCGCAGCATCACCGTCATATCCGGTGCGACCGCTCCGGAACTTCGACGGCGCCGGCCGCGTCGAAGTTCCCATGGGGCTGCCGCCTGGGCGAGCGACGTGGATTGCCGGGCCGGCAGTTTTGCGATGAGGCGTCCAAGGCGTAAACTGGCCTTCGTGCGGAGTTATCAAGTGGAGCGATGCGAAGGCGGGGCGCCACTGGCGTCTCGCCCGTGCTGATGGCGCCGAGCGAGCGCCCACTTCGCACTGGCGCTCGCGCTAGTGGCACTCATCGTCAAGTCGCAAGCGTTCCGCTTGGGGAGGATTTCATTGCCCGCCCTTGCTGCTGATCACAACCTGCTGGCGGGCGCCCTGGCGCTGCAGTTGGGATTCGTCCCGCGCGAGCCGTTGATCGCCGCAGCGCGGGCGATCGCGATGGGCGACGACGGGCCGACGCTCGTCGACGCACTCCGCGCGCGCAACGCAATGAGCCACGAAGACGCCGAGCTCCTCGCCGCCGCCGTTGCCCGTCAACTCGCGCGCCATGGCCACGATATGCAGCGCTGCCTCGCTCTGTTCCAATACAACGAGGACCTGGGCGACCTGGCCGCGGCCTTGTCGTCGACGTCGGCCCAAACCTCCGCCGGAAGTCCTCCCGCGCCCGACACCATCCACTTCGCAACGCGGGAGGCCGATCCGCACGCCACCCGTAACGACGCGGTTTCCAGCGGCGACGGCGGCGCCCCTTCGAGCGACCGCCCCAGCGACGTTCAGCTCGCCTCGTCGAGCGCCCCGACGGCCATGCACTCCAGGTCCGGCGGCGAACCCGCAACCGCCAGCCCCACGGCGCCCCTTGGCGAGCCGCTCTCCACGCCCGCGACGCGGCGGTTCAGCATCCTCCGCCCCTTCCAGCGCGGCGGCCTCGGTCAGGTGTCCGTGGCTCGCGACGCGGAGCTGAACCGGGACGTCGCCCTCAAGGAAATCCTGCCCAAGCACGCCGACTCGGGCGAAGCCCGCCAGCGGTTCCTCATGGAGGCCGAAGTCACCGGCTCGCTCGAGCACCCCGGCGTCGTGCCCGTCTACGGCCTGGGCCAGTACGCCGACGGCCGCCCGTTCTACGCCATGCGGTTCATCCACGGCGACAATATGCTGATGGCGATCGACGAGCTGCACCGCGCGCCGCTTTTGCCGGATCGCGAGCTCCGCTTTCGTCAACTCTTGGCCCGATTCGTCGCCGTGTGCAACGCCATGGAGTACGCCCACAACCGCTGCGTGTTGCACCGCGACATCAAGCCCGGCAACATCATGCTGGGGCACTACGGCGAGACGCTGATCGTCGACTGGGGCCTCGCCAAGGTCCTCGGCGCGCAGGAGCAATCTCGCGACGCGTTCGAACTGCCCGTCCAGCCGGCCTCGTCCGGCAACTCGACCGAAACGCAGCTCGGCCGCGTCGTCGGCACACCGGCTTACATGAGCCCCGAACAGGCCGCCGGCCGCGTCGACATGCTCGGCTCCGCCGCCGATATCTATAGTCTCGGCGCCACGCTGTATCACGTGCTCACCGGCCGGGCCGCATTTGGCGACGTCGAGCGCGACGCCCTGCTGGGCAGCGTGCAGTTGGGCCGCTTCGCCCCGCCGCGCAGCGTGAAACGCGATGTGCCGCGCGCCCTCGAAGCCATCTGCCTGAAGGCCATGGCCCGGGCGCCGGAGGATCGTTACCGCTCGGCCCGCGCGATGGGCGAAGACGTCGATCGCTACCTTGCCGACGAGCCCGTGCACGCCTTGCCCGAAGGCGTGCTAGCCAAGCTCGCCCGCTGGACGCGCAAGCACCGCGCCGCCGTGGGCGGCGCGGTCGCCACGCTGGCGGCGATCGCCGGGCTGCTCAGCGTGGGACTCGTGCTGCTTAACGCCGCCAACCAGCGGGCCGAGCGCAATTTCGAAATGGCCCGCCAGGCGATCCGCGACTATTACGTCACCGTCAGCGAGGACGAGCTGCTCGACGCCCCCGGCATGCAGCCGCTCCGCGACCGCCTCTTGCGGCAGGCCCTGGAGTACTACAAGCAGTTCCTCGCCAGCGGCCAGCGCAACGACCTGCTCGACGAGGTGGCCGAGGCCAACTACTACATCGGCAGCATCACCGAGCGGCTTGACTCGCCCGCCGAGGCCCTGCCGTACTACGAGCAGGCCGTGGCCGTGAGCGAGCGGCTCATCGAGCTGGCTCCCAACGACGAAGGCCGCCTGGAGACCCACGCCCGCGCGCTCAGCGCGCTGGGCGAGTCGCTCCAAAAGCTCGACCGCGTCGAAGAATCGCAGGACTATCTCAAGCAGGAAGAGGAGATCCGAGACCGCCTGCTCAACCGCAGCGAAAAGATCCTCCCCGCCTCCCCCCGCGGTAAATAGGAATTTCGCTCAAGGGCGCAGGACAGGGAGCTTGGCCCGCGAAACACGCAAAAGGGCGCGAAAAGAGTTCTCTTACTTTCGCGCCCTTTCGCGTATTTCGCGGGCTCCTCCCCGTCCTTTTCTTTGTGTCTTCGTGGTTTTCTCTGCTGGCGGCATGGTGTGGCCAACCCTGGTATTTCCCGCCGCCATCCCCCATCATGGCGGGGCGGATCCTCGTCACACGAACTCACAATTCACGGAACGCACGCATGCGACGCATCACTCATTTGCCCTCCTTGCTTCTCGCCGCAACCATCATCGTTGGGCTGTCGCGCCCAACCCACGCCCAGCAATCCGACGCCGACGCCGGCTTCCAGTCCATCTTCGACGGCCAGACGCTCGAAGGCTGGGAGGGCGACGCCAAATACTGGCGCGTCGAGGACGGCGCCATCGTCGGCGAAGTGACGCCCGAAACGCTGCTCAAGAGCAACACCTTCCTCATCTGGCGGGCCGGCACGACGCACGATTTCGAGCTCAAGGTCGAGTTTCGCATCACCGCCGAAGGCAACAGCGGCGTGCAGTACCGCAGCACGCAGGTCGACGACGTGCCGTTCGCCCTCCGCGGCTACCAGGCCGACATCGACGGCGCCAACCGCTACACGGGCCTCAACTACGAGGAGCGCGGCCGGGCCTTCCTCGCTCCCCGCGGCAGCATCAACCGCATCCCCTCCGGCGGCAAGACCGTGGCGATTGGCTCGACCGGCGACGCCGACGAGCTCGCGAAGCTCATCAAAGCGGACGACTGGAACCAGTACCACATCATCGTCCAGGGCAACGTCATGGTGCACATGATCAACGGCCGCGTGATGAGCGTGGCCATCGACGACGATCCCGAGGGCCGCCGCGCCGAGGGCCTGCTCGGCGTCCAGGTGCACGTCGGCCCGCCGATGAAGGTGCAGTTCCGCAACGTGCTGCTGAAGCAGAGCGATGTGGAGCAGTAGACGGCAGAGGTTGCGCGAAGCCCCCTCTCTCGAAGGAAGGGGCTAGGGGAAGGATTGCATAACGATTGACGGCGTTCCGTTATCAAGCGCCCTTCGCCCCTGCCGGGACGAGGTCTGATTCGGACAATCACCACCACGGGTTGCGCTTCGCTCCACCCGTGGCAACAACCCCGCGCCCCTTCGGGGCGCCCATCGCCAATTACGCAAACACGGTTTCGCCATCCGGCCCCAGCGGGGCCACGGTCTGTAGCCACGGGTGGAGCGAAGCGCAACCCGTGGTGGAGACGTGGTTTCTCTCGATTCTGCCTCGGCGGGGCAGAGGAATCATCTCCGAAGCACCCGCTCACTCGAACACGTACTCCTCCTCAAACTCCACGCCGTGCAAGCGAAGGATCCGCAACAACTCGCCCTTGAAGTCTTCCTTCTTATGGTGCTCCGCTTGCCCCGCGATGTATTTCTTCACCGCCTCCTCCTGAGACTTGCTGACTGAAAACACGCTGTACCCCTCCTGCCATGCAAACGCCGCAAGCTGCGGAAACGTGTCATGCACCCACTTGCTCGACCGCGCCTTGACGGTTCGCATCAAGTCCGACACAGAGCCGTCCGTTCGCCACCGCAGATACATGTGCACGTGGTCCTCAATGCCGCCGATCGCGTAAAGCACGCCCTTCTCCGCCCGGACGATCCCGCCGATGTAGGGAGAGAGGCGCTCTGCAACGTCCGCCGCGATCCACGGCGTGCGACTCTTGGTCGAAAACACAATGTGGAGCAGAAGCTGCGAATACGTGCCCGGCATCAAGACTCCTTCGCCCTTCGGGGCGATAAGAACTTTGAAGGAATCTCCTTCCACGGGTTCCGCGTCGCCGCGGCTGCGCCGCGCCGCCGCTCCACCCGTGGCTACTAACCCGCGGCCCCTTCGGGGCGAATCGGCAAGCCGATGGATACCGCTTACTCTAATCACGGAGAGCGTCCAGCGCAATCGCCCGAAGAGACCATGTCGCTCCAATTCGTCCCCCACGGGGCCGAGGACGGTAGCCACGGGTGAAGCGCAGCGCAACCCGTGGTCACAGGGCTCCGTCAACGCCCTGCCCCGACGGGGCAGAGGACTTGTCGCCGCGGTCCGCTTCGAAGCTCGCGTCGTCCTCCCAATTGACTGTCGTCGGAAACGCAATCCCGGTCGAAGCTGGAAATCGGCCGGAAAAACATGTATACATATGAGCATATTGCGTGACTTGCGCTACGCATGAATCCCAGCTCGTTCGCTTTTCTAAGTCCCTTGACCGCCGCGCGCACCCCAAGTGGACAAAGTGGACGCCCAAACGGGGACGCCGATCACAAAACTCCTTACCACATTTGAAGTTGCAACGATGCCCCAGACGTGTTCTGTCCACGGCGCGCGCACAAAAGCACACGATGTGTCCACCAAGGCGAACCGCCTCACGCGACGGCCGATTCTGTAAACAATTCTCTTGCCTCCCCTACTGAACGCCAATATACTAATCACGCGTACAGTATTTCGGACGGACCCGCCGACGCCTAATCCGCCGTCCGCAATCGCCGGGCTTCCGCCCGCATATTTCGCCGCCCCCCGCTTCAACTCCCCTCAAAGGGCCGTATCATGGTTGCCGCTGCTGCTCCCAAATCCTCGTCGAGAAACGGCATGGCCAAGAAAGACAAGAACGCTCCCCGCAAGGGTTCTGAAAAGACAGGCCCCGACAAGACTGGCCCTGACAAGGCGGGCACGGGCGGGCACGCCCGCAAGAAGTCCGCCGCCGACGCCCTGCTGGAAAGCACCCCCGAGCTGCGAAATACCGTCGCGGCGATCGAAAAGCAGTATGGCGAAGGCTCGATCATGCCCCTGGGCGGCGACAACATCCGCCGCATCGAGGGCATCCCCACCGGCAGCCTGTCGCTCGACATCGCCCTGGGCGGCCAGGGCATCCCGCGCGGCCGGATCATCGAAATCTTCGGCCCCGAGTCCAGCGGCAAGACGACCCTCGCCCTCCACGTGGCCGCCCAGGCCCAAAAGGCCGGCGGCATCGCGGCGTTCATCGACGCTGAGCATGCCCTCGATCCCAGTTGGGCCAAGAAGCTCGGCGTCGATCTCGAAACCCTGCTGGTCAGCCAGCCGAGCTGCGGCGAAGAGGCCCTGCACATCACCGAGATGCTCATCAAGAGCAACGCGGTGGACGTCATCATCGTCGACTCGGTCGCGGCCCTGGTCCCCCGCAAGGAACTCGAGGGCGAAATCGGCGATTCGCATGTCGGGCTCCAGGCTCGGCT
>CAYSFP010000020.1:0-47329 GCA_964430075.1 uncultured Planctomycetaceae bacterium | reverse complement strand
CCGAACCCCAGCTTACCAGCACCCAGCAAGACTACGAATGCCTTCTTACGCCCCGACAGCGCCCCGACGTTTGCAGATTTCAGGCCCGCGAAACACGCGAAACGGCGCGAAAGGAATTCTTCCTTCTTGTCGGAGTTTTTGCCTTTCCCGAGGTCTTGAGGAGATTCAGGGAATCTGGCGGAACCCCACGCTCAAACGAACCGAAACGATGACTGCTGCGGGCTTTCGTATTCTTTCGCGTGTTTCGCGGGTCTTCTGCAAAGTTCCGAAGAGTGCAAACGTCGAACTCAGCCCCTCTCACGAAACCCTCTCCGCTTGAAAATCGAACCGTCCCCAATCTGCCGCCCACATGCTAGCTCTTGCCCGCCCGTCGGCTTACAATCGGCTGCAAAGCGTTGCGCTGGCCATGGCCGCCGCGCCGGCGCACCCGAACTGCCACGGTCCGTTGCAATTCACGATCCCGCGCTCGCGGGTGGATTTCGAGGTCGCTTGTATGCCGTCCGCCGCTGCGGCCTTCACGCTACTCGCCGCGAGCGGCGCGTCCGTCCAGCCCTGGCCCGACGCGATCGATCGCGTCGGAATTCTCTTCTACCTGGCGGTCGCGTTCGGCCTCCCGGCGCTCGGCTACGTGTTCATGGTGATTGACTTCCGCCGGTACCTTCGCTCGCTGCGGCGGGCGCTGGTCGTCGTGGCCAGCGTGGCGTCGCGAGCCACGCCCTACTGGGCCGTCCGCGAATCGCACAACCAACTGCCCTGCTTCCAGGCCCTCGAGGTCACTTTTCCGTGCACCGAAGACGAGGTGCTGGCGGCCTACCGCCGCCGCGTGAAGCAACTCCACCCCGACCACGGCGGCGACCTGCAGCAATTCCTCAAGCTGCAGAAGCACTTCGAGCAAGCGATGCACCTGGCCCGCGCGCACGCGAAGGTGCGAACCGTTTCGGTGGAATGACGCCGCCGCAAAATTTGACCGCCGCAACGCCGCTGACCGATCTTGCCGTGCCGTGCGGCGCTCGATACGATCCGCGCCCTGCAATTTCCTCAGCGGCGCGGCTGCTAGCTGAATACTCTTCGCGCGGAAAGGACTCCACGGCGATGCCGACGACGTTGGGCGATTTGGCAAAGCGGGTCGGCGGTGCGCTGTGGGGCGACGCGGCGATCGAACTTTCGGGTGCGGCGACGTTGGGACTCGCGCGTGCAGGAGAAATCACGCTGGCCGACCATCCCGATCGCGACCGCGAATTGGCCGCTTCGCCCGCCGCCGCGGTGATCGCCTCGCCGGAGGTGGAGTGCAGCGGCAAGCCGGCGATTATCGTCAAGGACGTCCACGCGGCGTTCGCCGCCGCCGTGTCGCATTTTCGCCCGCCCCGCGCGCGCCAGCGTATTGGCGTCAGCCCGCTGGCCGCCGTGAGCCCCTCGGCCAAGATTGCCGAGAACGTCGACGTGCATCCCGGCGCCACGATCGGCGACGACTGCGAGATCGGCCCCGGCACGACGATCCACGTCGGCGTGCGGCTGATGGCCGGCTGCGTCGTCGGCGCCGAGGCGACGATCTTTCCCAACGCCGTGCTGTACGAGGACACGCGGTTGGGCGATCGCGTCATCATTCACGCCGGCGCGGTCATCGGCGCCTACGGTTTCGGTTACCGGACGGTGGATGGCCGGCACCAGCTCTCCGCCCAACTGGGGCACGTCGAAATCGGGCATGACGTGGAAGTCGGCGCCGGCGCCACGATCGACCGCGGCACCTATGGGCCCACGGTCATCGGCGAGGGCACAAAGATCGACAACCTGGTGATGATCGCCCACAACTGCCGCCTGGGACGGCACAACCTCATTTGCTCGCAAGTCGGCATCGCCGGCAGCACGACCACCGGCGACTACGTCGTGATGGCCGGCCAGGTGGGCGTTCGCGACCACGTGCACATCGGCGAACGGGCCGTGCTCGGTTCCAAGGCCGGCGTTTCCAACGACGTGCCGCCGGGCGTCGAGATGCTCGGCGCCCCTGCAGCGCCGATTCGGCAGGCCAAGCTGCAGATGGCCGCGGTCGCCAAGCTGCCCGAAATGCGCCGCCAATTCCGCGCCCTGCAGCGGCAGTTCGACGAGATGCGCGGCGTCCAGTCGCACGACGATGAAGCTCCCCAGCAGCAGGATCGGGCCGCTTAAGAACATTTCGTAGGGAAGGGATTTACCACAGAGAGCACGGAGGACACAGAGGTCGGAAAAGCAAAAGGAAAGCAGAAATCCTGGAGTGGAAAATCGCGATCTCTCAAATCACGACCTCCCTTCCCAATCTCCGTGCCCTCTGTGGTAAATCTTCTTCCGTTCCAACCAAATCCATGAGCGACGTCAAAGCACAGCACATCGAACGCATCGGCCTGCTCGCCGGGTGGGGACGTTACCCGTTCGCCGTGGCCGAAGCGCTGCGCCGCCAAGACAAATCGGTCGTCGGACTCGGAATTCACGATCACACCGACCCGCAGCTCGCCGAGCTGTGCGACGAGTTCGCGTGGATCGGCCTGGGCGGCATCGGCCGGGCGATTCGTAAGTTTCGCCGCTGGGGCGTTCGCCGCGCCGTCATGGCGGGCAAGGTGCACAAGGTCACGTTCTATCGCCCCGGCTGGTGGATCCGGCATCGGCCCGATTGGACCGGCATGCGCACCTATTACCGCCAGTTCCTCACCGGCGGCCGGGATCGCAAGGACGATTCGCTGCTGGCCACGCTCGTGGAGGCGTTCGCCCGCGGAGGCATTCGCATGGAACCTGCCACGGACTTTGCCCCCGAACTGCTCGTGCCGCCGGGCGTGATTGCCGGCGGGCCGCTGTCGCAGAAGCAAGCTCGCGACGTCGAGTTCGGCTGGCAAATGGCCAAGCGGCTCGGCGCCGTCGACGTCGGTCAGACCGTCTGCGTCAAGGATCAGGCCGTGCTTGCGGTCGAAGCGATCGAAGGCACCGACGCCTGCATTCGCCGCGCGGGCGATCTGTGCCGGCAAGGCGGCTTCACGGTGGTGAAGGTCGCCAAGCCGCAACAGGACATGCGGTTCGACGTGCCGACCGTGGGCACCGGCACGCTGGAGTCGATCGCCGCGGCGGGCGGCCGCGTGTTGGCCGTCGAGGCCGAGCGCACGATTCTGCTGGACGCGCGCGTGTTTCGCGAAGCCGCGCGGCGGCTTAAGATTTCGGTCGTGGCGCTGCAGGGCGAGGCCAGCGTCAAGTCCGCCGCTTAATCGCATGCGGCATGCCGAACGGGCCTCGCCGATTCCTACGAGCGAGGCGACGGCAATGAGAGACCTGCGAGTCGGATTTGTGATGGCGCTCTCGGCCGGTGCGTGGGCGGCGGCCTTGCCGGCTCGCAGTGAAGAGCCGGCCTCCGTCTCGCGGCGCGGCGGACCGGTCGTTTACATGGGCCGCACCGTCGCGCCCACGATGCACTACAGCGGCGCCGGGTGGCTCGTTCGCGAAACCCGCAATGAGGAAGAGAACCCCGCCGCGCTGCTCGCGGCGCTGGAGTTGAAGGAAGGCCAAGCGCTTTGCGATTTCGGCTGCGGCAACGGCTTCTACACGCTGCAGCTCGCCAAGCGCGTCGGTCCGCGCGGCGCCGTGTACGCCGTCGACATCCAGCCGGAAATGCTCGCATTGCTCGAGGAGCGTGCGGGCCCCAGGGGGCTCGATAACGTGAAGCCGGTCCTCGCCGCCGAGGACGACGCCGGATTGCCCCCGGACACGTTTGACCTCGTGCTGATGGTCGACGTGTACCACGAGTTGTCCGACCCCGAGGCCGTGCTCGCGATGGTCAGCACGAGCCTGAAGCCGGACGGGCGCGTCGTGGTGGTCGAGTTCCGGGAAGAAGATCCAGAGGTCCCCATACTGCCATTGCATAAAATGAGTAAAATGCAGGTGGTGCGGGAATTTACGGCCAATGGGCTGAAACTGGTGGGGCAATTCGACGAGCTGCCCTGGCAGCATGTGCTGTTCTTTGCCCAGGACGCCTCTGGGTTGCCGGCCGTCCAACCCCGTCCCTGGCCTCCCGCGGAAGCGTCGCCCGTTGAATGAGCCGGGCCCGGCACCCCTGCCTGGCCGCCCATCCAGTGCCGTAACGCCTTTAGTATCAATGCCTTCGGGCTCAGCAAGGATAATTCGGAGGATGCACAAAGTCCGCCTGTAACGACAAGCTTACGAAAAATCCCCACTCAACTGGACGCAAACATTTGAGCCGATCCGAAAACTCGTTTAGAATCAGCAACTGGAACAGGTAACGAGGCACTCGTCGTACGCATGCACCGCTCGCGCCCCAGGGCGAGTTGGGCATGCACGGTTCGACCCCTGCTCTTCGTGATTTACAAGGTGGGCCGCTAGTGATGGTGTAAAGATGCTGCGCGTCTTCGCTTACGGAGGGACTTCCGTGCTAGCGAACGGCAGCGACTAGACGGCAGGCCAAACGAAGGCCTGCCGCGGAGCTGAGATATGGCAGCTATGGCTACGCATTCGCTGGATGTTCTCGAGCAACTCCCGCCCGAGGATCCCGCTAGCCTGATTATTGGCGGCGATAGTGCGGTCACCCGCATCGCCCATCATGCCCAACGTGCCGCGCAAGTGGAATGCACGGTGCTCCTCACGGGCGAAACCGGTACGGGCAAAGAGGTTTGGGCCCGTTTGCTGCACCGCGTTGGCCCTCGTTTTGGCCAACCGTTCATCCCCGTCAATTGTGCCGCGTTGACTCCCACGCTGGCGGAAAGCCAGCTCTTTGGCCACGAGCGCGGGGCGTTCACCGGCGCCGCGGGGGCCAGCTTGGGCGTGTTTCGCGCCGGAAATAAGGGGGTCGTCTTTCTGGATGAAGTCGGCGACATGCCGCTGGAGCTGCAGCCCAAACTGCTCCGCGTGCTCCAGGAGGGTGAAGTGACGCCCGTGGGGTCGCCCCATCCCGTGAACATCGACGTCCAGGTGATCGCCGCCACCAACCGCAAGCTGGACGAGGAAGTGGCCGCCGGGCGATTCCGCGAGGACTTGTACTATCGGCTCAACCTGGTCGAGCTACGAATGCCGCCGCTGCGGGAACGGACCACCGACATTCCGCGGTTTGTCGACTATTTTTCCCGCAAATTTGCCGCCCGCTATAGCCAACCCGTGTGGCAGCCCAGCCCGGACGCCATGCGGGCGTTCTGCGAGTACCGCTGGCCCGGCAATATCCGGCAGCTTAGCTACGTGATCGAGCAGAGCTACGTGCTGCAGTGCGAGCCGTCGCTGCCCGGCCAGTCGCAGGGCGCCGTGGGACCGGTGGATTTGCCGTTCACCGACCTGTGCAAGCTCCGTCAGGCCGCGGTCGAGCAGGCCCTCCGCACCTCGGGAGGCCATAAGGGCCGGGCCGCCCGTCTGCTAGGCGTTCACCCCAACACGATGACGCGGCTGATCAGCCAGCTCCGTGCCGGCGACGACCTGGATTAGAGCGCGTTTCCGTTACGCGTGGCGTACCCCCGGGCAGAGCCCAGGGCTGAATTCCCGCGACACTTGCGCGAAACGCGCTCCAAGCGTTGCGCCGCCCTCTCCGCTTCAATAGCCGCCCACGACGCGCGTGATCACGCACGCTGTCGTGCGCCGAAGAGTCTTCTCCTCGCGTCTCGAGTTGTTCGCGCGACCCCTTGGCCAGCTACAACGCGCATAACGATTGCGCGTTCGCGTCACGCGCAGCAAGCATCTCACCGATTTGGTGACGCCTCACCAACTCTGTGAATCTCGCGAAATCATTCGGCATTCGCCGCGTAAGTTCGTTCGCGCCGCGAATGCGCGTCACCATCTTGGTGATTCCGCCGGTCGCGTCTGATTTCATTGAGGATCGACAACTCCCTTGCCGACAACGGCTTACGCTTCGGTCGCCGGCGTCGCGGCCAAATGGCACGCCGCTCGCTATTAGGGGAAGCCAACTCCTCGTGCATCGATGCGCGGCAGGAGTTGCAGTGCGCTCATCGAGCGCCCTGCGCTGGGCCGTCTTATCAATCGGCTGTCGTCACCGTCGCCACACTGCGGCGGGGCAGGCGATTACGGAAAGGAGATTCGCAAATGAGCCACATCCATCTCTACGAGCAAGGCGACATGGACTACGGAACCGATAACTTTCGCCGCTCCGCGGAACTGAAGTTCTCGAGGAAGAAGCGCGCCGAGCATGGCCGCAAGCGTGGAAAGACGCCGACGTCGGTCAACGGAATCCATCGCCGCCGTAATCGCAAGATTGCCTGGTAGACGCCAAAGGGTCAGCCCGCGCCTGCGATGCAGCGCGCCTTGTTGTGCGCAATGCAAAGTAGCGGTCGGGGCTTGTGCTTTTGCGCGTGCCATGCGGTCGTGCGCAATCGCTTGGCGACCGCGGGCGAAGACGCGATTGGCGGTGCGCCCCAAGGCGGCGCCGTCAGGCTCTTCGAGTCGGTCGTGCGGAGACAGCGGCAAGGGCATTGCTCGCGCTGGTGCGAAGCGAACGCTTCGCGGCGCGAACGACGCGCCGAACGCCGTCGCGCAGGCGAGGCGAATTTGAGAGTTGGACGTGGACAGAGTTTTAGGACCGTGAGGCTGCAACGATGGATCGAAGCGCATGCCCGCGGCGCAGCAACGTCGCGGCATTGGCCGAGGCGGTTGGAGTAGCGCCCTCGAATGGCAACTGTGAATAGTTCACTGAATCCTGTGCTGGCCGCCCGGGTCGAACCCGTGGCGGCGCGAGGACGAGCTGCGCCGCCGCAGTTGCTGCGTTGCCTGGTCGTTTCGCATTCGGCCTCGCGACGCCGCTTGATTCGAGCCGCTGCCGAGCAGCAGGCATGGGATGCAATTGTGTGTCGGGACGCGGGCGAGTTCCTTCGCGCCGCGTTCAAGCGGAGCGTGCCGCTGATGGTGGTCGATTTGCCGGACGAGGACTCGCCCGACTATCAGCCGCTGCGGACCGCAACAAGTCGGGCCAAACAGATTTCCGATGCACTGATCGTCGTTGCCGGCGCGTCCGTGGGCGACGGCGAAGAAGTGTGGGCCAGATCGCTGGGGGCCTGGAGCTATCTCAGCGAAGCGCAGGGGCAGCGCGCTTTCGAGTTGGTGTTTTGCGAAGCAAGGGCCGCGTGGGAGCGATGCCAGCGGGCGTCGCACCCGGAGTGCGCGGCCGTCATTCAAGGAGGGCGCTGGTAGCGCGTTAACCACGGTCCGGGGGGCGGCGCGTTCGGGGCACGACGCGGCACGACATGGTTGACGGGCAGCGAATCAAGCCGTCGCAACGCGGAAGGGACAGCGCCGCGATGCGACGACGGCCAAAGGAGCAAACGGGGCGCGAGTCGAGGCAAGGCGATGTCGCACAGAACTCCGCAAGAGTTACCGAATAACGACGACGGCGTCGGGAGCACGCCTCCCGCGCGGATGCGACGCGAGAAGAAACGCGACGCCGCCAAGACAAAGAAAACGCCTCGCAAGAGGCCCAACGCGCCCAGCGGGATCCACCGCCGGGCGAACAAGAAAACAACCTGGTAAACGCGGCTCTTCCCGTCGTTCCGCGCACCGCGGACCGGCAAACGCCGCGAGCCCTGTGTTCGATTTGATTTGTAGACGTTGAAAAGAAAGACGCTGTTCCTGTTACTCATTCCACCGCGGAGCCGCTCGCAACATCGGCCTCGCGGCGCAGGCACGTTGCACCAGTGATTTTGAAAGATTGTTCCGCTCAGATTTTCCGCTCAGTCGCAGCAACGCACCCTGCCATTTCACCTTGAACTGACGACCTGATTGGCTGTGGGCAGGTAAGTTTCTCGACGCCACTCGCAAAGGATGACTCACGATGTATCGACCCGAATGCAAGCTTCTTAAGGCGGTTCTGGCCGTGGCGGCCATCGCTTCTCTGGCGGCGACCCAAGCCACGGCGGCCCATATCAATTTGACGCCCGCCGGCGGCAACGGCACCGTGTCCTCGACAAACGTGACGCTTGCCGACTTGATTGCCGACGCCCAAGGCAGCGTCACCGTCGGCGACAAGGTCTTTACCGGCTTTGGCTACTCGTTCGGCGGCGACATGCCCGCGTCGTCTCAAATCCAGGTCTTGGGCCTGAAAGACGCTGTGGGCAACTGGGGCCTACGGTTCCAGGGGCCGTTCCTCGATCTGCCTGGCGGTCCTGGCAACGGCGCCTCGGACGCCCACATCAGCTTTGCGGTGGAAGTGGCGCCCGCCCAGGCGGCCCAGGGCATCCGAATCACCGATGCCAACCTGCAGATCTTCGGCGTGGGCGCCGGGGAGGACTCGCAGTTCTCCGTCGACGAAGGGTTCGCGGGCCTGACCGAACTGCTCAACACGCATTACTCCACACTGGGCGCCGCCACGGTGGCGAATCCTGATTTTCAGCAGAGCGACAGCGTGATCTTCGGCACGCCGCAGTTGAAGCTCTTTGTGGTCAAAGACATTCTCGCGCTAGCCAATGTCAACTCGACTCAGGCGGCCCGCGTCACGGTCATCGACCAGTCGTTCTCGCAGATTCCCGAACCGACCAGCATGGTCCTGTTCGGAGTCGCGGGCATGGGCATGGTGGCCGTCGCCCGGCGGCGAGACTAAGCACCGCGGCGCCGGCCGCGGTTCGTGCACCTGCACGGCCGTCACCGGCGCGCCACACGTGTTCGAGCGCTGCCTCGCCCTGTTCGGGTCTGGGCGCGGCGCGCTGTTTGGCAACTTATCTGAGCGGAAAGCCACGGCGGGGACGTTGCGAGCGTCCCCGCCGCTGGCGTGCGCAGGGCGGAAAGCTCCGCGTTTCTCTCGCGCTCAGCCTCGGGCTCCCGCATTCTGTCGAGCCCTCGAGCCGCTGGACCATCGACGCACCGGCGTGCTATCGACCGAGCAGTCGATCGACCGCTGCCCCGATGTCCGCCTCGCGCATCAGCGACTCGCCCACGAGAATCGCGTCGACGCCCGCCGCTTCGAGCCGCAGCACATCCTCGCGCGTCTTGATGCCGCTCTCGCTCACCAGCGCACACTCGTCCGGGATCGCGTCCCGCAATCGCAGCGTGTGGTCCAGACTCACCTCGAAGGTGTGCAGATTGCGATTGTTCACGCCCACCAGCGCCGCGCCCGCCGCGATCACGCGGGGCAGATCCTGCGGCTCGTACAGCTCCACCAGCGGCGTCATGCCCAGCTCGATCGCTTCGTTGTGCAGCTTGCGCAAATTGCAGTCGTCCAGGCACTCCGCAATCAGCAGCACCGCGTCCGCTCCCGCCGCGCGGGCCTCCAGCAACTGGTAACTGTCGAGGATAAAATCCTTGCGAAGCACCGGAATGCCTGCGCTGGCCCGCACGTCGGCCAGGTACGCCAACCGCCCCTGAAAGTACGGTTCGTCCGTCAGCACGCTGAGGCAAGCGGCGCCGTGCCGCTCGTAGGTGCTGGCAATTCGCACGGGATCGAAGTCGGCGCGAATCACGCCCGCCGAGGGGCTCGCCTTTTTTACTTCGGCGATGAGGCGGATCGGCCCACCCCCGGCGACGGCCGCAAAGAAATCCCGCGGCGGCGGCGCGGCGGCAACGCGTCCCTCCAGTTCGGCGACCGGCGTGCGCTCGCGACAGGACGCAATTTCGCGGCGCTTTGTGGCCACGATCTTATCAAGCACAGTTTCACTCATCGCGCCATTCTAACGGGCTGCCCGCGGGAGAGCCTAGCGGCACGTGGTCGAAGCGGCCCGCTTCGACAAGCAATCCTCGCGCATCGCCGAGAGCCCCACGGATCCCACGGCGGGCGAGGGCAGGCGAAACGAACGGGTTTGCGCGCACCCGCCCTTCGATCCGCGGCCCGATCGTGTACACTGAAATCTTGTGAGCAGCCGCCGGCGTTGCGTCGGCAGTTCGCTGCATACTGCTTGTCCGATGCCTTCCTCGCGCCTTTGCCGACGCCATGTTGAATGAGTTGCTCGTTCGCCGGCGGCCCTCTTCCTGCCTGGCCCTGGCCCTGGCGGCCGTTGCACTGATTGCGGCCGCCCCGCCCTGCCCGGGCCTCGACTACCTCGACCTGGCCGACGACAACGGAGAGCGGCGCCTCGCCGGCCGCGTCGTCATCGAAGCTCGCGACGGCCTGCTACTGCAGACGGCCGACGGCGCCTTTCACCGCGTGCTGACGCCCACGATCCGCAAGCGCACTAAGGACTCGCTCGCGCTGGAGCTGCTCGGCGCCGACAAGCTGGCCGAGCAATTGCTGGCCGAGTTGCCGCCCGGATTCCAGGTGCACAAGTCCAAAAACTACGTCGTGTGCTACAACACGACGCTCGCTTACGCCAAGTGGACCAGCTCGCTGCTCGAGCGGCTGCAGCGAGCCTTCATCGCCCACTGGAAGAAGCACGGCGTGGCCCCGCCCAAGTCGCCGCTGGTGGTGCTCGTCTTCAGCGACCAGCAGTCTTACGCCGCTTACGCCCGCGCGGAGCTTGGCGCCGCGGTCAACAACGTCATCGGCTATTACAATCTCGACACCAACCGCATCACGATGTACGACCTCACCGGCATGCAGGCCGTGCGTCGCGAAGGCACGGCCCGCGGATCGATCCACGACATCAACGCCGTGCTGTCCACGCCCGCCGCCGAGCCGCTGGTGGCCACGATCGTCCACGAGGCCACGCACCAGATCTCCTTCAACTGCGGCCTGCAAACCCGTCTGGTCGACAACCCGCTGTGGATGAGCGAGGGCCTCGCCGTGTATTTCGAAACGCCCGACCTGTCGAGTTCCCGCACCTGGAGCGGCATCAAGGTGAACTACTCCCGCTGGGACCGTTTCGTCGCCAACGACGACGCCGGCCTCACGCCCCCGCTCGAGCGGCTCGTGGCCGACGACGAGCTGTTCCGCCATCCCGACACCGCCGTCGATTCCTACGCTCAGGCTTGGGCGTGGAACTACTTCCTCATCAAGTGGCATCCGGAGAAGTACGCGGCGTATCTCAAGACAGTCGCGGCCGGCGAGCTGCTCGCTCCCGCAGATCCGAAAAAACGGCTGGCCGACTTCCGCAAGCACTTCGGCACCGATCTGGATGCGTTGGAAAACGATTTCTACCGCCGGATGCAGCGGATCGAGTGAGCAGCGGCGAGGAGAACTGCAAAGTCGTTCGGAGTCGGTCATTCTGAGGTCCGCCGAAGAACCTTGCTTCAGTCGCCCCGAACGATCGCCTCGATTCAGGGCGCCGCCAGCAAGACCCTTCGGCAGACCTCAGGGTGACCGCGTCGACTGGGCGGCCCTCCGCTTCCTCGGCCGCGGTGCTTGGGCAACTGCCGAGCGGGCGGTACACTCGCTACGTCGTAGCGCGGCTCCCCCACCGAACGTTGGTCGCCCATGACGCTGCTGCTCGCCCTGCTGATCGGCGTGTTCGCCGGCCTCCGCACGTTCACCGCCGTCGCCGCGGTCGCGTGGATGGCTCACTTGGGGTTGCTCCTTGTCGCCGGCACGTGGCTGGCTTTCCTGGGCAGCGTCTGGACGCGGTGGATTCTCACCGCGCTCGCGTTGGTTGAGTTCGTGACCGATCAATTGCCCTCGACGCCCAGCCGCACGGTTCCCGTGCAGTTCGGCGCCCGGCTGGTCTCCGGCGGCCTGTCTGGCGCGGCGATCGGCACGGCGGCTGGCTCGATCCTCGGCGGCGCTGCGGCGGGCGTCGTCGGCGCGGTGATCGGCACGCTCGGCGGCCGCGCCGCCCGCGGGCGACTCGCCGCGGCGTTCAAGAACGATCGCCCCGCCGCATTTCTCGAAGACGCCGTCGCGGTCCTCGGCGCCGTTCTCATCGGAGTCGCCCTGCGATGAAGTCATTCGACGCCATCATCATCGGCGCCGGCCAGGCAGGGCCGTCGCTCGCCGGGCGGCTCACCGGCGCCGGCATGACCGTCGCGCTCATCGAGCGCCACCTGTTCGGCGGCACCTGCGTGAACACGGGCTGCATGCCCACCAAAGCGCTCGTCGCCAGCGCGTACGCCGCGCACCTCGCCCGCCGCGCGGCCGACTACGGCGTCGTCCTCGACGGCGCCGTCCGCGTCGACATGCAGCGCGTCCATGCCCGCTCCCACAAGGTGACGACCGACGCCCGCGCCGGCGTCGAATCCTGGCTCCGCGGCATGGAGGGCTGCACGGTTCTCAATGGCCACGCGCGGTTCGAGGCGCCCGACCGCGTCCGCGTCGGGGACGAGCTGCTCACGGCGCCGCGCGTGTTCATCAACGTCGGCGGCCGTGCCAGCGTGCCGCCGATTCCCGGCATCGACGGCGTGCCCTATCTCACCAACACGACGATGCTCCAACTCGACCAACTGCCCGAGCACCTCGTGGTCGTCGGCGGCAGCTACATCGGGCTCGAGTTCGCGCAGATGTTCCGCCGCTTCGGCGCCGAGGTGACGGTGCTCGAAAAAGGCCCGCGGCTCGTCGCCCGCGAGGACGAGGAGGTTTCCGACGCCATTCGCGAGATCCTGGAAAGCGAGGGCGTGCACGTCCGCCTCGGCGCCGAGTGCCTCAGCGTGCGGCGGCACGACCGCGGCGTCGAGCTTCGCGTCGACTGCGAACGCGGCGAACCCTCGATCGTCGGCTCGCACCTGCTGCTCGCCGTGGGGCGGCGGCCGAACACCGACGACCTGGGGCTCGACGCGGCCGGCGTGGCCGTCGACGCCCGCGGCTACATCCCCGTCGACGACAGCCTCGCCACGAACGTCCCCGGCGTCTGGGCCCTCGGCGACTGCAACGGCCGCGGCGCCTTCACGCATACGGCCTACAACGATTTCGAGATCGTCGCCGCCAACCTGCTCGACAGGCAATCGCGCCGCGTGAGCGATCGCATCCTCGGCTACGCCCTCTACATCGACCCGCCGCTGGGCCGCGTGGGCATGACCGAGCGCGAGGCCCGCGCCGCCGGCCGGCCGCTGCTGGTGGGCCGCCGCCCGATGTCGCGCGTCGGCCGCGCGATCGAGAAAGGCGAGACCCGCGGCCTCATGAAGATCGTGGTCGACGCGGAGACGCGCCGCATCCTCGGCGCCGCCATCCTCGGGACCGGCGGCGACGAAGCCATTCACGGCATCCTCGACATGATGAACGCCGGCGTCGCGTACAACGTGCTGCAGCGGGCCGTGCCAATTCACCCCACCGTGTCCGAGTTGATCCCCACGCTGCTGGGCGACATGCAGCCCGCAGTGTAGCCATCTCGCTCCGCGAGATGAACTCCGTCCACCCATCTCGCTCCGCGAGATAAAACTCCCCCAACATCCCTCCTTCCGCGAGCTGAAACAGGCCCAAAATCTCATCTCGCGGAGCGAGACGACTACACTTCAGCACGCAAGGCGAACCATGCGGAGCGTCGCTTGACCCGCGGTCGTTTTCGATACCGAGAACGCTTGCCGGCGTTCCCCGCCGTAGCCCACGGGAGCAACGAGCACCGGCAACCCGAAGTTGCCGGAGCGCAGGCGGTAGATTCGTCGCGTAAGCAGCCGCCGCGCGAGCGGCGTACCCTGGGTCACCGTTCCCCGCCCCCAACCGGCCGAGCCAACCAGCCGCCATCCACCGGCGGCCCGCCGAGGCCGAATCACTCCGCGACGACGCACATTCCATCGTCCCGCCGAGGCCCAAGATGGCCACGCCGACGAGGCCAAGCCACGCGCCGCACAAGAAAACGGCCCAACCGGCCGCCGCTGGAGCCTCGATGCTCCTTGCCGCGATAGCATAAGTCCGTGCAGAGCCGTATAACGTCGTCGCCAGACCGGTCTCCTAACTCACCCTCATGACAACCGTTAAGTCGTCGATGCCAGACTTAAAGACAGCGATTGCGCGATTTGGCACTGAGGCGAAGGCAAAGCTTGCCAACCCGAGCGCAACGGGCAAGCCCGAAGATCAGCTCCGCGCTCCGCTGGAAGCGCTCTTCGCCGATCTCGCGGAGCTCTGCGGGTTCAAACGCGCACACCTCGCTGCCGTCGGAGAGTCATCGCTTTCCTCGCTCAAGACGCGAACCCGATTACGCAATAACGCTCAAAAAACGTGCTCGTGGACTTCGTGGAAGTGATGGCGACCGGCAAAGGCGCCGACCCGCGCCGCTACAAAGGGCACGATAAGAGCAACGGGAACGACTGCACTCGCTGCCAAACCTGCTCTACACTATCTGCTACGCGTTCACCCTCTGAAACAACGTCAAGGCACTAGTTAGAATTGTCCTTCGACAGGACGAGGCCAAATCGACGACTCTGTTATGCCCCTTTCTTGGAACGAAATACGGTCTCGCGCTTTCCAATTTTCCGCAGAATGGGCCGGAGAAATCCGTGAGCACGCCGAAGCGAAAACGTTCTGGGACCAATTCTTCAACGTCTTCGGTCTCTCTCGCCGCCTCGTTGCCAGCTTTGAAGAACCCGTCCGAGGCCTTTCCGGCAGCTACGGTTTTATTGATCTCTTCTGGAAAGGCCGGCTCCTCGCAGAACACAAGAGCCGTGGTAAAGATCTCGGCAAGGCCCACGCCCAGGCGATGGACTACATCCAGGACCTGGCGCGCGAGGGTCGCGAGGACGAAGTCCCACAATACGTCACGTCATCGTTTCAGACTTCGCTCGAATCGCCCTTCACGACCTCGACGAGGGTACCTCTCATGAATTCCCTCTCGCCGAGTTCCACCAAAACGTCCACCGTTTCGGCTTCATCCCGGGATATAAGAAGCACAAGCTTAAACCCGAAGACCCCATTAACATCCGCGCCGTGCAGATCATGGGCAATCTGCACGACGCACTTGAAGCGGGCGGCTATGCCGGGCACGAACTCGAACGAATGCTCGTCCGTATACTTTTTTGCCTTTTCGCCGAAGACACCGGGATCTTCGAGCCCGACGCGTTTCGGCTCTACCTGGAAGATCACACGAAGCCGGATGGTACCGACGTCGGGCCGCAGCTTGCTCAGCTCTTTCAGGTCCTGAACACGCCGAAGGAGCGCCGCCAGAAGAATCTCCGTGAAGAACTTGCCGCGCTTCCCTATGTCAACGGCGATCTCTACGCCGAGTCACTGAGCTTCGCCGCATTCGACAGGGACATGCGCAATGCGCCGCTGGCATGTACGAAGTTCAATTGGAGCCGCATCTCACCAGCCGTATTCGGCGCACTCTTTCAAGCGGTCATGGAGCCGCGGGAACGCCGCCAGATAGGCGCCCACTACACCAGCGAGCGCGACATTCTCAAGGTCATCGGTCCCCTGTTCCTCGACGACCTCAAGGCCGAACTCGAGCGCGCCGGAACCGACCGCAAGAAGTTGCAGGCCTTGCACGACCGCATGGCCAGCATGCGGATGCTCGACCCGGCATGCGGTTGCGGCAACTTCCTGGTGATCAGCTATCGCGAGCTGCGCCTGCTGGAGCTGGAAATCCTACGGCGGCTGCTCAAGCGCGCCGAGACGCAGCGCATCGCCGACATCGGCGCAATTTTGCGCCTCGATGTCGACCAGATGTACGGCATTGAGATCGAGGAGTGGCCTGTCCGCATCGCGGAGGTCGCGATGTGGCTCATGGACCATCAGATGAATCAACAGCTCAGTGAAGAGTTCGGCGAGTATTTCGTCCGATTGCCTCTCAAGAAGAGCCCGCATATCCGCCACGAAAACGCACTGCATATTGACTGGAATGAGGTACTTCCGGCGAAGGAATGCACGCAGGTCCTCGGGAACCCGCCATTTGTGGGTTCAAAGTATCAATCTGAAACACAACGCCAAGAACTCGCCGCCGTGACCAAAGGCGTCAAGAATTCTGGCATCCTCGACTATGTCACAGGCTGGTATTTCAAGGCCGCCGCGTACATTCAGAAAACGCCAATCGCAGTCGCATTTGTATCTACGAATTCCGTCTCACAAGGCGAGCAAGTTGGCATTCTCTGGGATGAACTCTACGGGCGCTACGGCGTTTCGATTCACTTCGCACATCGCACGTTTGCGTGGGAAAGCGAGGCTCGCGGCAAGGCACACGTTCATGTCGTCATTATCGGGTTCGCCGTCGCCAATCATCGCCAGCGAAAAATCTACGATTACGACTCGCTTCGTGGCGACCCCAATCTGACGCTGGTCGCCAGCATTAATCCCTACTTGGTCGATGGGCCAATCGTTACGATCAAAAGCCGCTCGAAGCCCATTGCCGACGTCCCGGAGATCGGCATCGGCAATAAGCCGATCGACGACGGCAACTATCTCTTTACCGACGAGCAACGCGATGCGTTCCTGCGCGTGGAGCCAGCTAGCCGACCGTATTTTCGCCGCTGGTATGGCAGTGAAGAGCTCATCAACGCGAAACCGCGATGGTGCCTCTGGGTGGGAGAATGTTCGCCTGCCGAGCTTCGCTCAATGCCGCGGGTGATGGAACGCATCCGTGCCGTGCGCGAATTCCGGCTCAAAAGCAAGAGCGCGCCAACGCGCAAACTTGCCGAGCAGCCCGCGCGATTCCACGTCGAAAACATGCCTACGCACCGCTATCTCGTAATTCCCAAGGTCTCTTCGGAGCGACGAAAGTTCATTCCGATGGGTTTCATGACGCCACGGACGCTTTGCAGCGATCTTGTGTTTCTGATGCCGGGTGCATCTCTCTATCATTTCGGTGTACTCAGCTCCACGATGCAGATGGCTTGGGTGCGGTACGTGGCAGGGCGACTCAAATCCGACTTCCGCTACTCCGCAAAGCTCGTTCACAACAACTTTCCCTGGCCTCAGAACGTCACCGACGCGAAGCGCATCGCGGTCGAAGACGCCGCGCAAGCCGTGTTCGACGCCCGCGATTCTCACTCCAATGCGACTCTAGCCGACCTCTACGATCCTGTCTCAATGCCCGCCAATCTCGCGAAGGCCCACGCAAAGCTTGATCGCGCCGTCGACCGCTGCTATCGCGCTCAACCATTCGTCAGCGAGCGCAACCGCGTTGAGTTCCTTTTTAACCTATACCAGCAACTCATCGAACCACTCCTGGCGAAGAAGCAACAACGCCGATCAAGGCCAAAACTTTGATTGCGTAGTCAAATCAACGTCCTGGCGTTGCTCGCGCGGATGGAACCAGCCCAGGCCGAACTCCTGGAGGAGATCTGTGCAGGACCAACCCTCGCATTCCGACGATGAACGCTCGCTGACGCCTGCGGAAATGGATGAACTGGATGCCGCGGCCGCCAACGAGTGGCTGCGCGACGTCCAGGAGACGATTGCCGAGGCCCGGCGCGACGCCGCGGCCGCAGGCGCCCCTCGACCGCACTTGATCTCCGTCGACGAGCTCCGCGCGGCCGGCGCTCTCGACGTGCCTGCCGCCTGGCGGAAGTCCCTCGGCGGCGACGACGCCGGAGAGCGCGACCTCTTCTCCAGCCTGCGCGACGACGATGCACCGTCAGGCGACTGAGTCAGCAGTTAATCGACGTCAGCATTTTTCCAAGCATCCCTCTTGCTTTCGACTGCCAAATGCGATAGTATACAAAAGTATAAAAGCACCAACGGGCATCGGGCATCGTGACGCAACACGAGCCGTGGGAGGTTCCGCACCGCGAGGAACCGCCCGCGGCTCGTGTTTTTTGTTGGGAGGACGGGAGTATCAAGTAGGGGTCAGGAGTCAGGGATCAGGCGTCAGGGACAACTCGAAACACGCCACCCGCAACTTCCTCCCTTTACGTCGCTCAGAAAAGAGTTCTCTGGCCCAGGGGACGACACAATGTTCCGCCGCCGCCCTGCGTCGCAAACCCAATCACGCCAAGGCGCTCCGGCCGCGAGGCGCAGCGCAACCCCCGAAAAGACGATTTATGTCGCTAAAAACAGCGTTTCGCGACAAAAATACCAGCCCGCCGCGTAAGCAAGGGAATCGGCGTCGATCCCTCGCTGACGCGTCGGGTTGGTACAGACTCGCGCCCCGCGCCTCCCCTACTTGCCCATCCCCTTCCGCATAAACGCCAGTGCATCCCGGGCGAGTTGCTCCTCGCTGTCGTACATGCGGCGCCAGATTTTGGTGGCGGCGGCGATCGCGGGCAGCGCCATGCCGAACGCCTCGACCGTCAGCCAGCCGTCGTAGCCGGTTTCCTTCAGCCCGGCGAACGTCTCGTCCCACTTGATGTCGCCCTGCCCCGGCGTGCTGCGGTCGTTTTCCGAAATGTGGACGTGGGCCGTGTATTTCGCGCAGCCCGTGATCGCCTTGTGGACGTGTTTCTCCTCGATGTTCGCGTGGAACGTGTCGTACATCATCATGCAGTGGGGATGATTGACGTCCGCGCAGAACCGCGCGGCATCGGCACTGCAGGTGAGAAAATAGGTTTCGAAGCGGTTGAGCCACTCGACGCCCAACATGACGCCGACCTTGCCGGCGTGCTCGGCGACCTGCCGCATGCTGTCGACGCCCCACTTCCACTCGTCGGCCGTGGGACCGGCGCCGCTGAACAGGCCCAGGGCCGAGTGGAATGGGCCGCACAGCACCGTGGCGCCGAGCGCGGCGCAGCAGTCGAGGGCCTTCTTGGTTTGCTCGACGCCCGCGGCGCGAACCTTCGCGTCGGGCGAGATGGGGTTGTCCGCCTCGACGCGAATCGTGACCGCCGTGACGCCCAGCTCCATGTCCTTCAGCCGCTTGCCCCAGTCGGCGTACACCGCCTCGTCGAGGGCGAACATCGGGACTTCGACGCCGTCGTAGCCCATCGTCTTGAGCCGCTCGACGACCGGCAACAGTCCGTCGTGCAGGTGATCGTCCCAGAGGAGGAGGTTCATGCCGAATTTCATGGCGTGGTTCCGTGTGGCGGTGAGGAGTTGAGTGTGGGTTTGATTTGGTTTGGGCTGGGGGGCGCGCTTCTGATCCCCTCCGGCCCCCTCTCCCTGGGGGAGAGGGCTGGGGAGAGGGGAGGCCCCTGGTACATGTTGGAACTATGTTGGCAGCTCGTACCCTGCGCGGCGCGGGCGATCGACCAGCGCGTTCGCTTCGTCGTCGTCGACGAACTGCTCCGCCTCGGGATTCCACCGCAGCTTGCGGCCCAGCTCGCGGGTGATGTTCACCAGGTGGCAGACCGAGATCGAACGGTGGCCAATTTCGACGTCCGCATTGGGCAGCTCGCGGGTGTGCATGCAGTCGAGCCAGTTCTTAATGTGCGGCCGGGCGATCCAGCCGTCGCCCTCCCACTTGCCCTGCACTTCCGCGGGCGGGGCGTCCTGGACAAAATCAGGCGGATTGGTCGTGAATTTGTTGCGGTTGATCTCCATCTTGCAGTCGGCCCCCACGAAGACGCCGCCGCCCATCGGGCCCGTGCCCTCCAGCTCGAAGGCCACCAGCGTGCCGTCGTCGTACCACATCGACACTTTGCCGTTGGGCCCCGACGACTCGGGCCACAGCTCCGTCGGCCCGGTAAGGCTCTTGCCCAGGGCCCACTGGATCTGGTCCACGCCGTGGGCGCCCCAGTTGGTCATCTCGCCGCCGGAGTAGTCCCGCCACTGCATCCAGCCGAACTGCAACTGCGAGTTGAACGGCCGCAGCGCCGTCGGGCCGCACCACACGTCCCAGTCGTCGCCCTCGGGAATCGGCTCCTCGGGCAGGTCCACCATCGCCCGCGGACCGGTATAATTGACCCCCTGCACCTTTTTGAGCGCGCCCAGCCGGCCGTCGCGAACGAATTCGCAGCAGAAGCGGTTGATCTCCATCGTCCGCTGCTGCGAGCCCACCTGCAGGATGCGGCCGTGCTTCCGCACCGCGTCCACCAGCACGCGACCCTCGCGGATATACGCGGTGAGCGGCTTTTCGGCGTACACGTCCAGCCCCGCCTGGACGGCCCGAATGCACGGCAGTGTCCGTCCGTGGTCCGGCGTGCCGACGATCACCGCGTCGAGCTGCTCGCGATCGAACATCTCGCGGTAGTCGTGGTAAATCGGCCACTCGGGGTGTTTGAGCTGCTGGGCCGCGTCGTGGGCCCGCTGCTGGTAGCAGTCCGCCAGCGCGACCACCCGGCCCGGCGCCGGCACCTGGTCCATGAGCTGCCGCGCCCGCCCGCCGCAGCCGATCACGCCGATGCGGACCTCCGCGTTGGCGCCCGGCTGCCCGTCGAGCCCAAGCACGCGGCCCGGCACGTAGAGCGGCATCCCGATCGCGGCTGCCGCGGCGGTGGACTGCTGGAGAAACGTGCGACGCGTGCTGCGGCGGCTGGTCATGGCGTGCGAAGCCCTGGGAGAAGCGATGCGGACAAGCGATATCGCCCGATGATAACCGATCGCACCCGGCAAGTCAGCCGCTGCCGACGTCGGCAAAGTTGCCTTGACCGCCCTTCATTCAACCGATCGGAACCACGGATTGCACAGATTTCACGGATGGGAGTTGGCGCTGTCGCGAAGCTTCGTGCGAAAGGGATTTGCCGCTGCAGTGCAGCAGAACATCCGAAGAGCTTATCCGTGTCATCCGTGAAATCCGTGGTTTAACTCGATCGATGCTGCCTAATGCGATTGGATCCACTCCACCACGCGCGCATTAAAATCCGCCACGCGTTCAAAATGAAACGCGTGCCCCGCCCCCTCGTACAAATACAGCTCGGCGCCCGGGATGCCGCTCGCCACCTCCTCGGCCATCCACACCGGCGTGAAGATGTCCTCGCGGCCGCCGATCACCAGCGTCGGGCACGCGATCCGCCCCAGCTCCGCCAGCACGTTGTGCGCAATGCACGCCGCCGCCTGGGCCTCGAGCGCGAACAGCGGCTGCTGCAGCGGCGCCTCCGCGGCCAGCCGCCGGCCTTCGACAAGATCGCGGTAGCCCGCGTCGTCGTCCCAGTGCGCCTTCGCGAAGATGAGAATCTGGATGTACTCCATGAACTCCGCCGGCGTGAGCCGCGCCTTGATGTGCTGCATGTGCTCGAAGATCGCCGTGGCGTAGCGATCGCACCGCGCCCACGGGCACATCAGCACCAGGCTCTTCACCAGCGCTGGATGGCGCAGCGCGAGCTGCTGGGCGATCGTGCTGCCCATCGAGCAGCCCGCCACGGGCACGCCGCTGAGTCCCAGCGAATTGAGCAGCCCCGCGTAGTCGTCCGCCATCATCGCGGTCGTGTACGGCCCCGGCGGCATGTCGCTGCGGCCCACGCCGCGGTTGTCGACCGCCAGGCAACGAAAGTGCCGCTGCCACTGGTCCACATGCGGCGCCCAAACGGACCCCGGCGCGGTGATCCCCATGATGCACACCAGCGGCGGCCCGGCGCCGACTTCTTCGTAGTACAGGTTGATCCCATTGGTCGCGACCGTTGGCATGGCTCCCCCTAGGTAAAGCGTACTCAGCCCGCAAGGGCCGGCAGGAGCACGTCGCGCATCCACGCCCCATCGTGCAGCGTCACGCCGTCGGGATCGTCGATCGCCGTCTCCGCCTCGTCCTCGCAGATGATCCACCCGCTGTAATTCCAAGACTTCAGCCACCGGCACACGCCCACAAAGTCGACCTTCCCCTCGCCCATCAGGCAAAACTCCGGCTCTCCATCCCAATCCTTGAAGTGGATGTGGTTGATCAGCGGCTGCCAGCGCTGCATCGTCTCCAGCGGATCCATCCCCGCGTTGATGATGTGCCCCACATCCGGCGTCCAACCCGTCGCTTGTGGATCGAGCCCGCCGAGGATCACTTCGTAGTCCTCGAGCGTCCGATTGGTCGACGTCGGCGGCGAGTTGGGATGAAACGACGCCGGCACGCCCCGCTCCGCCGCCCGCCGCGACACGGCGTTCACATGCCCCACCAGTCGCAGCCGCCGCTCGACCAGGTTGTCGCGGCTCGTGGGCATCTGCACCGTACACAGCACGGCCCCAGGAAACCGCGCGCACAGATCGATCGCCCGATCCGCCGCCGCCCGCTCTTCGTCGGTTTCTTCGGCGCCGTTCCAATCGAGCACCAGCGACAGCGCCGCGAGCTCGATCCCGTGTCGCGCGAGCGACTCCGCCAGCCGCCCCGGATCGGCCAGATCGCCCATCCAGTGGAAGATCGGCTGAATCCCTGCCATCCCCGCGCGGGCGGTCACGCCGATCATGTGGTCCAGCCGATTGAAGTTCGCCCGCCCCGCGTCCTTCATGAACCAGGTGTAAACCTCGTTCCCAAAACGAAAAGGCAACTGCGTCATGCTGGTGAAGGATGTGAGAGGAAGAGGACCCGCGAAATACGCGAAAGGGCGCGAAAAAGATTAAGAAATACAAGTCGCCGCGAATCGCGCGAATCTTCGCGAATCCGAGAATAAGGATAGAGAGGAGGACTCGTCATTCTGAGGTCGGCCGAAGAATCTTGCCTGCAGCAACCCTTTGCCAGACCATCAGAGGATCGCCGTGCGATGAATTGAACCTTATCTGATTCGCGAAGATTCGCGTGATTCGCGGTTACAAAATCCCCTTTCTCTCTTTCGCGTCCTTTCGCGTGTTTCGCGGGCAAAAATCCGCGGCCTTTAACGCCGCTCGTCAATCTGAACCATCAAATCCAAGATGTTGTCCCACGTCGCCGCCGCCTCCAGCACGTCGTTGGCGATCATGCACCCGTCCCAACAGATGTGCTCGATCTGCCGCCGTGGGCTGCCGTCCGGCTCCGTCAGCCAATAGTGGGCGCACTGCACCACGTCCATCTTGCCGTTGGGGTCATCGGCCCGCACGTGCCGGCCCGTCTTGTCGTGGGCGCCGCTGCCAAAGACCGTCCCGTCGCTCTGCGCCACGTGCATGTCGAACGTCCAGGGCCGCAGGCGATCTGTCATCGTTCGGTACGCGGCCCAGAACTCCTCATCGCTGTAGCCCGGCTCGAGCAGCCGATGCTCCGGCGCGTTGTAGCCCAAAAGGTACAGGCACGTATGCGCCAGGTCCGCTTGGAACCCCACCGTCGTCGGCATGTCGACCAGCTCGAGCAGCTCGGCCATGTACCGCCACGAGTGCATGCCCGCCCAGCAAATCTCGCCCTCGGCCGCGAGCAGCTCGCCGTGATCCGCCGCGATCCGCCCCGCCTCGCGAAACGTCTCCGCAATTCGCCGCGTGTTGCCCACGGGATCGGCGCTCCAATTCTCGGGATTGTCCGCCGAGTCGATCCGCACCGCCCCGTACCGCCGCACGCCCAGTTCCCGCAGCCGCCGCGAGTACTTGCACGACTTCTCCACCGCCGTCAGGAACCGCCGCCGCGCCGCGTCGTCCCCCATCGCGCTGCCGCCGCCCAGGTCGGCCCACACCGGCGCCACGAGCGAACCCACGCTCAGCCCGTGCGCGCTCACCGTCTCGGCCACGCGCTCGACGTCGCCGGCGTCCATGTCGATGTGCGGCATGTACAGCGACAGATCGACCCCGTCGAACCGCCGCCCGCGAGCCCGCGCGTGCTGCGTCAGCTCGAGCATCCGATCGAGCAGGATCGGCGGATGATCCGTCCCCGGCTCCTTTCCCACCAGCCCGGGCCCCATGGCGTTGTGCAGATACAAGGCGAGCCTCCAACAACTGTTCGTAGCGAGAATACGCAATCGACAAGCGCGACGCGGCGCCGGATGATGTCGCGAGCGGCGTTCGACGCCCACGATTGTGCAACGTCGCGGCGGAGATTGCTAGCGCCTTTGTCGCCGCCGTGCGTGGTGCGAGCCAGCTCACTTGAACCCCAGCCCGTCGATCCACACGACCAACGGCTCGGCGCCCCAGGAGTCGAACCCGAATTGCAGCTCGACCGCCTCGTCCACCGCATCGCCGCTGCGCGTCCATGCGGCGTTCCCGGCCAGCGGAACCGCAAAGTACGTCCACCCCTCGCGGGCTTCATTGTCGCGGGGCGAGTTGAGCACGTCGCTTGTCGGCGTGAGCTCCATCAGGCGGCCCGCGGCGTCGACGACGCCGACGATCGGATTGGCGTTCTGCCACGAGGGAATGTTTTCGTTCCGCTTCGCAAGCCAGAACACCAACTCGGCGCCCTCGTTAAACTCGCGGGCTTCGGGCAACTTGAACTTGAGCGTCACCCGCCCGCCGCTGTACGGATCGACTCTCGCCCGCAATGAATCCTCGCCCAGGAGCCGCACGTCCGCATCCGCGGCAAATGCGACCTCCGACTGCGGATCGCTCCAGCTCCACGCGCCCCCCGGATCGCCCGCCGCCAGCTCGGCCACGGGCTCCACGGCGTATACGTCCCGCCACGCCAGGTCGAACAGCGCGCCGTTGTTCACCGTGAGCGCGACGCGGTAAAACCCCGGCGCCGCGAACGCATGCCGCACCGTCGCCGCCGTCCCCGCGGCGTTCCCCGCAGCATGCCACCGATAGCCGAGCGCCCGCCCCGCCGGATCGTTGCTTCGGCTCGCATCGAACTCGACGGTCTCCCCCACCGTCGCCACGCTCGGCCCCGCCAATTCCGCTCGCGGCGGCGCGATTCCGTCGGCGTCGCCCTCGCGCACCACCAGATCGCGCACGTTCTCCGCCTGCTCGACGTCCGACGCGGAGTTTCCCTCAAACTTGTTCGCCGCCAGATCGATCATCTCGGCATGCTGCAAATAAATGCCCCACACGTTGTCCCGCAGCGTGTTTTGCTCAACGATCCAGTGAAACGCCCGCCATTTCTCGCCCTGCGTCTCCAAATCGCCAATCGCCGCGATCCCCGCCCCGTTGTTTCCTTCGCACACGTTTCCCCGCACGATCGTGTGGCTCGACGGCCCGAACATGAACACGATCCCCGCGTGGCGCCCGCCCGGCAAATGCGGCGAGTTGTGAAACCCGTCGGGCCGCCCGTTGAACGACGCCTCATTGTCCACGAGCACGTTGCCGTCCGAGGCGCCCAGCCAGAAGCCATAGCTGCCGTGGTTGGCCTTGTTGCCGATCCACACGTTCCGCGGCGACCAGGCCTCGATGCAGTTGTTGTTCGCGTAAGAGCAATCGTTCCGCTCGAACACGTTCCCGGTGCTGACCCACTGGTTGAGCACGCGAATGAAAATGCCGTCGCCGCCGTGCGTGCAGTCGTTCCCGGTGAAGCGGTTGTCGTTCGACCCGCTCTCGATGAGCACGCCCGCCGAGTCCCGCGCGTGCACTTCGCCCGGATCGATCCGCAGTCCGTAGCTGAGATTGTTCTCCCGCACCACGTTTCGGCAGGCATTCCACAGCTTCAGGCACGTGTTCGAGGCATGCGAGAAATCGCACCGATCGATCGCATTTCCGTGCGACCCGACCAGCACGCACGCATCCCACACGCGATTGGCGCGGCAATCCCGCACCGTGCTGCCCGTGACCCGCTCGAGCACGATCCCGCCGCGCCGCCCGTTCTCTCCCCAGCCGAACTCCGGATCGTGAAAGTTGTCCGAAAAATCGCACCCCTCGATTGTCCAACCGTCCCCGTCGACGACATGCAACCCGGTCTCCCAGCCCTTCGCTCGCACGTTCCGCAGCGTGACGTTCGACACGCCGCGGGCGACGATCGCCGTGCCGTGAAACGTGTTCGGCTCGCCCTCTTCGGCGCCGACGAGCCATGCCCCGCGGCCGTCGATCGTGACGTCCGAGGCCTTCACAATGATCTGGCCGTAGGTGCGCTCGGGGTCGAGCGTCGTGCTGCTCGTGACTTCGAGCATGTCGGCTGCACGCACCTGCTCGCCAATTCCAGCAGAGCTGAGAAGCGCGAGCGCCAATCCCAACCGAACCAAAGCGCGACCGACGAGGCAATTCGCCATAACGAGCAACCCGTGTGTGTGCAGCGGGAGAGATCGGCCTACAAGGGCAATATTCTGCTCATCAGCATACACCATAGCGCCGCAACTCAGCGTAACCACGGTCGACGATCTCCAAGTCGGCGCCGCTTGCGGTTCTGCTGGAGCCCGGCGAACCGGAGTATGTCTATGGCTTGCCGGCATCCGAGCTGCAAGCGATCTCTCAAACGCGCAACAAGCTGCAGGAGACGCGACTTGAGGGCGCAGAAAGAGGCCATGAGACAGATTGAAGCGCTGGCGCTCAACAGCCGCCAGTCGCGATCCTGCATTCTAGGACCGCAGCACCAGCACCGGGCAATGCGCCAGCCGAACCACCCGTTCGGCCACCGACCCCATGAGCAGATGCGCCAGCCCCGTTCGGCCATGCGACGGCATCACGATCAGGCCGGCCGATTTCTCCTGAGCCGCGTCGGCGATCTCCTGCCCCGGCTCGCCAAATCGTGTTTCACATTGAATGCCCCGGTGCTTGGAATCGGAAAACCGGTGGTGGGCGGCCGCGAGAATCTGCTCCCGGCGCTCCTCGTCGCTGATAATCGCGACAACGGCGGGCTCGAACGCCACCAGCGGCGGCGCGACATGCAACACCGTTACGAGTTCGGGCGCCCCGGCAATTTCTAGGGCCAGGTCGACGCTTTGGTCCGACTCGTTGGAAAAGTCGATCGGGGCGACGATCGGTTTGCCACTGAAGCGTTTCATGGTTCAACACCTCTCCGCCACGAAGGGCGTGTTGAGGACGCGCGCCGATCGCGGGACAGGCGTCCAGCGCGTCGAAAGTCCAATCCTGCGAGCGCACCACTCGTCCCGACTTGAGGGTCTTTCGCTGCCTTATTCATTTTATACGGGGCGTGTTGTATCGATGGGCATTTTCACCAACCGCCGCGCTCGGATCGGTCGAACGAACAACGTCAGTCGGACTCCGGTAGCTCCGCATCAGGCCAGGCGAGCCGTTCGGCCAGAATGTGTCGGCGTTGTTCAACCGTCTCGACGGCGCCGACTGCCAGCGGAAGCAGGTATTTCAGCGGGCACGGGCAAATGGGCTCGTCGCGGAAATCGCAATCCGCGCAGATCTCGTCGCGCAACCGTTCGACATAGGGATCGATCAGCGGACTGTCGACGGCGCGACAGATGGCGATGAGCTCATCCAAATGCTGCTCCACGCCGCACCCAATCCCCAAGGGCTCGCAAGGGGGGCCGCCCGGCACGCGCGCGACGCAATGCGAGCAGACCTGCTCGCGCATTTCGTTCAGGTATTCGTCCAAGCTGGAGACAGTAGCCATGATCACTCTCCTTGCCGCCGCATGCGCGCCCGACGATCCTTGCCCGCCGACGCCGTGAACGCCCTGCTGCAATGAGCGTCGCGCTCCGAGCTAACGCCAAGGACTCGGCATGCATTTACTGCGCCGTACAGCCGACGCTCGCAGCCTCCCCAGCGAGCCTCATTTCGGGCGTTTCGTGCACATCCGGTCATGCCGATTGTCGGGCGCATGTGCTGAGGCGCACTGCGGTGCGCCCTCCGGGCACATGGTCGCGCATGAACAGCGACATTTCTCGCCTGATTTCCATGTCAACGCCTTCGGCGCCATTTATGCATCCTGTTATGCATCCTGCCCCGTTGGACGGACGCTGCGCACGCGAGACGGAGATAGTTCTCCGCCAACGGCCCTCCCTTTTCTGCCTTCTCTCACGTCTGGAACAGATGACCCGCCGGAGGATCACCATGACACCGTCGTCTCGCGCGTCGATCGCGTCGACGCCGCGCGCCAACGAAGCGATTGCCGCTACCCGTCAGTGGATTTCGCAACATCCCCTGTTTCGTGGGCGCGCGGATCAATTCTCAATCGACGCCGCGTCAGGACAGGTTGTTGTTGAGGGCCGGGTTCCGTCGTTTCATTTGCGGCGCGTTCTTGTCGACTGGCTCCATAAATGTGATCGTTCACCGCCGGTCTTATGCCGCATCGAAGTGATCAGCCCGTTCGGCCTGAGCGGGTGTTCGCCGGAAACGCGGCGCCGCTGTGCCCTGGAGTTCGAATGGTTGGGCAAGGCTCAGCGGTGCTTCGAGACCTGCACGCTGACGCCCGGCCGTTACGTCGAGGATGCGGCGCCGCCTAGCTAGGCCATTGGCCGGAACAACTCGGTGCGAACTCAGGATCAGGACTCGACAAACAACGATACGAAGTCTTCGCGGCGCGTGGCGCAGGGGAGAAGACTTACCACAGAGGACACAGAGAACACGGAGATCGGGAGAGGAAGTAGCGACTCGGGAGCGATGACCTGAGGGCTCGCGAGTTTCTTCACAAGGCCCTTTTTTACTTTATCCGACCTCTGTGTCCTCCGTGCCCTCTGTGGTAAATTCGTTCCGTACGAACTCTTCGCGAAGAAGGTGGTGGGCATTGCAGAGAACAACGGGGCGACGCCCATGATTGCTCGGAATGTCCTCACTTGAACCTTCCTGGCTATTTTTCTTGGCCGCGAACTCCGGAGCATCCGTCCGCGAGGCTATACTGCCTGGTACGCACCTCTCCCTTCCGGCGTCAGATTCGTTGCGGCCGGGACCATGGCTCATTCCCTCCTGCGAATTACGGTCTTCGCCTGTGCAGCATCGGCAGCCTTGTCCGCCGCTGTTGCGTACAACGTCTATCCCTTCCCGTTGGGTATCGAGACCGGCTATGCCAGGTGGAACGGCCCGCTCGCCGGCACGCCCGGCGGCGTGGTCACGTGGAGCCTAATGCCCGCCGGGACGACGCGCGACGCGTCCGCGCCTGCCTACATCCATGGCGTCTCGAATCTCGCCGGCGTCTTCTCCCAAGTCGGCGGCGAGGCTTCGGCGCTGGCGCTCATCGAACAGGCGTTCCATCACTGGGAGCAGGTCGCGAACATCCAGTTCGAGTACCTTGGCGTCGATTCAGGCGTGCCGTTTGCCGCACCGTACGCCGAGGGTCAGCAGATCGGCGACATCCGCATCGGCGGCTTCGAGATCGACGGCTTCTCGGCGGCCGTCGGATTCACAGCGCCGCCCAACGGCGGAACGACGCTCGAGGGCGACATCCTCTTCAACAGCCGAGCGGACATCTCCTTCTATCACGCGCCGGGCAACGAAGGGGATCTCTACGACCTCTATCCGCCCGGCGGCGGACTGTATCGCAACGATTTCCTGGGGCTGGTGACCCATGAAATCGGGCACGCCCTGGGACTCGCTCATTCCGCCGTGCCCAGCTGCCTGATGTGCGGCTACGTCTCGCCGGAATTCGATGGCTCGCAATGCGAATACAACGACCCCGACGGCGACGGGCGGGCGCCTATCAACCGCCAACCCGGCGCCGACGATATCGCGGGCATCCAGTTCCTCTACGGGGCGCCGCCGGGCGGCAATCCCAATGCCGACTTCGACGGCAGCGGAACCGTGGATGGGAACGATTTCCTCCTCTGGCAGCGCGGCCTCGGCACGATGCCCGCGTTGCCGCAGCATGGGGACGCCAACGGCGACGGCGTCAGCGATCTGCTTGATCTCGATATTTGGCGCACGCAGTTCGGCGCCGGCGGAGGCAACGCCGTCGCCGTGCCCGAACCGGCCGGGCGGATGGCGCTTGGCGCGACGATTCTCGGCTGCCTGCTTCTGCGAGCGACCGCACGGCGCCAGCGCATCGCGTGACTGGCCCAAGGGACTCCAGCGAGGTCGTCCCCAGGGCAGGTTCGCGAGATCGGCGGCCTCAGCGATTTGGCGCGACGACCAACTTGGCCGCTGTGGCATGCCATGCGTCAACTGCAAAGTTCGTTCCGCATTCGCCTCGTACGTGTGTGCGGCCGCCCGGATTGAAAAGCGCGGCGTATGCCGGCGCACCTGGTGGAAAAATGCGACGCCCCGCGATAGAAACAAGTCGCACAGGAACCCTACGCCGCTGTCCGCGGCTGCGAAGCATAGTACGTTTGATTTAGTTGCGTGCCGTGTTTGCTTTGGCATGGTCGTTGCAGTAGCCCGCTGACCGCGGATCTTGTCGTCTTGGCCCGGGCCTGCTGCGTCTTGCCGCTCACGAAATGAACTTCTCGAACCGTTGGAGTTGGAGATCGAATGATGTGTACGCTGCATCGATGGACTTCGACTGCGTTGCTCGCCGCGTTGATTGGCGCCTTGGTCGCGTCGACCGCTCCGGCCCAGGCGCCTTCGGGGACGAAGCCCAACATCCTGGTCATCTTCGGCGACGACATCGGCATCGCAAACGTCAGCGCGTACAGCGACGGGCTGATGGGCTACACGACGCCGAACATCGACCGCATTGCCAATGAGGGCATTCGCTTCCTGCACTACTACGGCGAACAAAGCTGCACCGCAGGCCGCGCGGCGTTTCTTACCGGCCAGCACGGCCTGCGCACCGGCCTGACCAAGGTTGGGTTTCCCAGCGCGCCGATGGGCATGAGTCAGCTCGATCCATCGATTGGAGGACTGCTGAAGAGCCTGGGATACGCGACCGGTCAGTTCGGCAAAAACCACGTCGGCGATCGCAACGAGACGCTGCCGACGGTCAACGGATTCGACGAGTTCTTCGGCAATCTGTACCACCTCAATGCCGAGGAGGAGCCGGAGCTGCCCGATTATCCGAAAGACCCTGCGTACCGGGCAAAGTTTGGGCCGCGGGGCGTGCTCAAGTGCGTGGCGACGACCACCGACGATCCAACCGTTGATCCGCGGTTCGGCAAAGTCGGCATGCAGACGATCGAGGACACCGGCCCCCTCACCAAGAAACGGATGGAAACGATCGACGACGAAACGAGCGCGGCGGCCATCGACTACATGAAGCGGCAGCACGCCGCCGGCAAGCCATTCTTCTGCTGGTTCAACTCGACTCGCATGCACCTGCGCACGCACGTTCGCGACGAGCACCGCGGCCGGTACCCGCATGGCGACAGCGAATACATCGACGGCATGATCGAGCACGACGAAACGATTGGTTCGATCTTGAAAGCGCTCGACGATCTCGGCATCGCCGAGAACACGATTGTGCTCTACACGAGCGACAACGGCCCTCACATGAACACGTGGCCCGATGGAGCCATGACGCCGTTCCGCAGCGAGAAGAACACAAACTGGGAAGGCGCCTTCCGCGTGCCGTGCCTCGTGCGGTGGCCGGGCCACATCAAACCAGGCACGGTCACCAACGAGCTGATGAGCCATAACGACTGGATTCCCACGTTCTGCGCCATCGCGGGAGAACCCGACATCGTAGCCAAGTGCAAGGCCGGCTATGCGGCGAACGGAAAAAACTACAAGGTGCATCTCGACGGGTACGACCAATCGCCGTTTCTTACCACGGTCGAAGGCACGGTGGGCGTCAACAACGGCGCCAAGAGCGCCCGCGACCGGTTCTTCTACACGGACGACGACAGCGAGCTGGTGGCCTACCGCAAGGGCGACTACAAGTACGTGTTCGAGGAACAGCGCGCCCCCGGCACGATGCAGGTGTGGGCCGAGCCGTTCACCAAGCTGCGGCTGCAGAAGATCTTCAACCTCTTTCAGGATCCGTACGAGCGGGCCGACATCACCTCCAACACCTACTGGGATTGGCAGCTCAATCATGTGCAGAACATGTACGGCGTGATGGATGATGTCGTGCAGTTCGCGCAGACATTCAAGGAGTTCCCGCCGCGGTCGATCCCGCCGAGCTTCAACCCGGCGACGATCATGGACGAAACGATGCGCGACATCCGCGCTCTACGAAAGCTGGAGAAAGTATTCCCGCTTCCCGCGCATCCCGACGGCACGCCGGAGGGAGCAACTGGGGCGACTGCACCGCAGCCGTAAACAATCGTGGCTGTCCGCGGCGCGCAAGTGGCGCAGCCGCCGACGGCCTGCCTTGAATTTGCCCTGCATACCGGTCCTGGGGCGTGGCGAGGATCCCATGAAGTCGCTGTCGCGAAGCTGGGTGGTACTGCTTGTCTGGTGCTTTGCCGCGGCGGTCCGCGCCCAGGATCCGCTGCCGTCGTGGAACGACGGTCCGGCGAAGCAGGCGATCGTTGCCTTCGTCGGCCGTGTAACTGAAGGGGGCGACGGGTTCGTTCCCGAGGCCGAGCGGATCGCCGTGTTCGACAACGACGGCACGTTGTGGTGCGAACAACCGATCTACTTCCAATTGGCGTTTGCGCTCGACCAGGTGAAGACCTTGGCCCCGCAGCATCCTGAGTGGAACAACAAGTCGCCGTTCAAAGAAGTTCTCGCAGGCGAGGCGAAGGCGGCCCTGGTTGGCGGCGAGAAGGCGGTGGGCCAACTGCTGGCCGCCACGCACGCCGGCATGACGACCGACGAGTTTGCCGCCACGGTGCGCCAGTGGCTCACAACCGCCAGGCATCCCAAATATCAGCGGCCCTACAACGAGTGCATCTACCAGCCGATGGTCGAGGTGCTGGCGTATCTCCGCGCCAGCGGCTTCAAGACGTTCATCGTGTCCGGCGGCGGCGTGGAGTTCATGCGCGTATGGGCCGAGGACGCCTATGGTATTCCGCCCGAACAGATCGTCGGCAGCATGGGCAAGCTCCAGTTCGACGGCACGAGCGACCCGCCGGTCCTGCGTAAGCTGCCCGCGGTCGACTTCATCGACGACGGGCCGGGCAAGCCGGTCGGCATCCAGAAGTTCATCGGCCGTCGCCCAATCCTCGCCTTCGGTAACTCCGACGGCGATTTCGAAATGCTCCAATGGACGACCGCCGCGCCGCCAAACCCCCTCAGCGAGCCGGGGCGTACTCGCCCCCGGCTAGGCCTGCTGGTCCACCACACCGATGCCGACCGCGAGTATGCCTACGACCGCGGCTCGCCCATCGGCAAGCTCGAACGCGGACTCGATGAGGCCGCCCAGCGCGGCTGGATTCTCATCGACATGAAGGCGGACTGGAAAACCATCTTCCCGAAGCCTTGAGCCGCCCAGCCCATCATGGCCAAGGCCTCAAGGCCGTTCCCGCCAATCTTCAAATGTCGTTTGCCTCAAGTGAAGTTTGCAGAGGCCCTTGACGACACGGGCCTCGTCCTCGATGAAGAGCCGGGCGCTCATTTCAGGATTGTCGCGCGTGTGGCGTCTGCGATTGAACGACACGCCTCGAAGCTTATTCCAATCCTGACGCCACCGCACGATAATGCGGCAACTTGGACGTCGATTCTTCAGGAGCACGCGCCATGAGCTTTCTCGACGCGATGACGCTCTTGATCATCCTCGCGGTGGTCGCCTCGAGCGTCTTCTTCGCGATCGTGCTGGCCGGGTTGCCGGGCAAGATCGCACGGGCCCGCAACCATCCACAGGCCGACGCCGTAAGCGTCGCCGGCTGGCTGAGTTTGCTGACGTTGTTCACTCTCTGGCCGGCAGCGCTGATTTGGGCGTATTGCCGGCCGCTCAACGTGACGATCGCCGACGGCCATGCCACGGTCACCGGGAGCTCGCCGCGATGATCGCGTTTCTGCTCAATGTGTACATCCTGGCCGTGTGGCTGGTGTACTTCAAATTCAAGTGGTTGAAGTTCGACGCGGTCAACAAGATCGTCGTCGGCGTGCTCGGCGTGCTGTTCGTGTTCGGCATTCTCATCGTCGTGAACTTCATGCACCCGATGACGCTGGACGCGCGGGTGTACCAGCACATCGTGCAAGTGTCGGCCCGCGTCCCGCAGCCGACGCGCGTCGTGGAAGTGCCCGTTGAGCCCAACAAGCCGCTCAAACAGGGCGACGTACTCTTCCGGCTCGACGAGCGGCAATATCAGGCAGACGTCGATCGCCTCACCGCGGCGGTCGCGGCGGCGGAACAGTCCGAGCCGCAACTTCAGGCAGCGCTGGCCGCGGCGGAAGCGGCCGTCGATCGCATCGAGGCCGAGCGCACGCTCGCGCAGAGCACGCTCGATCGCGATCTGGCGGCGCGGCAAATCAACCCGGGCGTTGTCACGCAACAAAAAATCGACGAGGAACGCGAGCAGCTCGCCGCGGCCGAAGCCGGCCTGCGCGAGGCACAAGCCCAGGCCGACTCCGCGTGGATCGCCATCGAGCTCTTGCCGCTCTCGATCGCCCAGGCCAAGGCGGAGCTAGCGGAAGCCCAGCTCAACCTGGACGAAACGACCGTAACGGCCCCGGCCGACGGATTCGTGACGGTGCTGGAGCTGCAGCCCGGTTTCGTCGTGGCGCCCGGTCAGCCGGTGGTGACGTTCGTGGTCGAGCCGGAAGGCATCGTGGGGGCCACGCTGGCTCAGGAATACGCAGGCGGCGTCGCGGTGGGCGATGAAGCGGAGATCTGCCTCGATATGTACCCTGGCAAAACGCTGCGCGGCGCCGTCGAGGCGATCATCATGGCCACGGGCGAGGGACAGCTCAATCCGACGGGGTCGCTGCCGCTGACGGGCACGCGCACCGCGGCCGCGCGCGTGCCGGTGAAGATCCGCTTGTCCGACGAGGACCGCGAGCGCTATCCCCTGCCCGCGGGAGCCAGCGGGGCGGCCGCCGTCTACACCGACCGGCTGGCGAGCTTTCAGATCGTGCGGCGGGTCATGATTCGGTGGTACACATGGCTCAACTACCTGAAGTTCTCACTGTAGCCGCCCGCACAATCGGATCAATCGGCACTGCTTCACGCTGTCGCGAACGCCGGCTCCAGGACGGAGCGCCGCCGCGACGATAGCGAACATGCGGCGCCCCCTTCGCGGCGCCGCACCGCCGAACATGGAAGTGCGGACATGCTTCGACTGCTTTCGCGCCAGGGAGCTGCCTGCGTGGCCTGCGTGCTCGCGGCCCAAGCGGTGCATGCGGCCACGCCGGACGCGCAGCTTGCGGCCCTCGACGACGCGGCAATTCATGCGTGGGACCAGGGCGTCGAGTTCACAAGCTGCGACGAATGCGCGGCGCCTGTCTGCGGGTGCGCCGAATGCGTCGACTGCGGCGAAGCGGCGTGTGGCGCCGCGGTGGCGTCGCCGGCGTTCGGCGGGCCCTGCTGTACGCGTACCAAGCTCACCGGCGATTGGCTCGGCTCCCGCACCGCACTGGCGGCGGGCGGCCTGACGCTCGACGCCGACAACACGAGCTTCTATTTCGGTAACACGAGCGGCGGCCTCCGCCGCGATTTCGAATACGGCGGCCACGGCGACTACATCTTCAACGTCGACAGCGGCAAGATGGGCCTCGTGCCGGGCCAGTTCTGGAAGATTCGCGCCGAGCATCGTTTCGGCGACACGATCAACGGCTACACCGGCGCGCTGGCGCCCGCCACCGTGCTGCCCGCCACGCCCATTCGCGATAGCGAGCACGTGTACCTGACCAACGTGCTCATGACCCAGGCCCTGTCCGAGTCGTTCGTCGTGTTCGCCGGCAAGATGGACACGCTCGACGGCGATCCCAACGCCTTCGCCAGCGGGCGGGGCAAAACGCAGTTTTCGAATATGGCGATGGTCGCCAATCTGGCTCCGCTGTTGATGTTCCCGTACTCGTCGCTCGGCGCCGGTTTCTCGGTGCTGCACGAGATGCAACCGGTGTGGACGGTGACGGCGATCAACTCGACCGACACGACGCGCACCAGCGGTTTCGACGAGCTGTTCAACGACGGCGTCACGCTGATCAACGTCCTGCGGCTGCCGACCGAGTTCTTCGGGCTGCCGGGCCATCAGCTCATCGGCGGGGCGTGGTCGAGCAAGAACTTCATCTCGCTGGGCCAGGACCCCCGCGTCCTCCTGCCCGACGTGCCGATCCAGCGGCAGGACGATTCGTGGAGCGTGTTCTGGAACTGCGACCAGTATGTGACCGTGAACCCGTTGAACCCAACGCAGGGTTGGGGCTACTTCGCGCGAGCGGGTTTCGCGGACGACGAAACCAGCTCCATCGAGTACTTCCTTAGCGCCGGCCTCGGCGGCGCAAGCCCGCTGGCCAGCCGCCCGGGCGACACCTGGGGCGTCGGCTGGTATCACATCGGCGTCAGCGACCAGATTGGGCCGATCATCGAAACAGCCTTCGGCCCGATCAGCGATGGCGACGGCGTGGAGATCTTCTACAACGCGGCGGTCACGCCGTGGTGCCATATCACTCCCGACATACAGATCATCATGCCGGGACGCGACGTCGTCGACGAATCGCTCGTCGTGGGCTTGCGGGCGAACGTTGACCTCTAGTCTCGACGGCGCCGGCGCCAGGGTGGCGCACGTTGTCCAGCGAGACGGCGCCCGCGACGCACTTTTCTGCGATGGCAGCGCCGGCGTGTACGCCGCGGAACGAGCGCCCAGGCATCTTCGGGCCGAGCAGCGCGTCGCGCGTTAGGAAGCGTCTCGTTTCTAGTCCCCAGCTCGTACGAACAGAGGACTGCACAGTCCGCGGCCACCCTGAGGTCTGCGGAAGGGTTTTGTGGGCAGCACCCCGGAACGAGGCCGTCGTTCGGGGCGACGGAAGCAAGACTCTTCGGCAGACCTCAGAATGGCCGTCGGTTGGCGACTTTGCAGTTCCCGTGGGTCTCCGGGCGCAATCCTTGTTGGCGGCAGGACCGACGCCTATTCTGGGGGCTGTGTCGCCGCGATCTCGGGTCTCTTAGCCCTCGCGGGGCGACCGCTCGCCGGCAGACGGAATCCAACAACGTGAAGCCCATCCTGCAAGCCTTACTTGTCGCGGACCACGTCTATACGGACGCCGCCACCGGCAAGAAGATCGTCGCCGGCATCTTCCACACGCTACGGTTTGCCAAGGGCTCGGCCGCCCAAAGGGAAGGCGGCGGCGAAGTGCAGATCGGGATCCCTGCCGGCGGCATGCATGCGGGGTCGCCCTTCTGTTATCTCAGCTTGACGGAGCTGCACGGCCGGCAAGCGTTCACGCTGAGGTACGTTTCTCTGGACGAGGACAAGGTGATCTTTTCCGCCGATGTCATTGTCGATCAGGCCAATCCGCTCGATACGATCGAAGCCGTTCTTCCGCTGCCTACGCTCCCTGGGACCCGACCGGGGACATACGCCTTGGAGTTGCTTTGGAATGACGAGCCCTTGGGCTCGCACCGGATCAACGTCATTGAAATCGCGGATCCGACCGGCACGGACCAGGGGCACGAGCCGCGAGCTAATTGAGTGTGGGAGAATGATTCGTACGCCTCGCTTTGAGAGGGGGCGTAATGTCTAGCAGTGTAAGGACTTACGAGTCGCGATAGCATTTTGGCGGGGATTTTGTGTCGGCGCGCGTTGAAAAACAGATCATTTATGATACTATTTTTCTGTGTTCAGTATCATAAACGATTGCCAATCGCCTTCCCACAATGATTCCGGCCATCCAGCAGAAACTCCAACAACGGCGGCGCCAGTTGGGCATGAGTTACGCGCAGCTCGCTGCGCGCAGCGGCGTTTCGCCGGCGACGGCCAAGCGGATGATCAACGGCGACATCGCGGCTGCCTCGCTTGGGCACGTCGTCGCGTTGGCCGCGGCGATGGGGCTGTCGCTGGTTTCCCGAGAGGAGGAGTCCGCCGAGGCGATGAAGGAACGGGCCGCCCGCGAGCAAGCCCGCCGCCTCGTGAAGATGGTTCAGGGGACATCGGCGTTGGAATCGCAAGCCGTCAGTGATGAGGAAGCGGAGCGGCTCGCCCGTCAATCGTTTCACCGCTTGATGGTCGGCTCGCCGCGACGGATTTGGGCGCAATGATCGACTGGGAACTGAAAGACGGCGAGACGCCCATCGACCCGTCGCGTCTGGCAGACAAATCGATTCGCACCCGCGGGGACCTCGACCGCGCTGAGGCTGCCAACATTCTGAAGGCGGTGGAGAAATACGCGACTGCGAAACTCGGCGGCAAACGGGCGTTCACTTACGAGTGGCTGTTGCGCGTGCACCGGGACATGTTTTGCGACGTGTGGATGTTTGCGGGCAAAGTCCGCACGATCGAGCTGAGTCTGGGCGTCGCGCCGCATCGGGTCGGTCAGCAACTCGGCGGATTGGCGCTCGACATCGCAGCCTGGAAAGCCGACGAGTCCCGGCTGCTTGAGCAGTCGGTGATGCTCCACCATCGAGCCGTCCACATTCATCCGTTCGAGAACGGCAACGGGCGCTGGGCGCGGTTCCTCGCGAATCTGTGGCTGCGAAAGCATGGCAAGACGATGGTGGAGTGGCCCGAACCGAGGATGTCGTCGACGAGTGAAGTACGCGACGTCTACCTGGCGGCCATTCGCCAAGCTGACCAGTTCGACTACGGGCCGCTCCTGGCGCTGCACGAACGATTTTGGCCGATTCGATGACTCGAATCGCTCGGCGAGACCCGCGGCAGACGATGATAGGATTTATGCACCCGAACCTGCACTGCACACTTGGCGGGGATTATGACAAAGCATCCGATCTATTCGATGAGCTTCGCAAAAGTCTATCCGCTCTACATCGCGAAGGCCGAGAAGAAAGGACGCACGAAAGCGGAAGTCGACGAGGTGATTCGCTGGCTGACGGGGTATAGTCAGGCCGAGTTGGACGCACAACTGGAGAAACAAACACATTTTGAAACGTTCTTTGCGGCCGCTCCCCAACTCAATCCTTCACGGGCGTTGATTAAAGGCGTGGTCTGCGGCATCCGCGTGGAAGACATCAAAGAGCCCTTGATGCAGGAGATTCGCTATCTCGACAAATTGATCGATGAGCTCGCCAAGGGGAAAGCGATGGAGAAGATTCTGCGCAAGGCGTGAATCTTCAGAACCTCCCTCGTCGAGGACGCCCGCGGGAGCCCAGTTGGCGTCCGCACCGACTCGGATCGCGACAGCGATAAGAGGTTCAACTCAGCAAGCCTCCCACGGCCTGCACGTTGCGCGTCCACTCAAAACACCTCCGACGCCCTCTCCATGGCGGAGAGGGGATGAAGTGGGGACGTGCGCGGCGATGGAATCCGTGTACCGGGGGCTTCACCTCTCCCCCGGCCCCTCTCCGTCGAGGAGAGGGGAGCAGAGGTTTCCCAGGGGACGGGACGGCCTACGCGGGGCGGCCCCGGACGTCAGACGGGCAACCTGGGCCACTCGCCTATCATTTACTCGCCGCCCGCTCCGGGCTCGCGAACTTGAACATATCGCCGTTCTGGAGGCCGAAGTACGTTTCGCCGGCGTCGTCTTCGCCGAAGGTGATCACGGCGCCGGCGTTCTCCGAAATGGGCCGGTTGGCCGTCACCTTCTTGGCGTCCATGTCATACCACAGCGCCCACATCCGGCCGGAAACGAAGTCGGCGTAGAGGTAGCCGCCTGCGAGTTCCGGCACGAGCTTGCCGCGGTAGACGTTGCCGCCGGTGATGCTTTTGCCAATATCGTGATGATACTCGTGGATCGGCTCGATGAGGTCGGGCCGCGCGTCGCTGCCGTTCTTGAACGGGTGGAAGCCTTCGCGGAGGTTCCAGCCGTAGTTGCCGCCTTTGACGATGAGGTCGATTTCCTCCCAAATGTCCTGGCCGACGTCGCCGGCCCACAGGACGCTGGTCTCGCGGTCGAAGGCCATTCGCCAGATGTTGCGGATGCCGTAGGCCCAGATTTCGCCGCGAGCGCCCTCCTTGCCGACGAACGGATTGTCCTTGGGGATCGCGTACTCGAGGCCGGGATCCTTGTGGTCGACGTCGATGCGGAGGATCTTGCCCCACAGCTCGCCGAGGTTCTGGCCGTTGCGATCGGGGTCGCCGCCGGAGCCGCCGTCGCCCAGGCCGATGTACATGTAGCCGTCGGGGCCGAACACGAGCGTGGCGCCGTTGTGGTTCCAGTACTTGTCGGGAATCACCATCAGGACTTCTTCGCTCGCCGGGTCGGCGCGGTTGGGGTCGTCTTGCGATACCCGGAACCGCGAGACGACGCTGCGGCGATCGCGTTCATTGCCGTACTCGCCGGTGTAGTACACGAAGAACTCGCCGTTGTCTTTGAACTTCGGATGAAATGCGAGGCCGAGGAAGCCTTCTTCGTTCTCCTGCGGCACGCGGTAGTGAATCTTCTCGCGGAGATCGAGGAAGGTTTCCATCTCCGCCACGTCCGGATCGTTGGGGAACACGTGGATCGTGCCCGGCTGCGTGGCGACGAAGATGCGGTTCGTGCCGTCGCCGGCGCCCATGATGATCAGCGGCCGCGGTTCCTCGAAGCGCCCCTCGTCGGCGCCGGTGATGAAGTCGGGCCACGCGAGGTTCGGCCAGGCGGGCACGATCTCGACGTTCAGCGGGGTTTCGTCGTAGGAGCCGGCGGGCTGCTGGGCACGGGCGCTCGGCAGCGATGAGAGGACGCAGAGGACGATCAACACGGGGGCGAAGAGTCGGAGAGTTTGCACGCGATGCACCTCGAACGAAGGGGATGATGATACCAAGGGTCAGACAAGCGCCGTCGCTCGCGTAGCGGAACCGCTCGCGTCTCACCCAGCCGATGGGCGGACATCCGAGTGGTTCAGTCCCTCCCCTAGCCCCTCCCTTCGAGGGAGGGGAATTGGACTAGAAGCCTGCGGCGGCGACCGTCTGGTACGTGACCAGGGCCGCAGTATAAGCCAGCGCCGTCATGTAGCCCAGTTGCACCAGCGGCCATTTCCAGCCGCCGGTTTCGCGCCGGGCGGTCGCCTGGGTCGGCAGGCACTGCATGGCGAGCACATAGAACACCAGCAGGCTGAGGCAGGTGGCCGTCGTGAACACGGGCGTGCCGTCCGCCCGCCGGGACGCCCGGATGCGGTCGATCAGCGAGTCGGGGGCTTCGTCCGCCGCGTCGGGGCCCAGACCGTAAAGCACGCCGAGCGTCGAGACGATCACTTCGCGAGCGGCGAAGGAGGTGAGCACGCCGACGCTCATTTTCCAGTCGAGGCCCAGCGGTTCGAAGGCCGGCTCGATCGCCCGGCCCAGCCGGCCGGCGAAGGAGTGCTCCAGCTCGGTCTGGGCGATGAGGTGCTCGGCGGCCGCGTCGTCGCCGGCGGCTTCATACTCGGCAAGCTGCGCCTGGACGTCGGCCGGCATGTCGCCGGGCTCTGTCTTGGGATACGTTGCCAGCGCCCATAGCACGAGCGAGATCACCAGGATGACGGTGCCCGCCGTGGTGACGAACGCCATCGCGCGGTCGTACGTCAGGAGCAGGGCGTTGCGCAGCGACGGCAGCCGGTAGTTTGGCAGCTCGATCACCAGCGGCCGGGTCGGCCCGCGGAGGAGCGACTTTTTAAACGCCCAGGCCACGCACAAGGCCGCGACGATCCCCAGCGCGTAGGCCCCGGCGAAGAGCAGCGCGGCCTTCACCGGAGCGTTCGGGAACAACAGCGCGGTGACCATCACGTACACCGGCACGCGGGCCGAGCAGCTCATCAGCGGGATGACCATGATCGTGGCGAGGCGATCGCGGCGGTCCTCGATCACGCGCGTCGACATAATCGCGGGGATCGCGCAGGCGTGCGCGGAGAGCAGCGGCACGAACGCTTTGCCCGGCAGACCCACGCGGTGCATCAGGCGGTCCATCACGAACGCCGCGCGGGCCATGTAGCCGGAGTCTTCCAAGAGCGCGAGCACAAAGAACAGCAAGCAAATCTGCGGCAGGAACACGAGCATGCCGCCGACCCCGCCGATGAGGCCGTCGGTCACAAGGCTGTTCAGGTCGCCCGCGGGGATCCAGCGGCCGAGCGTCTCGGCGGCCGTGCCGAACAGGCCGTCGATCATGTCCATCGGGTAGGCTGCCAGCCAGAAGATCAGCATGAACACCAGCGCCATGACGCCAGCGAAGCACGCGAGGCCGACGACCTTGTGCGTGAGGATCTTGTCGATGGCTTCGGTGCGGCGGCCGTGGGCCGTCGCGTCGCCTTGGACGGTGGACGTACACACCGACTCGGCCCAGTCGTAGCGGGCCGCGTAGCGGCACCCGGCGCACGAGGGGCAGCTCGACAATCGCGGCGTCTCGTGCGGCACGGCGCGCGTTTCGAGGGCGTGACGCACCGCCCTGAGCAAGTCGCTGATTCCTTGCCCCGTGCGCGCGGACACCGGCACGACGCGGCAACCCAGCCGCCGCTCGAGCTCGGGCAGGTCGAACGAGAGGTTCTGATTCTCGGCGGCGTCGATCAGGTTGAGCGCGACGACCGTCGGACGGCCCAGCTCCAACACGTGACCGGCGAGGAATAGATTGCGTTCGAGATTCGTGGCATCGGCGACGAACACGAGGACGTCGGGCCGCGGGGCGCCGGGCAATCGCCCTGCGAGGGCGTCGGCGGCAACGCGCTCGTCTGGGGTGACGGGCTCCAGGCTGTAGAGCCCCGGCAGGTCGATGAGCGTGACCTTGGCGTCGCCCAGGGTGATCGATGCGCGGCGGTGCTCGACGGTCGTCCCGGGAAAATTCGCGGTCTTGGCCCGCAGGCCGGTGAGCAGGTTGAACAGCGAGGTTTTCCCGGCATTCGGATTGCCGATCAGCGCGATGGTGGCGGCGCCTTCGCGAGCGCCGCGGCCTTCGGCAGGGGGCTCGACAATCGGCAAGTCGGGGGGCGGCAGCGTGGCGCTCACGATGGGCAATCGGGGGGCTGGCAGCCCGGTTAGACAATTTCGACGAAGACACTCTGAGCAAGTCGGGCCGACATGCCGACGCGGGCGCCCAGAACGCGGACGACCAGGGGATCGCCGCCTTTGACCAATTGCACGCGGCGGCCCACGCAGATGCCGAGGGACTTTAGCCGCACGGCGTCGTCGTCGTCGACGCGAACTTCCTTGACCCGGGCGAGGGTGCTCGGCGGCAACTCGGCCATCGGCACGCAGGGGCACGCCTGCCGTTCGCTCGCGACGCTCGCCAAGGAACCGTTGTTTGGTACGGCAACAGACATCGACGGAAACAAACCGTATTGAGACTCAGTATCAGCGAAAGAATCCATAGCCTAATGTCTCCGGCGGCCGCCAACAAGGCGCCGGGGCAAATCGGGCGCGAAGATTAGGCCCTGTTCGCGAGCAAGGCCAGGGCAGATTGAGGACGGCGCGGTGAGGCCCGTGAGGCGGCGGCCACATCGGCGCCGGACGAGATTCAGCCCCGACCAAGTCCGAGGCAGCGGCCTTTTCTCCCCTATCGCCGCTTTCTGCGCCGCTTGGGAGTTGGGTGAGGTCCGCTGGCCTGAGGCGGAGGGACTTTCGGTTCCGCTGGCTCGCTCGCGGCGGGGTGCGCCGCCAACAGTTTATCCACGAGGCTGCCGCGACCTTTGACGGCGGCTTCGGCCTCCAGCTCCGTCGTCTCGCCGAGCGGCATGACCGCGGTCCGAGCGCCGTGCTTCTCCTGCAGCGAGCTATCGCCCAGGCGGTGCAGTTCTTTATTGACCATGTTGACCAGCGCCTGGATGAACGCCACCAACATCGGTCCCACGAGGATGCCGATCGGCCCCAAGGTCTGCACGCCGCCGAGAATGCTGATCAGCGCCACCAGCGGGTGCAGGTTCGATTGACCGTGCAGCACCAACGGCTTGATGACGTTGTCGATGGCGCTCACCACGCATGTGCCGTAGATCGCCAGGCAGATCGCTGTGAAGGAGTCGCCCTGGAGGATTTCGCCGTTCACTTCCACGGGCTGATACAGGTAGATGTACGCGGCCGTGGGAATCCAAATGGCCGCGGCGCCGGCGAACGGCACGATGGCCAGCACCATCGAGGCCATCGTGAGCAGGAAGATCGGTGCCCCCGGATTGAGGGAGAAGTAAAAGCCGATGCCCGCGAGCAAGCCTTGGGCGACGGCGGACGCCAGCGACGCGACAACGACCGCGCGGCTGACCGACGCGAACTTGTCGAGCAGCTCGCGCTCGTATTCGTCGTCCAGCGGCGACATCTTCATGAGATTCGCCAGCATCTTGGGCCCATCGGCCAGGAAGTAGTACAGGGCGAGCACCATGATCGCCAGGCCGAAGAGCAGCTTGAGCGCCGTCTGGGCGCCCGTCACGGCGATCGAGCCCAAGAGTCCGCGGGCGCGCAGATAGGGCTCGCGGAGGGCAAACTTATCGAACGGGCGGTTGGTGGCCGCGTGGTACGCGTTCTTGATCAGCTCGGGCGCGCGGTCGGCGATGTTCTGCAGGAGCTTGTCGACTTCGGGACTCACCCGCTCAGGTTCCGGCGTCACGACGACGTCGGCGTCCATCATGTCCACGGCGACCGGCGGCGCCGGCTCGACCGCGATGCCGTCGGCGGCGCCCTCCGTTCCATTCGCATCCTTGGAACCGGCCGTCTCCGGCGGGTTAAGCGACGCATAGACATCGCGGAGCTCGATCGCCGCCTTCCATCCCAGCCACGCCGTGGGCAAGAGCACCACGAGCATGATCAGCAGCGTGGTGACCAGCGCCGAAACCCGCGGGTAACCCGGAATCTGGTAAACCACCCGCGAGTGCAGCGGCTTGAAGACGACCACCAGCACCGAGGCCAGGAACAGCGGCACCACGAAGTGCGCCATCACCTGGAAGAACACCGCGCTCACCAAGAGCAGAATTGCCAGCAACACAATGAACGACACGACCCGGGGCACGAGCGACTCCTTGGCGCGCTGGCGACGGCGAAATCCTGTCTGCATTCTAGGGGAATCGACGCGCACGACGAGGCGCCTTCGGTGCGAGTGCGATCGTAACGAAAGGGCAAGCCACAACGATTACGCCCAGGGCGAGCCGCGGGGCTTGCCCCCGCGGTCGGCGGTGCGCGGGGCAAGCCCTGCGGCTCAATGCGGTGCGACGCGTTCAACGCCCGCAATGCGCACCGTACCCACGCCGCGGTTGCGGTGGGAACGCGGTCGCCGTTCTGTTATCCTGAACATTGTTCGCGGCAGACGGACGACGATTGGAATCCTGCAGCGCCGGCGCGCAACCGCCCTTATCCACGCATGATCTCGTTCATCATCCCCGTCTTCGACGAAGCAGGCACGCTCGAGCAGCTCCATCGCGAGCTGGCCGAGTTGGTCGCCGCGCGCGGGTACGAGATCCAAATCATCATGGTCGACGACGGGTCGAAGGACGGCTCTTGGCAGGTGATCGAACAGCTTGCCGCGCACGACGCGCGCGTGCTGGGCGTGCGGTTTCGCCGCAATTTCGGCAAGGCGGCGGCCCTCAGCGCGGGGTTCGATGCTGCCACGGGCGACGTCATCGTCACCCTGGATGCGGATCTGCAGGACAGCCCCGCCGAAATTCCCAAGCTGTTGGCGAAGCTCGACGAGGGGCTCGACGTGGTGAGCGGCTGGAAGGTCGATCGGCACGATCCCTGGCACAAGCGCTGGCCCTCGAAGGTGTTCAATCGGCTCGTCGGTTGGCTCACCGGCGTGAAGCTGCACGACCACAACTGCGGCCTGAAGGCCTATCGCCGCGACGTGATCCACGAGATTCGACTCTACGGCGAGCTGCACCGCTTTGTCCCCGTGCTGGCCGCGGCGCGCGGATTTCGCATCGGCGAGACGCCCGTCGAGCATCGTCCGCGGACCTACGGCCGATCGAAGTACGGCTGGTCGCGCATTCCCAAGGGGCTGCTCGACCTCATGACGGTGCAGTTCATCACGCGGTTTGGCCACCGCCCGCAGCACTGGCTGGGGTCGGTGGGCCTGGCATCGCTCATGATTGGCATGGCGGGCATGGCGTACATGGCCTTCGTATGGGGCTGGTCGCGGTTGCCTTGGCAGCCCGATGAGGCCGCCGTGCATCTGCACGACCGGCCGGCGCTCGTGTTTTCGGCCATGCTCGTCTTTTTTGGGACGAACCTGGTGGCGATGGGTTTCGTCGCGGAGATGATCGCGTCGCTCGTCTCGCGCGATCGCGACGAGTTTTCCGTGGCCGAGTACACCTCGCCGCGCGAGCAATCGCTGCACCGGCCGTCCAGTCGCTCGCGGGAGTTGCCATGAGCGGGGCCGATGCGGCGCCGGCCGCAGACGATCCGCAGCGCCGCCGCTTGCGCGTGGGCGTATATGCCGTACTGATCGCGCTGGCGGCCGGCAACATGGCGGGCCGCATTCTGGCGGTGAACGCCGTCAACCGCGGCGAGATGGAGCAATACCTCGTCGCTCAGGGCGTCGCCGCACTGCAAAAGAAGCTGAAAGCCGACGGAGCGGACGAGGCGACGATCGCCGCCGAGGTCGAAAGGGCGCGGCCTGAGATCGAAGCCGCCCAGCGCCGCCAGCGGCCGTTTTTGAGCGCCAACGACCGCAGCCGTTGGCTGACGATCCGCGCGCTGGTGGATCACGGCACGTTCGAGATCGACGGCGTGTTCGACGCGAACGTGTGGAACACGATCGACATGGTGCAGCACCGCGGCCGCGACGGCGAACTGCACCTGTACTCCAGCAAGCCGCCGCTGCTCTCGGTCGTGCTCGCGGGCGTGTATTGGATCGTACAGGCCGTGACGGGCTGGACGCTGGCCGAGCAGCCGTACGAAGTCGTGCGGCTGATGCTGCTGATCGTGAACCTGGCGCCCATGGTGCTGATGCTCGCGCTCGTGGCTCGCTGGGCGGAACGGTTTGGCACGACCGATTGGGGCCGCGCGTTCGTCGTGGCCGTGGCGTCCTTGGGCACGATGCTGACGGCGTTTGCCGTGGTGGTGAATAACCACCTCATCGCGGCGGTGAGCGTGGCGATTGCACTCGATGCGTTTTTGCGCATCTGGTTCGACGGTGATCGGCGGGTGCGCTGGTTCATACTCGGCGGGGCTTTTTCCGCGTTCGCGGCGGCCGACGAGCTGCCGGCCTTGTCGCTGCTGGCGCTGATGTCGGCGGCGTTGTTGGCGCGCGACTGGCGCGGCTGGTTATGGGGTTTCGCGCCGGCGGCGGGCGCGGTCGTCGCGGCGTTTTTCGCCACCAACTACGCGGCCCACCAAAGCTGGCGGCCGCCGTATATGCACCGCAGCGAAACGGATCCGGACGACCACTGGTACCACTACCACTACACCATCAACGGGCGAGAACGTTCCAGCTACTGGCTCGACCCCCAGGGGATCGACCGCGGCGAACCGAGCAAGCTCACCTACGCCGTGCATGCGCTAGTCGGGCATCACGGCATCTTCTCGCTGACCCCCGTGTGGCTGCTGAGCGCATGGGGCCTCTGGCTTTGGCTGCGCGGCGCCGATGGGCAACTGCGACAGGTTGCATTCGGCGTGCTGCTCTTGGCCGTCGTGTGCCTGGTGTTTTACATCGCGCTGCGGCCGCAGATCGATCGCAACTACGGCGGCATGACCAGCGGCCTGCGCTGGATGTTCTGGCACGCCCCGCTATGGCTGCTCGTCATGCTGCCGGCCGCCGATCGCGCGGCACGGTCGCGCACGGGGATGGCGCTGGCGCTGGTGCTGCTCGTGTTCTCTGCCCTGTCAGCAAGCTATCCGACGTGGAATCCATGGGTTCATCCGTGGATTTACAATTGGCTGGAAGCGAATGGGTGGCAGCCGGCCTTTGATTGATCACTGCGTCGCTAATGAGCCGGGCTGGCTCTCGGCCGGACGAAGACGACGGCCCAGTTCTGGCCGATAGCTGAGAGCCGACAGCCGACAGCCATGCGGTCAGCGGATCATTGACGGCGCCGACTTCAAATAGTTTGGTGAACGGCGGCGTTCGCGAAATCCGTGGCCAACCGTTTCCATTCGTCCTGTAAGGGACGAGTCGATACGAGCCCAGCGATTCCCAGGATGATGCCTCTGCTCTCGACGCACGCGTGTTGGCCCCGGAGGGGCCGCGTCATGTCGCCAGGGCCGCCAGGCCCTGGTGAGCGTGGACGAAACGTTTGATGAGCCCCGGAGGGGCGACATGGCGCGCCCCCGCGTCGCCGATGTCGCGCCCCTCTCGCAGCGATTTTTCCGCCATAGATTGCTTTCCTTTCGGCGGTCCTCGTCCGCCGCT
>CAYSFP010000019.1:0-47942 GCA_964430075.1 uncultured Planctomycetaceae bacterium | reverse complement strand
GCGCAGACTGGTCCCGCGGACGTCGTTATACTCTACGGCGGCCGATTTTTGCGGGGCAGTCGCGTTTGACGCCCGCAAAATCGGCCCAAAGCGGAGATTGCTGCGATGAGCCTGGGAGGAATCGAACACACCGGCCTGAATCCCGCCGCCCTCGGGGCCCTGCAGGGTCAGGCCGCCGCCAAACAGGTGGAAGGCAGCTTTCGCGGCGAAAAGGTCGTTACGGTCGACCACAATTCGCTGGTCCAAGATTCGCTCGAAGAGCTGCCCGCCCATCAGAGCGAGACGGTCTCTAAAAAGCTCGCCCAGCGAACCGCCAGCACGCGCAGCGGCAGCCGCGTGCAGGAGATCATGGACAAGTACCTCAAGGCGGTGCAGGGAGCGCCGTCGGGGGAAGAGTTCGCGAGGCTGGCCGATACGCTCAAGCAAATGAAGAACGCGACGCCGCAGCAGCTTAAGGAGCAACTGCAGCAGTTCCTCGGCCGCCGCGAACGCGAGGATCTCGACGGCAGCCAGGCGGCGACGCTGCTGGCGCTCGAGGAGATGTTCGGCGCCGAGAAAGGCGGCGAAGCCGTCCTCGTAGCCATTCGCGACGTGAAGGCCGAGTTGGGCAGTCAACTGCAGTCGTTCTACAAGGAACACGTCCAGACGTTCGAGGGGACGAGCGACGTTTACAAACAACTGATCGGTCAGCACGGCGAAGGCGACTTCCTGGAGTCGGTCGAGACCCTGATCACGAAGCTCGGCGGGGACGTGCAGGCCCAGGGTCGCGCGATGGATGGGCCGGAGCTCAAGGCGAAGCTCGACACGCTGTACCACCTCGAAGTGGCGCGGAACACGTATACGGCATTTTCGGCCCTGTTGGACAAAATCGCCAAACTCCAAGCCGCATAACGCAACCGACAAAACCATCGCCCGCCGCATGGTCAACGACAAAGCTCACCAATTGATGCGCGACGTCCTGCCGCTGATGGAGGAGCGGTGGATCGACGGCGCCAAGATCCGGGCGATTGCCGATCGCCTGCACCTCCGCACCGACGAAGCCCGCATCTATTTTCTGCGCGAGCTCTTGGCGCTCGTGCGCCGCTTTCCGCTCAAGATCTACAAAGATGACGAAGCGCGGCAACGGTTGATCACAGCGGTCCAAGAGGCGCTCGACGCGGCGATCGACGAGGAAGACGCCTAACTCTGCGAGGCCCCGATGAGCTACATCGAACAAACCGTCGCGGACTGGGGCCGCAGCCTGGGCATGGAGCGGCTCGAATTCAATGATCAAGGCGTCGTCAGCATCGTCAGCGAGTCGCTGGGGGCGCTGTTCATCGAACGGCACGCCGACGGAGTACTGATCTATCTCCTCCGGACCTTGGACCGCGCCTATGGCGACTCCTATGCCCGCGCACTCGACGCTTGCCACTGGCGACACAACCTACCCTTTGTCGTCACACCGGCGCTGCGGCACGATCAGAACCTGATGTTCGCCGTTCACCTCGCCGACTCCCAGTTCGACTTGCCGACGCTCGAACGCGTCATCTCGCTGCTCGACCAACTGCACCGCGACGTTCGCGAAGGCGTGCCCGCATGAAGCTGACCGTGGAAAAAGAGGAAGATTTGGTGATTCTCAAGGCCGTCGGGCAGCTCGACGCGATCACGTCGCCCAAGTTTCAGGAAGCGCTCGACCCGGTGCTCGCCGAGACGCCGACCCGCGTGATCTTGGACTTGAGCGACGCCCCCTACGTCAGCAGCGCCGGCCTCCGCGTGTTGATCGTGCTGGCCAAGAGCGTGATGAAAACCGGCAAGCTCGCCGTCACCGGGCTCAACGCGAATGTCCGCGAAGTGTTTCAGCTCGCCGGGTTCGACAAGATCATGACAATCTGCGAGGACCTGCCGGCCGCGCGGGCCAAGGTTTAGAACTCGCTGGCGTTCCGCACCTGGAGACCACGTGATGGCCGGGATCAATCGTCCGCTTTCGTTCGATGCGGGCATCGAACGCGTCGTGAGCACGAGCGACTGGCAGGCGCTGGGGCTGCCGGACGCCGCGCGCAGCCTCACCGCCGAGGCGCCCGTCGATCAGCGGCTGGCGGAGGTGCTCTATCCCCCGTCGATCGAGCAAGCCCTGGTCGACTCGTGCCGCCCCGATGTGGACGACCCCAACATTCTGACGCCCGGCGGTTATCAGTCGGCGCTAGAAGACACCCGCTCTCGCCTGCGGGAGGCGATCAAGCGGGCCACCACGCAAGAAGACAAAAACAAGCTGCAGTCCGCGGTGGACCTGCTGCAAGAGGACGCGGCGCTCCGCGATCTGCTCAACACATATCGCCACCTGCTGCACCGGGCTTAGCCAACCGTGAAAGGGCTGCCGTGGACGCCGGATCCACCGATTTTCTGTCGCTGCTGGCCTACGCCTTCCTCCGCAACGGCAAGGCCGCCAAGGCCGTGGCGGCGCTCGAGGGCGCCGAGGCCCTGCGTCCGCGCGATCCCTGGATTTCGCGGACCTTGGCCTATGCCCTGCTTCTGGCTCAAGACTACAATCGGGCGCTTTCCCAGGTCGAGCGCCACCACCGCGCGTTCGGCTCGGACAATGGTCTGGACCTCATTCGCTGCCGGGCGCTGTACGCGCTGGGTCGCCGCGACGAGGCGACCCGCGCCATCGAAAAGATGTCGGGCGATTTGAGGGGGACTCGTGGCGACCGGCCGAGTTGAATCTCTGGTTTTGAAGGTCAGCCGGTACAACGACGTCGTACTGGCCGGGCTCATCGTTTCGATCATCGCGCTGATGATCCTGCCGGTGCCGACGTTTCTCGTCGATCTGCTGCTGGCGACCAATCTGGCGATCAGCGTCGTCCTGCTGATGATGTCGATGTACATCAACCAGGTGCTGTCGTTCTCGACCTTTCCCACGCTGCTGTTGTTCACCACGCTGCTGCGGCTAGCGCTCAACATTACCTCAACGCGATTGATTCTGCTGCACGGCTACGCCGGCGAAGTCATTCAGACGTTCGGCGAATTCGTCATCGCGGGCGAAATCATCGTCGGCATGGTCGTGTTCTTGATCATCACGATCGTGCAGTTCCTAGTCATCGCCAAGGGATCGGAGCGCGTCGCCGAAGTGGCGGCGCGGTTCACCCTGGACGCGATGCCCGGCAAACAAATGAGCATCGACGCCGATTTGCGCGCCGGCACGATCGACATGGACACGGCCAAGCTCCGCCGTACGACGGTCGAGAAAGAGAACCAACTCTATGGCGCCATGGACGGCGCCATGAAATTCGTCAAGGGCGACGCGATCGCCGGCATCATCATCACGGTCATCAATCTCGTGGGCGGAACGGCCATGGGCGTGCTGCGCAAGGGCATGACCGCGGGCGACGCGCTGAATCACTACGGAGTCCTGACCGTCGGCGACGGGTTGGTCTCGCAAATCCCAGCGCTGCTGATCTGCATGACCGCGGGCATCATCGTCACCCGCGTTTCCAGCGAGGACTCGCCGGCCCTCGGCGGCGACATCAGTAAACAGGTGCTCGCGCAGCCCATCGCGCTGATTGTCGCGGGCGTGTTGTGCTGCTTGTTCGCGCTCGTTCCCGGCTTTCCCAAGCCGCAGTTCTTGATTCTCGGCGCGGTGATCTCGACCGTTGGCATTGCGATGAAGAAATCGATCGCGAAGCCCGCGGAGGAAGAGGGCTTCGCTATGCCTGGCAGCGCGGCGTCCGGGCAAAAGCCGTCCGCTCCGCGAAAAAGCTCCGACGGCGACGACTTCTCGATGACGGTCCCGCTGATTCTCGACGTGCCCGAGACGCTCGAGCAGCACATCAAACCGCAGGTGCTCAACGAGGAGCTGATCAAGGTGCGGCGGGCGTTGTACCACGACCTGGGCGTGCCGTTTCCCGGCATCCACCTGCGCTACAACGCGGGGATGAAGGACGAAACCTACCGGATTCTCCTGCAGGAAATCCCCGTGGCGATGGGCCAACTGCGTACCGGCCATGTCATGGTCCGCGAAAGTCAGGAGAATCTGCAGGTCCTGGGCGTCGAGTTCACCGCCGACAAGCAGTTTTTGCCCGACGTGCCGACGATTTGGGCCGCCGAATCGTTCGTCCCGCGGCTCACGCAGGCCGGCGTCCATTTCCTTGAACCGCCCAAGATCGTCACTCACCATCTCGCGTTCGTCCTCAAAAAATACGCGGGCGACTTCCTGGGTCTGCAGGAGACCAAGTTTCTGCTCGACAACATGGAGTCCCGCTACTCCGAAGTGGTCAAGGAAGTGCAGCGCGTGCTGCCGGTGCCCAAGATCGCCGAAATCCTGCAGCGGCTCGTGCAGGAGGAAATCTCCATTCGCAACCTGCGCACGATCTTGCAGGCCCTCATCGAATGGGGCCAGAAAGAGAAGGACCCCGTACTGCTGGTCGAGTACGTACGGTCGAGCCTGAAACGCTACATTAGCTACAAATACAGCGGCGGGCAGAACATGCTGGCCGTCTATCTGCTGGAGCCGGACGTCGAAGAGACCGTCCGCAAGGCCATCCGGCAGACGTCCGGCGGCAGCTTCCTGGCGCTCGATCCGAGCACGACCAAGCGGTTCGTTTCGGCCGTGAAACAATCGGTCGGCGACGCGACGCAGTCGGTGCAAAAGCCGGTGCTGCTCAGCTCGATGGACGTGCGGCGGTACATCAAGAAGCTGATCGACATCGAGATGCCGACGCTCCCCGTGCTCAGCTATCAGGAGTTGACCGAAGAGATCACGATCCAGCCGCTGGCGAAGATTTCGATTTAGGACGACATATTACCCAATTGCACGTCGAGTAACGGCCCATGAGCGACGCCCCCGAATCGGCCCCGGCGGAACTGCCCGCCGCCCGCATTGACGAGCTGGAAGTCCCGGTCCGTTTCGACCTGGGGACGGCGGCCACGACGATCGGCGTGCTGGAGACCATGCAGGCCGGCTACGTGTTCGAGCTCGATCGCAGCGTCGCCGACCCGGTGACACTCTCGGTCAACGGCGTGCTTCTGGGCCGCGGAGAACTGGTGCGCGTCGGCGACAGGCTCGGCGTTCGCGTGGTGGAGGTAACGAGCGATGCAAGCATCCATGCCTGACCCGATCTACCTGGTCGCAATCCTGGTGTTCATGGGCCTCGCCCCGTTCGTGGCGATGATGATCACCTCGTTCGTCAAGCTGGTCGTCGTCCTGTCGCTCATCCGCAACGCGCTGGGCATCCAGCAGATCCCGCCGAACATGGTGATGAACGGCCTGGCGCTGATCCTCACGCTCTACATCATGAACCCGGTCATGCAGGAAACGTTTGAAATCCTGCAGGGGCAGGAGGTCAACACGAAAGAAATCGCGTCAATTCGCGACGCTGTGCTGGTCGGCCAGGCGCCGCTCAAAGCGTTCCTGCTCAAGCATTCCAATGCGCGCGAACGAGCGTTCTTTTTCAACTCCGCCAAGAAGCTGTGGTCGCCCGAGCAGGCCGAGGCCCTGTCGGACGACGACCTCATGGTGCTCGTACCGGCGTTCACCGTGACCGAGCTGACCAGCGCGTTTCAGATCGGCTTCTTGATTTACCTGCCGTTCATCGCCATCGACATCATCGTGTCCAACATCCTGCTGGCGATGGGCATGATGATGGTCTCGCCGATGACGATCTCGCTGCCGTTCAAGCTGCTGCTGTTCGTCGTCGTCGACGGCTGGACGCGCCTCGTACACGGCCTGGTACTGACCTACGCATGACAAAAGCAAGGGAACGCTGATAACCACTAATAAACGCTAATGAAGGCCGATTAGACGCTGATTTCAAAATACTGGCCTGGACTTCATTAGCGTGGATTAGCGTTTATTAGCGTTCCTCTTCTTCCCTTTGGGAGAAGGAAAGACGAAATGGATCAAGCCCTCGTGCTCGACTACACCGTCCGGGCGGCCATGTTGATGCTGCTCTTGTCGCTGCTACCCACGCTCGTGGCCACCCTCGTCGGGCTGGTCGTTAGCCTCGTGCAGGCGCTCACGCAAATCCAGGAGCAAACGCTCGGCTTCGCGGTCAAGCTAATCGCCGTCGCCGCGACGCTCCTGTTGTCGATGAGCTGGGTCGGCGCCGAGATGTACAACTACACCGTCGGCATTTTCGACGCGATTCCGCACCTCGCCCAATGATCGACCTCGACCCCATTCGCCAGTTCCTGGTCGTGTTCGCCGTGTCGGTCGTGCGACTGACGGCGGCGTGCTCGGTCGTGCCGTTCATGGGCGACCAGGTGGTCTCGGGCCAGGTGCGCAATAGCCTCATCTTCAGTTGGGGCATCATCGTCTACCCGATTGTCGCGCCCACGATCGTCGGCGGGCTCGGCACGCCGCTGGAAATCGTCGCCATTCTCGCCAAGGAAGTGTTTCTCGGCGTCATGATCGGCTTCCTGGCGGCCAAAATGTTTTGGATCGCGATGAGCGTCGGATTCTTCATCGACAATCAACGCGGCTCGTCCATGGCCCAGGTGTTCGATCCCACCAGCGGCGAGCAGACCTCCCCGGTCGGCCTGTTCCTGCAACAGACGATGGTGACGCTGTTCTTCATCTCCGGCGGCATGCTGGTGTTCCTCGGCGGCGTGTTCGAGAGCTACGCCGTCTGGCCCGTGAAGTCCTACTTCCCCACCTTCGGCGGCGATTTTCCCGCGTTCATCCTTGAGATCGGCGACGACCTGATGCGGACCGTCGTCGTCCTCTCAGCCCCCATCATTATCCTGCTGTTTCTCACCGATTTCGGCTTGGGGCTGGTCAATCGATTCGCCCCGCAGCTCAACGTGTTCTTCCTCGCGATGCCCGTGAAGTGCCTCGTGGCGTTGTTCGTCCTCGTGCTCTATATGCCGCTTTTGTTGACGCTGCTGGGCAAGGAACAAGTCGGCGGCCTGCAACAACTGGAACTCCTGCGCAACTTATTCGAATAAGTGACGTTGACCGCAGAGATTATTCCGCGCCGGAAGAAGAATTACCACAGAGTGCACAGAGGACACAGAGATCAGGAGGACACGTGTGCAATAACGGCCCTTGCAACGGCCTGAGCGATTGAGGAAATCCTTCTCGATGATTCTTTCCTTGTCCTTTCTTGTCCGCCCTCCGTGTTCTCCGTGCACTCTGTGGTGAATCCCCCAAATCCCCATGAGCGACAAGACCGAACAACCCACGTCGAAAAAGCTGCGCGACGCCCGCGAGAAGGGCCAGGTCGCCAGCAGCAAGGACGTCAACTCCACGGTGTTGCTGCTGGCGCTCTTCGCGTACATCAAATTTGCCTGGGACGACGTGTACCAGCGTTGCCAGAATCTGATCGTCCTGCCCGCGGCGTTCTACGGCGAGCCCTTCGAAGAAGCCTACCCCGTGGTGCTGCAGGCGGTCCTGCTGGAGATCGCTTGGATGACGATCCCCGTGCTGGCCGTGATTATCGTGTTCGGAGTGGCCGCCAACTTTTTTCAGACGGGCGCGCTGCTCGTCTTCGAGCCGGTGAAGCCCGATCTTAAGAAGATCAATCCATTCGAAAAGGCCAAGCAGATCGTCTCGATCAAGAATCTTGTCGAGTTTCTCAAAAACTGCTTCAAGATCTGCTTTCTCGGCTACCTGCTCTATGTCGTCATGCGGGACGCGATTCCCGCGCTGCTCGACATCCCTCATGGCGGCCTCGCCGGCGTCGAAACGGTGCTCTACGCCGTGCTCTACGAAGTCGCCAAGTACATGGCGCTCGTCTACGGCCTGATCGCCGTGGCCGACCTGTGGTTCCAGCGCCGGCAGCACGTCAAGGGCCTCATGATGTCCAAGGACGAAGTCAAACGGGAATACAAGGAAATGGAAGGCGACCCCCACATCAAGAGCAAACGCAAGCACCTGCACCAGGAGATGGCCATGGGCGACAGCACCGAGCGCGTGAAGAAAGCCACGGTCCTCGTGACCAACCCCACGCACAAGGCCATCGCCATCTACTACGAGGCGGGCGAGACCAAGCTGCCGATGATCACCGCGATGGGCGAGGGCTATCTGGCCGAGCGGATGATCAAAACCGCCCAGGAAGAGGGCATCCCCATCATGCAGAACGTGCCGCTGGCGACCGACCTGTTCGAGCACGGCCAGATCGAGCAGTACATCCCCACCGAGCTGATCACGCCGATCGCCGAGGTGCTGCGGTGGGTCCAGCAGCTCAAGGCGAGCGGGCAGCTTTAGTTGTCCCCTCCCTCGGAGAGAGGGGATGGGGGAGGGATTAAAAACCCAAGCTCATCGCCCCGCAATCAGTTCAACAGCCGGCCGGAGAACTGCGTTCGCACGCCGCCAGGCATCGAAAGCTTCAGGTTGCCTTTCGCGGCCTCCGCGCCGTCGACGATCATGTCGAGCGCGAAGTTGATGCCGATGACGCCGTCCTTGTGCAGCGGCAGCGCGCCTTCGTTGCCCGGATTCGCTTCGGCGTATGCCTGCCACGAGACGGAGACCTTGAAATCGTTCCCCACCTTGGAAAGCGTCCACTTGGCCCCGCCCACGAACTGCGGCTCAACCGGATTGAGCTTGCCATCGGCGCCGCGGATCGTCATGTCGCGCCCCGCTGTGTTGAAGACGGTGCCAAACTTGTACTTGGCCTCGCTGCCGTCGGACTTGGCCAGGCAGCCGGGAATAGGCGTCAGCGTGGTTTGGCTGAGAATGCTGGAGAGCACCGTGGTGGCCGAGTCGTTGCCGGCGAAGTCGCGCAGCGCGCGGGTCGCGTTCTCGTTGCGCGTCTTCTGATCTTTCGCAGGGTCGCCGGTCGATTGGAAACGCGTGCCGTCGGTCTGGGGAATGTCAAAGTCCAGCCGGTAGAAGTCGCCCGTACATTGAGAAGCCACTTTCTGTCCCGCGATCGTCGCCAGCTTCGCGCCGGGGCCGATCGACTTCGATTTGATTTCCTGAAGCACATCGACGATGTCTTTGCCGACGTCGCCGCCGAATTGCGTCGAGCACCCGGTGGGCACCTTGGTCATCACCTGGCCGCCGGTGAGATTGCCCTTAGCGTCCATGGTGACGCCCGATGGCAAGTTCCCCGGCAGCGCCGCCTCGTCGTAGGCGCTCACGGCCATGCTGGCGATTTCCTTGATGGTCTTGCCGCTCATGGCATCGCTGCCGTGGGGCACGCTGGAGAGGATGTTCGTGAAGTCCGTGCCTAACTGTCCAGCGAGCAAGTCTTTGCCCTTCTGCGTCGCCGCGGTGTTGGCAAACAGGATTTGAGTAATCACTCCGTTCGCCGCGGCGCGGCGCTTCTCCGTGGCGCCGAACAGGAAGTTCTTGAGCCCCGTCCCCTTGGCCTCTTTGCTCACATAGAGCGTGACCGACCCATCCTTGTGTCTCTTGCCATGGATCGTCGCGTCTTTGCCGACTTCAGCGGCAAAGCTCTGCAAATCCTTGACGGAGGTCTCACCAGTCACCTTGAGCGGCGTAACGGCCATGGTTGGCTCCCTCGCTTGTTAGAGGTTTGCGGGACGCGGCCGCTGCGGCCTGCCCCTATAGGACGATTCGCAGCGACGCGGCGAATTCTGCTAAACGCGCATCGCCGAAGCTCCAAAATTCTCAGCCGGCGCCAGCTCGACCGCCGCCGCGCAACCCGCCGCGATCGCCGCGCGCCACCGATCGGCCATTGCGACAAATTCGGCCAGTGCCGCGCCAAGCGCGGCCGCATCGAGATGGGCCGTGGCCAGCTCGGCCACTTGAACGATTTCGCCGCCTGGCTGGTCCATGGCCATCCGCAGCGCCGAATCGCTCTGCCACAGCAAATTGAAGGTGAGCAACGCTTCGAGCGTATCGATCCGACGATCGGCCGCAGGTTTCGGCAAGCCGATCGTCAGGGCGATTCGTTCCCGCTCGGCGTCGAATTCCGCGCTCACGATCGTCTCGTCGGCCATCTCGACCGCCCAGGAGCAGCCGTCCGGCCCTTGGGCGATCGTGGCCACGTCCTCACCAGCAGGTCCTAGCTCCGCAAAGATCTGTTGAATTTGTTCCAGCGGCGTCATGAAGCACACGTCCTCTTTTAGAACATGAAATGACCCACGACGCGTTGCCTATCGTCGCAGGTCAGTCCCGTCGCGTCGATTCTCGCGATGGAATCCACCGTTTTTCGCGGCATCCGTCACGTCACGACGTTCGCCGGCGCGGGCAAGTCGAGCAGCTCGGCAAAGCGCATCGCAACGGTCGCAAGCCCATCGATCTCCATTGATAACCTCGGGGCGTCGAGCTGGCGAACCGGCAGCCGCCGATAGGCAATAAGCTCGCCCGCGTCCGGGTCAATGGCAAAGCACGCGCCCGCCGTTGCTTCGCCCAGCAGGTGCGCTTCCAGCAGCCGGCGATAGATGTTGGCCGGGTCGCCGTCGTCCAAGGGCAGAAACGCGAGCACCGCCTTGAGCAGGACCGTCTCCGAGATGGGCTCCTCCTCGATCACAATCCAGTGCCCGGTTTCCATGGCGATGATGAATGTTTCGTCATCGACGTCTGCATCAGTCGCCGGTGCAAAACCCTGCTCGTGGCGATAAATGGACCAGAGATCTTGGAACGTGCTCATCGTCGCCTCGGGGAATTGCTCGCTCAAACGCGAACGGCATGGGAGATCATTGGCAGGTCGTCGCCGTCCGAGCGAGCGGCGTGGGCTGGATGCTGAAGTTCGTCCCGCTTGCGCCGCGCCGCCTCGGCCAACTGCCGCAGTTGGTCAGCCAGCTCGTCATCGCTGATCGAGGCGTCCTCGAAGCGGCAAAACAACGTACAGCCGCCGGTCACGCCGTCGATCGCCGCGACTCCCCCCGCTTCGATGTACTGCGGTGCGTTGGCTTCGAGCAGGCGGGCGAGGCGCTCCTCGGCGTCGTTCACGCCCACCGCCAGGTCGCCCAGATCGACGTGCGCGGCAAGGACTTGGCCTTCGCCGACCAATTCGAGGCACACGTCGGGGAAACCGGGAAACGAAATCGCCAGGGGGCCGCCGTCATACGCCGCCAAGCCCAAAGCGGCGGCGATTCGGGAAATCCGTTCTTTCCAGTGTTCCACGATTCTCGGCTCCTGGTTTCTGGCGATTCCTGAGCGTACGTGTCCGCATGCCTGTCGGCAATCTTGGGTCGCACCACGTTCACGCGAGCGACTTCAGCGCCGCCCGTTTGCTGGTCGACAGCCCGCTGAGCGCGTCGGCAAATCCCTTCAGCACCTGGTCGGCGGGTTGCCAGCCGTTGCCCATGGCCGTGTGGGCCTCGGCAAAGACGCCGCGATTTCGCTCGACGTACTCGATGCCTTGGACCAATCCTTTGAATACGTTGGCGGCCAGCTTGTTCTTGTCGACGCCCGTGACGGGGTCGTTGACTGCCGCCGCCTCGCCTGAGCTGAGGAACGACGCACTTCCTGGGATGCCCGGGGTCAACAGCGCGTCGGCAAACTGGCTGAGCGGCCCGGCATTCCGCAGTTTCGTCGCGGCGTTGTCCGGAGTGATCGTGCCCGCGATTTGGCTGAGACTTCGGACCAGGCTTCCCAAGACCAGATCGGTCCGGGCGGGATCGAACCCCACGCGCGTCTGCGTCGCGTTGTGGCCGATGCCGTGCCGCGCCAGCGAGCTCGCCAGGTCAATGACGCCCAGCTTGCCGTCGGCGGTGAGCATCATGTTCGAGAAGTTGGGGATGCCCGCATTGTCGGGATTCACATGATCTCCCAGCCCGAGCATGGGGCACAAGATGACGCTCATGCCCAAAGCAACGCCAAACTCGGGATCGTTCAGCGCGGCAATCTTTTCGGCCGTCGTCGCATTCGAACAGGTGGCGCCGCTGAGCGCCTCTTGCTTGAGGGCTTTCGCATGATTCGTCAAGTGGCTCATCGCGTCGTCCAGTTTTCTGAGACGCGAACTTGCCGCGCACGTCGGTGGATCGTTGACCTCATGCGTGTCCGGGGGAAGCTGGGCCTTGAGCGTATTGTAGTTGGCGAATGCCTGGTCTCGAATCGGTTGAAGCTTGCCCTTGATCGCAGCAACCTCCACTGCGCTCAAGTCGCAGAGTTTGTGCTCCGGAAACACAAACGGCAGCGGAGAGTCGGCATGACGGCTCACGTACGTCATCAGTTCCGAGATCTGCATCGCCTCGTCGAAACTGGTGGGATGGTCGATCTTCACCACCTTCTCGAGAGGCCCGCCCGGGTTGGCCCGCACCAGCGCCGCGCCGCTCTGGCCATCGAGCGAGTACTGCCAGTCCTTCGTCGCATCCGTCGCAAACGTCATCCCCTCGGCAGCGAAGTTCGCCGACTTCGTTTCCTCGGCCGCCACGTCCAGCAATCGTTGCTCGGCGAACCGGCACGCGCCGGCAATGGTCTGCAGGCCCGACCGGTAACTGGCCGCCAGTTGCGGCGCGACGGTCGCGATGCCCTGACGAATGGCCGCCAACTGCGCGCCCATGGCCGTTCGCTCCGCCGGGTTCGAGGAAACGTTGGGAGCAAATTTGAACGGAGAATGCTTACTCAACTGGGAAAGCTTCTTCAGGCATTCCTTCACGACGGCGGCATCGGGATTCGCCTTGGTCAACTCCTCGCCCAACCGATCGCGGTGCTTGGCGACGCGCTGCTCTTTGAACAAGGCCGCCTGCTGCTGATAGCTGGCAGAGTCCGTCAGCATCTTCTTGAACGCCGGCTTTTTCGCATAGGTCGTCCCCAGATAGGTGCGAGCGTGTCCCGCTGCGCCGGCGCCCCCGGGGTTGCCGGCGGCTCCGCTAAAGGCCGGGGAGAGACCAATGCCTTTGTCGACGTAGGCGGGGATTGCGCCGCCGACACCCGGACCGTGAACTCCGCCAGCCATAGGACTCTCCGTGGGTTTGAGCCGCGCGAGCCGCGCCCCAAGGCGCTTCGGCGGCGGTTAATTTACGCCGCGGGCAGCCGTCTGTCGAACAGTTTGCCGACTGCCGAGCGATCAGGGGCCGCGAGATGCTGTCCTGTACGCACAATTCGCACGCAAGCTGCGCTGAGTCCCGGTTTTTTCTCGGTTCGCCCCGAGCACGAAGCGCCGCGCGTGGTCAGAATCGCAGCATGAGCACCGTGAAATCGTCGGCTAGCGTCGTTTGCCCGCCGATCTGCTGAACGTGCTCCCACAACGACTGCAGCGGGTGCTCCGCCGCGCGGGCCACCAGGAACTCCGCCATTTCGCCGTAGGTCCACTGGGGCAGGTCCGGCCGGTCGATCTCGTACGCCCCGTCGCTCACCAGAAACAGCCGGGCCCCGGGAGGCACGTTGATCGACTTCTCGGGAAACTCCGCCCCCGACAGCATGCCCATGAGAGGCCCCGTGGAGCTCAGCCGCTCGCGTCCCCCGGCGGCGCCGTCGGCCGCCAGCAACAGCGCGTCGGGGTGCCCGCCCCCGGCCCACGCCAGTTGCCGCGCGGACCGGTTGTACACCCCGTACCAAATCGTGAAGCACCGGTCCTCGTGCTCTTCCATCGGGAACTTGTCGTTGAGCGTCGCCAAGACTTCCGCGGGCGAGCCGAAGTCCGTTTTCGGCAGCGACATCGACCGGAGCACGTTGAGCACCGTTACCGACAGCAACGCCGCATCGAGCCCATGCCCGGTGACGTCGAGCAGATAGATCGCCAGCCGATCCTTGTCGATGGCGTGAAACCCCAGGCTGTCGCCGGCCAGATCGGCCGCCGGCACGTAAAGCCAGTCGATCGCGGGGTCTCCTTGCGGCGCCGGCGGCGGAATCATCGATCGCACGTAGCGCGCTCCGGCTTCCAAGTCGAGCGCCATGCGGCGGTTCTGACTGCGAATCGTCCGCTCCAGGGTGACCAGCCGCTGGCCGGCATGCAGCCGAGCACGAAGTTCCGCCTTGTCGAACGGTTTGCGGACAAAATCGTCGGCGCCGGCCGTGAGCCCGGCGACCGCGTCCTCGGCGTCGGTGCGCGAGGTAATCATGATCACATAGACAAACCGGTCGGGCGTCGCCGCGCGGATGCGGCGCACCAGCTCGTCGCCGCCGAGACCCGGCATCTGCCAATCGGTCACCACCGCATCAAACTCGCCGGCCTGAAACGCGATCCACGCTTGATCGCCATCCTCAACCGCGACGACCTCGTGGCCCCATTGCTCCATCTGCCGCTCGAGCGAGCGGCGGCTGATGCGTTCGTCTTCGGCAATGAGGATCTTCATGGAATCACGCCCGGTCGCGGTTCATTCTGCACGGACTGCAGGGCTGAGCTGAGCGCGAGAAGTTCACGGCAAACATCCTTCAGTAATGCCGACGCCCCGCCTATGTCGCCAGTCCGCGCAGCAGCTTCGAGGTCGGCGGCGGCTGCATGCGCACGCGGCGCGCAGAAGTTGCTGATCATCCCCTTGAGCGTGTGCGCGGACGTCGCCGCCGCCGGCGCATCGGATTGAGCGAGCGCCGCCTCAAGGGCGCCAACCAGGGCAGGGTAGTCCTCCGCAAACATCTCGTACGTTTCGGCAAGAAATCCAGCGTCCCCATCAACCCGCTGCCACAGTTTCTCGACTTCAAGCACGGGCAATTCATCGTTCGTCGTCTCGCTTGCTTGCGCTTCGCTTTCCAAGCGAGCCGGGCCGGTTCCGGCGTCCGTCTCCCCAACTGCCGCACTCGCGGCGGACTCTTCGCGCCGGGGTCGAGGACGCCCCGGCTCGCCGCCGGACGTGCCCGGTTTACTCCCAGCTCGATCCGCGAGCAACCGCTCAATCTCGGCGAACAACAACTTCGTGTTGATCGGCTTGGTGAGGTACCCGTCCATGCCTGCCGCGAGGCACCGCTCTCGATCGCCTTCCAGCGCGTTGGCCGTCATCGCAATAATAAGCGGCGTCTGAGCCGCCATTTGCAGCCGGCGGATCTCCCGCGTGGCGCCGAAGCCGTCCAGCTCCGGCATCTGCACGTCCATGAGGATCACCTCGGGCTTCTGCTCCCGCCACTTGTCGACCGCCTCGCGCCCGTTGCCCGCCACCGCGACGACGTGCCCTTCCTTGATCAGCGTTTGCACGGCGAATTTCTGATTCACCGTGTTGTCGTCGGCGAGCAGGATGCGCAGCCGCACCGCCGAGTTCGTTCCCGCATCGCTGGTGGACTGCAGCTCCGGACTGTCGCGCACATGGCGATCGGTGCCGACGATCGCCGTCACGATCGCCCGCGCCAGCCGCGACGACTTCACCGGCTTGACCAGGCAGTCGCCGGCGCCCGCCGCCAGCGCTCGCGCCGGGCTGCCCGGCTTGTTTGCCGAGGTGAGCATCACCACCGGCGTGCGGCCATGCACGGCGTCCTTCTTAATCCGCTCACACAAAGCAAAGCCGTCGGTCGCGGGCATGTCGGCGTCGAGCACCACCAGCCCGAACGGCTGTCCCGCGCTGCGGGCCCGGTCGAGCTGTGCCAGCCCTTCGTCCGCCGTTGCCACGCAGGAGGGTTTCGTTTCCCAGTGAACGAGCATTTCGGCGAGTATGTCCCGGCTCGCCTGATTGTCGTCGACCACCAGCACCGGCAAGTTGGGGATCAACCCCAAACGCGTGCGCTGCTGCGGCGCGCTCGACGCCGTGCCGAGCTGAAACTTGGCCGTGAAGTGAAACGTCGTCCCCTTGCCCAGCGTGCTTTCGGCCCACAGCTTGCCGTGCATCAGCTCGACGATCTGCCGGGCGATCGCCAGCCCTAGCCCCGTGCCGCCGAACTTGCGCGTCGTCGACGCGTCGGCCTGTTCAAACGGCCGAAAGATGGCGTCGATCTTGTCGGCCGCGATGCCGATCCCCGAATCGGCAATCGAGAACGCCAGTTCCACCGTGTCGAGAATGCGCGACTTCTCCGCGATGCGAATGACGATCTCGCCGCGCTCGGTGAACTTGATCGCGTTGCCAACCAGGTTCACAAGCACCTGCTGCAGCCGGTGCACATCCCCCACGATCCCGTCGGGCACGCGCGACTGCACGTGGTACGCCAACTCCAGGCCCTTCGACTGGGCCCGAATGGCCAGCGGGCTCAGCGTTTGGGCCAGCGCATCGCGCAGCGCGAAGTCCGCCGGCTCCAGCGCCATCTTACCCGCTTCGACCTTCGAGAGGTCGAGAATGTCGTTCAGCAGCCGCAACAGCGATTGCGCCGACGCCTGCAGCGTCGTGAGATAATCGCGCTGCTCGGCCGAGAGGTCCGTGTCGAGAATCAGCTCGGCCATGCCGAGGATGCCGTTCAGCGGCGTACGAATCTCGTGGCTCATATTGGCCAGAAACTCGCTTTTGGCGCGCCCCGCGGCCTCGGCTTGTTCGCCGGCCCGGGCCAGCTCCGCGGCGCTGCGTTCCTGCGACGCAACGCGCGAGGCAAGCCGCAGGCATCGCCACGCCAGCATCGCAGCGAACGCCGCAAACGCGATCGCGACCGCCCACGGCAACGCCTGACTCGCGGCCAGCAACCAACGTGTCTCCAGAGCGTCCTTCATGGCGGGTCATTATGGCGCCCGCTGCGCAGCCTGGGCTAGCCGTTTCCCGCGCTCAGAACGTGTAAATCGACTGCACCGAGAATTCGTTGCTGAACGGCTCGTCGGCCAGCGGCGTGACGTGACCGACGCGCACGCTCAACCGATCCCCTAACTGCAGGTGCACAGCCGACGTGAAGTTCAGCACCTCAAACCGCCCGAGGCTGCTCGGGCTGGCTGCGTATTCCGGCAAGAAGACAGAACCCGGGGCGAACGCCACCGTGTCGGCGCCTTCCGTGCTGGCCGTGTAGTGCAGCTCGCCAATGAAGGCCAGCCCTTTAAGAATCGGCCTCGTCCGATCGCGGCACACCCAGTAGCCCGTGAGCCAGTCAACGGTCACGAACGTCATTCCGTTGATGTCGTAGTCAAACAACTGCGTCGTCGTGCCGAACAGCGTGTTGTAGGCGGTAAACTCGTTCTCGCCAACGGGCGTGGTCACGCCGAACCATCCTTGATGGAACCAGCGATCCGTCGGCGTCCACATGCCGGTGATGAACGGCGAGAGGTACACGGCTTTGTTCTGGTATTCGACATCCACCCGGCCGACGAACGACTGGTCGGAGATGAGGGAGTATCTCGCATCGCGCCCCGTGGCCGTGTCGATGCCCAGGCCCACGGCAATCGCCAGGTCGTCGCCCTCGTACACGAGCATCTTGCCGATCACGAACAGGTTCCCTTCGCCGCCGTAGACGAGCGAATCGGTCCACAAATACGATCCCACTTCGCGCGTCTCGGCAAACTCTTTTCGCTGAGCAAAGGGCATTCGCAGCTCGATCGACCACAGGCCGTCGCAAAACGTCTTCTCCACGCCCACCGTGTGCACCGACAGCGAGCGATTGCTGGAGAACGTCTCTTCGTAGGCGCTCGATCCGAAAATCCGAAATCCCGACGACATCGTCGCCGCGTCGTCGAAGTCGCTATACCGGTAGTAGATGCGGTCCTCCGGCAGCGGCGAATTCTGATCGCTCGCCCGTTGGCTGATGCCAATCGGAAAACTCACGACCGTATCCACGAAATTCAGGTCGCTGCCCATGTTCAAGAGCGTCGTCGCCGACATCTGTACCGGCATGAGCGAGTCGCCGAACATCTCCGGCGCTTGCGCCAGGCGGTTGGACCGCGCCTGTTGCCGCGTCTCCGTCGATGACGCGGCGTTCGCAGCGCTGAATTGTCGCGAGAGATCCGGCGCCGACGGCGGCGCAGCGGGGGCGGCCGACGGCGCCAGCTCGAGCGAAGGCCCGGCGGCGCCCGCCGCGGGGGGAGCTGGGACGGTCGCCGGCGGGGCAGGCGCGCTTTGCGCCAGCACCGAGTTCGCGACGCCGGCAGCCGCGAGGAACGCAGACAGCGCCGACTTCAGACGTTTGGAATTTCCGTTCACGGCGGTTACGTCCCTGAGGCGCGAGAGACTCCCTCTCGCCGCAACGGCGCGGCGCACACGCCACGCGCAGAACCGCGCGACGGCACACGTTGCGCGTCCCGAGAGTCAAATCGGCAGCGGCCATTCCCGCCCCGCCGATTTTTCTACGGCAGACAGCCGGCGTCGTTTATGCCAGCGGCGCCGATTGCGGCGGCCTTGCGGGCGGCATGCTTCGCCGCTCCAACTCAATACCAATAGGTCCACTGCGCCGTCAGTTCATTGTCGAATGGCCGATCGGCGACCGGAAGGACCCCCGCGATCCGCAGCGACATCTTCGGCCCCAACTGCACGTGGACGCCGCCGGTGAGATTGACCAGATCGACCGAGCCGACGACGCCGGAGACCAGCGGGGTCGGCGTCGCATCCGGCGTTCCCAGCGACGTGGTGTAATGCAGCTCGCCAAGCAGCGCCAGCCCCGTCACGCAACGGTCGCTGCGATCGCGACACACCCAGTAGCCGCTGCACCAATCGAAGCTCATCAGCGTTGCCAGCTTCACGTCCGTCCGGCTGACGATCGTTTGCTCGACAACCACCGGATCGTACAGCACGAGCTCGTCATCGCTCACCGGCACGTTGACGCCCCAGAACGCCTGGTGAAACCAAGCGTCGTTTGGCGTCCAAAGCGCAGCAAGGTAGGGGTACAAGTAAACCGCCTCATTGCGGTACCTGCCCGCGAAATCACCCAAGCGAAAATCCGTGTCGCGACCCGTCGGCGCCTCGACCGCCACGCCGCCGGCCCACAGCACTTCGTCCGTCGCGCCGAGGACCGCCTTGCCGATGACGGCCATGTCGCCTTCGCCCGCCGTGGAGAGCGTCGCCGTACTGAAGAATTCGAAGCCGTCGGTCGCATACAGCTCGTCGATGTTCACCCGTTCGGCGAACGGTGCGCGAACCTCGATCGACGCCATGCCGTCCAGCAGCGTCTTTTCCAAGCCGACCGTATGAACCGGCAGCGACTTCGGCGTGCTGAACCCCTGATTGACCGAAGCGCTCACCGCGCTGGAGTTCACTTTGATCAGATCGCCGTAGCTGCTGAACCGGTAGTACACGCGGTCGCGCGGCAGCGGACTGTTGTTGTCGCTTACTTTGAGCCCAAAACTCCCCGCGGGAAACTCCGTGCTCGTCGTCACGTCACCCAGTTCTAAGTTTTCCCCGATCATGCTGATCGTGCTCGTCAGGCCGATGACCGTCGCCGAGTCGCCGAACATCTCCGGCGCCTGGGCCAACCGCGCAGACGCGGCCTCGGAGCGCGTTCGCGTCGCGGCGGCTGCGCTGGCGGCGCTGAATTGCTGCAACAAATCGGGGGGCGGCGTTTGCGGCGCGACCGTCGTTGGCGCTGGAATTTGCGGCGGCGGCGTGAGGTCCGCCGACTCGGTCGGCGCCTGAAACGACGCCGGCTGCACAAACACGATCGGCTCGGGCGTCGCAGTCGAAATCAGCGCCTGTCCGTGCGACCGCGCACACAAGCCCGCCGCGACGGCAGCCGCCAACAGTGATGTTGACCGTTTCATGCGTGCGGCGTCCCTCCACATGGCGATCCAGCCCCCCAAGCCGCCTACTGGTTGGCCGTCACGTTGCTATCGCGGCGAACGACGCGTAACTGTTTGGCCCGCGGATCGGGTTCGCGCACCGGACCAAAGTTGAAGATGCGAGCTTCCGGGTACGGTTCGAGCACGTCGACGCGATCGCTCAAGAACTTGGGCGGCAGCCCCGTTCCGTCTCGCAGCGCGAAGTCCTCGTTGTAGCTGGCCGTCACTTGCGAAGTCATGTCGACGTTGCGAAACGGAAAGTACGCATTGTCGACGTAGCTGACGTCGAACACCCGCCGCCGATCGGGGTGATAGAAGATGCTTGCGGACACCTCGGTTTCGTACACCTTGGCCGGTCCGCGCAAATTCCACCAATGCCGCCGATGCCACTGCAAGCGGGCGTACGTGTGCACGATATGGCCTGACGGGCGCACGACGACGTCGAGCGTCAGAATGGGCTCGTCGGCCGCGTAGGGATGCAAAGCCAACAGGCAGCGGCGCGCAATGTCCACCGCAAACAACTCCAAAATGTCGTCGTGCACCGTGGACGGAAACGACGCGGCGGGATCCTCGTGGCACCCCGCGAGCGGGCTGCAAGCAGAACAGCCGCCGGGGTCGCTCCCACCGGCTGCCTCGCAAGGGCAGGGCGGTTCGACCATCACGGGCACATCGGCCGGCGCGGCGGCGTCATCCACGGGCTCGTCGGGCACGACAAACGGCGGAAAGCCCTGCTCCACCGGCGGCGTCGGCAGCGGCGGCAGCTCGCTTGGCAGGTCGTCATCGAGCGGCGGCTCCGGCGGCGGCGGCGGTTGCTCAGCACCAACGAGCGCCGCCTCTTCCGTCGGCGGCTCGAGCGGCGGTTCGTATTCGAGCGGCGACTCCGGCAGTGGAATCGGTTGCTCAAGACTGACGCGTGGCGCCTCCTGCGTTGGCGGCTCGAGGGGCGCCGGCTGGGCCAGTAGCACAACGGGCGATAAGGAGGGGCCCGGCTCCGCCGCCTCGTCGGCAATGACAAACTGGACTGTCGATGCCGGCGCCACGAAGCCCAGTATGCTCAGCTCGCCGCGGGCGCCGTGGCTGCGCGGCCGCCGAATCCACGGCACTTCCAGCGCCGTCGAGATCGCTGTCTTCAGAGCGTGCGGCGTCGTTGCGCCAGTTCCCGTCGGTGCGACGGCATCAACCACCCGCGCAAGCAGCGCGTGTTCCACGTCGATCGGCGCCCCGTCGACCGGCGGCAGAGCAATGGGCTCCTCCCCCGACTGGGCTCCCGCCACGAGCGCAATCGCGATGCAACCCGCCGTCGCCCAGGCGATTCCTCGCAGCCGTCCTTGGCTTTGTCGTTCCATTGTGATTCGCCCGCGCAAGTGCTCACTCAACCAGCGGCGGCAACGGCTCCAGAATGGTCGGGTCGTATTCGAACGCCGGGCCCATCGTTTCCACGCGCTCGCCGGGCGCCAGCAGCCGCTCGCCGGGAGCCAGCTCGATGCCCGGCGGTAGAGGTTCGCCGGTGAACGCCGGCGTTCCGGCCAGCGGCACAAGGCCCGATTCCACGCCGCCCGGACAAGGCAAATCGACGATCCGCGGCCGGATCAACACGAGCCGCTCGAACTTGTTCTTCCGGCTCTCCACGCTGGAGAACACGGGGCCTACCAGCGGCAGCCGCCCGATCAGCGGAATTCGCGATTCCACCTTGGAGGTTTCCTCGCGGACCAGCCCGCCGATGAGCAGGCTTTCGCCCTCGTTGAGCACCGCTTGCGTGTTGATCGTGTTGCGATCGACGATCGGAATCTGGTCGACCTCGCCCTCGGTGGTGCGACCATCCTCGATTCGCGTGATCAATTTGACGCGCCGTCCCGTCGGCTCGCAGATGATGTGCGGCACGATGCGCATCATCGTGCCGACGGTCACATCAAACAGATCGACTTCTTCGTTGCCCTCGACCCGGACGAAGAACGTGCTGGTGCTGTCGAGGTGGGCTTCGATGTTGTTGATCGTTAACACCGTGGGTCGCGACACGAAACGGGCCCGGCCGTCCGTTTCCAAAGCACGGAGTTGGGCGAGAAACTTCGTGGCGCCGTTGTCGGTGAACCGCAGCGTAAAGTTCGGCGCCGGCGTCGTGGGTCCCAGGTCTAAACTGGCGCCGTCGATGTCGCCGCCGGCGCTCCATAGGCCGTTGTAGGGCAAGCCGAATTCGTATCCCGCGTTCGCGTCCACGTCGATGATGTGGGCCTCGATCTGCACCAACCCGCTGGGTTTGTCGAGCTCGCGAATGATCTCGCGGTAGTAGTCCATCCGCGACTTCACGTCGCGGATAATCACCGCGTTGAGCCGCTGGTCCGCCTGGATCACCGCCTGCACGGCCGCTTCGGCCGCCGCCTGGGCGTCGGCCGCGTTGGCCGCCGCGGCGGTCCGCGCTTCCTCGAACGCGGTCACGCGCGCATCGGCCGCCGCGGCGGCCACCTGCGCGTTGACGGCGTATTGCTGCGATTGTGCAAGCGACAGGTTTTGCCGCAAACCCAAGCCCTGCCCGCGCAAGCTCGGCAGGTTGAAGTTAGGCAGCGGACCCAAACGCCCTTCCAGCCCTCGGGTCTGCTGCCCCGTGACGATGTTTTTCAGAATCGTCGCGACGCCCGGCAAGATGACCTGCTGCCCGTTGAACAAAACCGCTTGGTCGTCGGCCCACGCGTTTTGCAGTGGGATCACCTCGACGGTCACCTCGACCTGCACGCGCGTCTTGGTGCTCACATCGATGCTTTGGGCCGCCTCCTGCACGACCGTCACGTAACGCGGCGGGCCGATGAGGTACATCAAGCTGTTTTCCGGCAGGGCGCGAATCGGAAATCGATCCGACAGCAGGCCCAAGCGGTTCAGCTTGTCTTGCACGTCGGCAACGTCCGCAGTTTGGAGCTGCACCATCGCCGACTGCATCTCGTCGCTGCGGTACACGAACAGCGCGTGCCCGTCGTAATACCAGATCAAGCCATTGCCTTGCGTGATGCGATCCAGAAACTCGTCCGGCGGCATGGGGCCGAACTGACCGCTGATCGTCCCCGTCACGTTCTCGCTCAGCGAGATCGGCAGACCCTGATCGGCGGCGAACTCGCGGAGCAGCGTTGCGATCTGCTGATTCTGCGCGACCTTGAAGTACCCCGCTTCCGGGTTCGGCCAGGGGATCGGCTCGGCGACGCCCGTCCCGACGTTGACCGCCGCGACGAGCGCAAGCGCCCCCAGCAAGCGGCGGACACGGTCAAAGGTCATCGCAACCATGCCAGCGGCAATCATCGTGGAAGGTGTCGCTGCGAAATACGAACCGCGCGCACGCCGGGCTGCGCGGGGCATCTCCCTCGGCAGATGCGTAATAACCGTATCGACAGGCACAATCCGCACGGGCAGAAGATTCCGTACAGCCGGTAGACTCGCGCCAGGCGGCGTAACCGGAAAAGTTTGCCACGCGCGGCAGGCAAGAGAAGCCGCAAAGAGTTTAACGGCCACGCGCGACGCCGCCGCGCTTCCTTGACAGCCGCGCCTTGCCCGGCTCGCCGCCTACGGCCGCATCATCATATTGAACGGCAGCGCTCCGAATCCCATCGCTTTCGGCTCCGGCGCGAAGCGGCTCCACATCTCCGCCAGATTCACAAATTCTTCCAGCAGCTCCAGCCCCGAGTTCGCATCCAGGGCGCCAGCATCGGCAGCACGGTACAGCCACAGCCGGTTCGACGCCGCATCGAGCGTGACGGCCGCCGGCGCCTCGCGCAGATAAGCCAGACTGCGTTGCAGGCACGACTTCAGTAACGAGGTTCGCTCCTCATCGTCGGCCGGCACGGCGGGCAGCTTGTATCGCAGCAAGAACCGCGACTGCCCCATCGGGAACACCTCAATCTCCAGGTTCCCATCGAACACGATCGCGTAAACGCCCTCGTCGTCGGGCGCCAGCTCGTCCATGCCGAGCGAACGAGCCAGCTCCGCCACAAATTCGGTAAGCTTCGACACGTTCGCTCCCAATTTCAATGCGGGGAGGTTCACCACAGAGTGCACCGAGGACACAGAGAAGAACGAGGACGAACCGCTGATAAACGCAGTAATATTCCCCTCTGTGCTCTCTGTGTCCTCTGTGGTAATTCCGATCTTTCCCGGTTGGCCTAGATCGTCGCCGCCGCCTTTTCGCTTTCCGTGTTGAGCTGGATCAGGTCCTTCATGATCTGCGCGACCTTCTGGATCATGTCCTTGTTGAAGTTCATGAAGTCGGCCTCTTTCTCGGCCAGCATCTCGTGCTGCTTGGCCTGGATGTCGTATTCCTTCTCCTCGGCGCGAGCTTCCTCGCTCGCACGGGTCAGGCCGGCGGAAATCGCGCTTCCCAGCCCGCCCACGACCTGGCCTGAGCCGTCGAAGACGCGTCCCTGGGCTCGGATCTTCTCCAAGCCCAGATCGGGCGACGTCGTGGCGGACGGCTTAGAGGACGGCGTGGTCGAGGGCGTGGTCGACGTCGTGTCGACGTCGACGTCGGGCTTCGCTCCGGAGCTGATGCCCTTGAGATCGGAGAGCCCCTTGAGGCCGCCGGCGATCGAGATGGCGCCGCTGCCGATCTGCATGACGCCGCTGACGATGCCCGCCGCCAGGGCGAAGTCCGCGGCCTCGCGAATCTTGTCCGCCGCGAGCTGCATATCGGCGAGTTGGCCCTGTTGCTGAACGTCGCGCAGCTCTTGCGAAGTCTTCTTGTTTTCCTGCGACATCCGCGCGATCAGCAGCATCACCGTGAACACGTCGGCCATCGAGCCGCTCATGCCGTCGAGCTTGTTCGACATCGACAGCAGGCTGCCCATGTCGGCGCCGCGGGGGGCATTGCCCGCGAAGGCGTTTCGCAGGGCCGCGGTGTCCTCCAGCCCAAACTCCTTGATGATCGTCAGGTATTCTTCGCTCACCGGGGCGTTCTTCACATTGTCCGCGCCGCCCGCGCCGTAGGGCTGATACGTGTTTCCCACGGTATGAAAATTGACGCTCATGACTCGTTCCTTTGTCTTGAAGTTTTGATTCGTGGCGAGCAGTGCGACCTCGATGCGGGATACGCATTCCCCGCGGCCGCTCTGCTTAGGCGGGCGAGAATTGCACGACCGCCGTGCGGGCGTCCATCATGTCCTTCGACGCGCCGGCCACGATCTGCCAGGCCTTGTCGGTCATCTCCTGCAGCGTCTTGATGAACTCGATTTCCTTCTCGTCGCTCTGCTGCAGTTGCTTGATGAACTTGGCGATCTCCTGCATGTCGGCCCGCATCATGTCGGCGTTGTGCTGCTGTTCGGCGCGGGCGATGTTCGCGGCGCCGCCGGCCACCTCGGTCACGCCGCCGGCCACCTGAGACGTGTTGCTCACGATCGTCGCCATCTTCATCATCTTCGTGGCTTCCACGGCCACGTCGGCGGTGGCCTTGGCCGCATTGACGGCCGTGCCGATGCCGGCGCCCAGCGACACGATCGCCGCGGCGATCTGCAGCGCCATCATCGTGTACATAAACGCTTTCTGGCCGTCCTGCCCCATGCCCTCCAAGGCGCCCGGGATCGACGAGACGACCTGCGTCGTCGTGGCGAGGCACGCCCCGGTGATCGCCGCAATGCACCCGGCAATCATCAGCGCGCTCGCTCCCGCCCCGGCGCCGAACGTCAGCACCGCCGTGGCCACCGCGGCGATCAGCGCCAGCGCCACGCCAATCCAGGCGAAGACTTGCCCGATCTCGCCCGATTTCTTCGCGTCGGCGGCCGTCTTGATCGACTCCATCAGCTTCTCCATCCGCTCGTCGTGCAGTTTCTCCTGCTTCTCTTTATTGGCCTGCACGGTCTCGGTGGCGCTCTGGGTGTTTTGGCCACGGAGTTTGGCCGAAATCGCCTGCAACAGCGCGAGCGCCTGGTCGGGATCGAGCGTCGGCTCGTCCAGCAGGCTGGAGGCGCTGCGGGTGACGGTCTTGCCGTCGTCGTCCTTGTAGCTGACCTGCGTGTCTTGGAAAAACGCGTGAAGCTGCTCGATCTGCTCGGACGAGATGCCGTAGTCGGCCAGCGTGGACGGCGTGTTCGAGGCGCCGGAAATGTAGGTCATGGCAGGGGTCCTTCGTTGTTCTGGCTTACCGGCCGTCCCGCGGAATGGAGACGGCTGCACGAGGAGATTCGCACGCGCACGGGACGTTCTGCGCGTGACCGGCCGCCGGCGCGGCTACGATTTCGCCGGCCCCTGCTCGAGCACCTTCAGCATCATTTTGGCCCGGTCGACCAGCGCCGCGAACTTCGCATTCTCGCCGCCGAAGCCGATCGCCGCGTTCAGCGCGCTGATCGCCTCGTCGCGGTTCCCCAGTTGGATGTGGCACTCGGCCGCCTGCACCGCCGGCCGCGGATCCTTCAGGTCCAGCATCCCCGCCAGGCCGAAACAATCGATCGCGCCGGCAAAGTTCTTCAGCGCCTTGCGGCAGGCGCCCAAGCCCAGCCAGTACTTCTGCGCCAGGTGATCGAAGAAGCACAGGAAGCGAAACACCTTCTCGGCGTCGTCCAGCTTGCCGTTCTGGAAAAGGTTGTAGGCCACCGAGTACACCGCCTCCATCTCGTCCTCGGTGAAGCCCTTGAGCTGTTTGAAGGTGGCCCCTTGGGTCAGGAAGCGGTCGACCAGGCCCTGAAACTGGGCCTCGTCGATGTTATCGACGTTGAGTTGCGAAATATCAAAGCCAGGATCGGCGACGTTGGCGGCAGGCATAGGGCGGCTCCAATTTCGGTAAGGGCGCCGGCAAAAGCGGCCGGCGCCGGGGTGTTGAGTGTACTCTTTTGGCGGCGGACAAGTCGCCTGTTCCGCCCAAACAAGGCTGATCAGATTCTTAAGCTAGGCGGGAATGTTGTGAGACCACCTGAAGGCCGGCAGCGCCCACCCCCTTCCACCTCCTTCGGACTGGCCGCTTCAGCGCCCAGTCTGCCCCGGAGCAAGACGCTGCGCCCTCCCAAAACCTCTCCGCTTGAAACACCTGAACGGCCCCGCCCGAAAGCGAGAAAACGGCGCCACGCCAGGCCGGCTCGGCCGCGGCCCTCCGCTGCCGGCCCGCCCGGCTCGCGCCGGTCGACTGTCGGGTTAGCACGCCACGACGATCAAAAATCGCCGCGGGCCAGGTCGAACTCGGCCCGCGGCGCCCTCACATCTAACCCATGTTCCGCACGACCGCCTGCTTGTTGTCGGCCAGCTTCTTCATCGTGTTGGACAGCATCTCGATGCCCGAGGTGTACTTCGACATCACCGACTGGTACTTGATCATGTCGAGTTCAGATTGGTTGTTGAGCCCTTCCAGGAAGCCCTTCACGTTCTGCACCGCCGCGTCCCACTCGTCGCGGGTCAGCGTCTTGGGCGCCGAGGCGGGGTCGGCCGGCTTGCCGTCCGTGGTCGAGGCCTTCGACTGAGCCTCTTGCTTCACCTTCATCTCCGACTTGAAGGTATTGATCCGGCCTTCCAGCGTGTCGAAGTCGCTCAGCTTGAGATTCTTCCCCTTGTTGGGAACTTCAATGCCGTATTTCGTGCAGAAGTCGAGCAGCTTTTCCGAGCAGTCCCGCTTGATACACGCGTTGTCAGCCCCCTTCTTGTCGCTCTTAAGCTGCGTGATCGCGGCGTCCGCATCGGTAATCGCCGCCGCGGGGTCGTCGGTCGCGCCGGCCACAGCCGTCGTACGGCCTTCGGAGGTCGGCAGCGAGATCCCGTTCCTCTCGAAGAAGCCCACCATCTCGGCCGGCATCGCGGCGCTTTCATCATCACCCAACCCGGCGTACATGTTCCGCGCCTGAGAGAGCATGTTGTTGGCATACTCCATCAGGTTGTTGCGATTCTGAATCTCTTCGGCGAAGGCGCGGATCTGGCGATCGAGGCCCTTGGTCCGTTCGCTCATGACGAAGAACATCAGCTCCTCGATGGACAGTCCTTTGATCTTCTCCGCCGAGATGCGGTTCATGAACACCGTGCCCGCCGAGCCACGGAGCGAATCTTCGACCGCTTCGCGCCACAGGGCCGCCTGCTCGGGCGGAACCTTGGCTTCTTTGGCCGCTTTGTCGAATGCCGCGAGCCCGTCCTTCACCAGGGCCTCGGCGAGCGCGGCCCGCTGTTCCGGCGGCGCCGAGTCGAGCTTGTCGAACGCCGCCTTGAGATCCGCCGGGAGGCCGGTGACCCAAGCATCCTTCGAATCGCCGACCCAGGTTTCGCCGAACTTGAATCCACCGGCGCCGACCGACGGAGCAATTGTTTGCGGGTTGCCCATAGTACACCTGCCTATTGAATCGAAAGTGGAGGAAGTTGTTCGCGTAACACCCGGGGATTCGCCGTGCGCGGCCCCGGTCTGCGCCGCTTTGGCCGCTCAAACCATCATGCGGCCCCGTTTGGGCGCCTTCGGCGCCTCCGACGGACGAGCCGTCTCGGTCCGATTGTCCGCCGCCGTCATGCTGCCCACCGCGGCTTCGACCAGGTCGCGCACGCCGTCGGCGCCGTCGGCGCCCAGCAACCGGCTCACCCCGTCCAGCGAAAACTTCTGCTCTTTGCAGAAGCCATCCAGTTGGGCACAGGCGGCTTCGGTCCCGGCCAGGGCCTTCTTGTATTCCGCGAGCAGTTGTTCCGTCCTTTCCTGGATTTCTTCGGTCTCCGCAGCGCGCGGCAGCGGCGAGGGCTTGTTCTGGCCGATCGCGTACTCAAGATCGCTCCAAGAGATCGCCGACCGCACGATGGCTGCATAGCGGGCCTCGGCTTCGGCGACGGAACCTTTGCCGGCCTTTTCCATCGCTCGCGCGATGGCCCCCGAGGCGCCGGGCGAGTTGGTCGTGGCATCGACGCACTTCGCCGCATAGTAAATGCCAAACCAGGCGTTGTACGACCGATCGTCTGCGATCGCGGCTTCCGACTGGGCAAGGGCCGTCTTGCCCGCGGCACGCACTTCGTCGCGCGACTTTCGGCCATCGCACCAGCCTTCAATCTCATCGAGAATCGCGCTCGCCGCCGATGGATCGGGCATCGTGGGCGGGATTTCGCGAGCGCATTTCACCACGCAGCGAACGATCGCCTTGGGATCGAGCGACGCGCGAGAGGCCACCCAGAACACCCAAGTCCCCCGCGCTGCCAGGGAGGCATCCTCCCAACACTCACGCACCGTCTTCTTCAAAAACGGCCGCATCATGTCGTGCCCGGCCGGGCACAGATCGTGTTTCTTTGCAAATTCTTCAACCAGCATGGCGTCTCTCCGTACATAACGGCTGTGATGGCCTAACGAGATCCCAAATCCCCCCTCGCTCGGGAGGGGCTAGGGGAGGGATTGCACCGCGTACTCAGTTCGCCCCCTTTTCGAAGCTCTCCCCGCAGGGGAGGGGGCCATGAAATCAACTCCCAGTCATAGGTAACTCCTGCGCATGTCGGCCACCGAGCGATGGCCCGGGCCCGAGGCGGCTGCGTGACTAAACTCGGCAGCAAACTTTGCTTGCCAATCGGTCAGGTCGTGTTGAACCTTGGCGCGTTGGGCGTCCGAAAGATCGCCCACGAGATGGGCTACGAGCTCGCCGGACAGGCGAACTCCCATTCCCTGGGCCTCGATGCCGGCAAGCGCCGCGGCGTAATCCTCCAGGATCTCCCGGAGCGCTTCCTGAAGTTCTTGCAGCCGCAGCTCGGCCTTCAAGCGGTCGGCCTCGTCCTGGGGCCGAGGCGCGACCTCTTGTTGCTTCACAAGCTGCTCGAATTGCGTCCCCTTGGCGCCGATCTCGTCGGCAAGTCGCTTCAAGCGATCCGACGACTGCGCCAACGTCTCCAGCGCGTCGAGCGCCATCCGCTGCAGACCGCCGGCAGCCGCCTCCAGGTCGGCCAGCGTTTCGATCTCGGCATCGTAACCCAGTCCCTGCAACCGGCCGGCGAGCCCCACCGCCCCCTGCGCTCCGGCCAGCTCCCGCCGAATCGCGCGGTTATCGGCGATGCCCAGCCGCACGTCGGTTTGATAGGTCGTCAGCGCTTCAAGGTTGCGCCTGACGGCGGCTTCGTCGGCCACGAGCTGCGGCTCCGGCGGATCGAGCCCCGCTGTCTTCGCCGCGTCGATCTCCGCCTGCGAGGGCGGCTTCAGCCGCGTCATCGGCTCAATCGTGTAGCCCCGCTCGGCCGCCCACGCGGCTGCTTGCTTCAATCGCTCGTTGTCGGCCTCGCTCACCGTGAGCGACGACTGACTGCCGCCCTGATATTTACTACCGAACGACTTCACTTCGGCCAAGACTTGCTGAATCGACGCATCTTCGCCCGCAATGACTCGCTCCCGCAGCCGCCCCGCCTCCACCGAGGCGGCGCCCATATCGGCGATCTTGCCAACCTGGCTGCGGGCGCCGGTGAGCTGATTAACAAGCGTCGCCTGCATGATGCCCAACTGCTGGGCCGACAACGCAAGCAAGACGGCGGCCGCGTCGAACGACGGGTCGCGCAACCGCTCAAGCGCCGCAGCCGACAAAGTTGGACTGATCGAGCGGTCCGTCGAGTCGATGGGTGTCATTGCACCGTGACCTCAAATGGGCGAGAATTGGCGGAAATTCCGGAGAATCCAGGTTGAAACCAAGCTGAATCCAGGTTCTCGACGCCCTCCGCGCCGCACTCAATCTAGCTCCGCCGCACGCAAATACAATCATTCGCGGCTGAAGCCGGCTTGGTGCACTCGGCCAATCGAGGCGCCTCACCGGATGCTTCGCGGCGCCACGCCCCATTCTGCGCCATCGTCGGGGCCCAAGCTCCGCAGAATTTCGCGAGGACTTCCATGTCGCAGTTTCCCTCCACCCAGTGGCTGCTGGTTGACATGGCGGGGCAAAGCTCGCCGATCATCGCTCGCGCCGCGATGAATCATCTGCTCGAGCGCTACTGGCAGCCCATGTTCGTCCATCTGCGCTACAAGGGCGTGCCCCCCGAAGCCGCCGAGGACCTGCTGCAGGACTTCATCCTCGAAATCCTCGACAAGAATTTGCTGGCCATCGCCGACCGCACGAAAGGCAAATTCCGCACGCTCCTGCTGACCGCGCTCGACCGCTTTGCCATCTCGAAGCACCGCTACAACACCGCCGCCAAACGCGCCCCCAAGGAGCTCCGCAGCCTCGACGCCGGCGAGGGAACTGACGTGCCCGGCGGCGAGGGCCCCAGCCTCGCCTTCGAACGGGCCTGGGCCCTCGGCGTGCTCGCCGAAACGCTCGCGGCCATGCACGAGGAGTGTGAATCGACCGGCGAAATGACCCGCTGGACCATCTTCGATCGCCGCGTGCTGGCGCCCCTGTTCGAAGACGCTGAGGCCCCCGACTACGTCACGCTCGCGGCGGACCTCGGCCTCGCCGGCGAAAAGGCGGCGATGAACCTGCTCGTCACCGCCAAACGCCAGTTCGCCCGCACGCTCCGCGACCTGGTGCGCGAGTACATCGTGCAGTCGGGCCCGCAGGCCACGACGGCCATCGTCGCCGAATCGCGCACCGCCGGCGACGCCAAGGCCAGCGCCACCCGCCAACTCGCCGAGCACACGATCGTGCAGGCCGTCGAGCGCGAGATCGCCGAGCTGCAGCAGGTGCTGGCCACGTGCCGCACCGCGGGCCCGCTCGCGCCCAGCGACGAGGCGATCCGCGCCGACGACAACCCACGCAAGACCTACTTCTGGCAACGCCTCACGCAAGGCGCCGCCGTCGCGCCGACTCAAGTCGAGTCGATGCTCGACTGGGGCGCCGTGATCGCTGAAGGCGGCTTCGACTCCTGGGTCGCCGACATTCTGGACACCGACGTCCGCAAACTCCTCGGCTACGACTACACCGCCACGGGCCCGATCCGCAACTACCTGTCCGACGAATCGCCCCGCGTCGAAGTGCTCGAGCACCTCAAGGAATGGGCCAACGTCCAGCGGTTCACGCTCAGCGCCACGCCGCAGGGCAAATTGGCCGACGCGCTCTACTTTCTGACCATCGCCGCCGCGATGGTCCACGCCGGCGCGCGCATCACCGGCATGACCGACGCCAGCCTGAAGGCCGGCTTCGATTGGCTCGCGGGCGCCGACTGGCTTGAGCCCGCCCTGCGGCAGACGGTTGAACAAGCCCGCTCGCAGCTCGCCGCGTAAGCGCCAAGGAGTGGCGGCGGTTGCGGGCTGCAGCGACCGCGGAGGCGCAGCCGTAAGAGGCTGCAGCTGCCACTAAACTCAGCCCATCGAGTCGAGGATCTGCCGCGCGACACGCTTCGGCTCGCGGTAGCCGCGAGATTTCAACGTGCGAAAACATCAACCGCTCACCCGCCCACCAGCAGCGTCAGCTTGACAAACGCCACGTCCGCCCCTGGCCCAATCGTCACTTCGTCGTCCAAGCGTTCCGCCTGCCGATCGCCCACCAGCACCAAGAACCCATTGTTCTCGAACGCCGTCACGGCGCGCTCGAACTGTTCCTTCCAGTCGATCATGCGCGATTTCTTGAAGCGGTACTCCGTGTGGTCGCCGTTCAAGACCCGTTCCGTATCGGTCGGCTGAACCAGTCCCCGGAAAACCTCGGCATTCTGTGCACGGTTGAAATCCTGCGCCTCCTGATAGACCCGCTCGCGAATCAACTCGCGGATCGTGATCCGCTCCGAAGGCAGAACGAGCGGCATCTCGTGGTACGTGACGCCAGCCGTCGTTTCGTCGCGCACGGTCAATGTGACGGACATCCTTCGCCTCCTCTCCAAAACAGATAATTGTCGCCGGCAAAGCAACGTCAGCGGTCGATCTGCCGCAGGATCGTCGGGTCCTTAATCTTCCTGTCATCGGCCAGCAACAGCACCTTGCTCAAGATGATCGACAACGTGCGATCCCCTTCGAATGGCAAGAACATGCTGCCGTCGTCGGCCTTGGTTCTCGAATCAGGCACAATGCAAAGGTACTGGTCGTTGGGCTCCATGAGGATATTACCCGAGCCCAAATGGATCTTGTACGTGCGTCGATCCCCCTGCACCACCAGGAATCGGTCGCTGAACGAGCAGCGATCCGCGATCTTCAGCCGCGGAACCAGTCGCTCGAGCACCTCTTTCCGCGTGCTCGCCGTCGCCGAGAGGTCGCCGAACGAATACGCCGTCCAGTAGTCGTGGTAACGTCCCTGGCCGCCGCCGTCCTGCCACCGCGGATCGTTGCCCACCGACGCGACGCCGACAAACAGATCGACGTCCCGCATGACCTCCGAAAACGCCAGCGGCGGAATCTCCTCCAGCGGCAGCGGCTCGTTGATATTCTCCTCGCCGGCGCCGGCCGCTGCACTCGTGTACTGCCCGCCCCCCGCCTGGGCCCAGCTCTCCGCCGCCCCCCGGCGGTAGAATCTCACCTGGTCGGTGGCCAGATACAGGAAACTCCCCGAGTCGTTGGTGTCGGTTCCGTATTCCGTGCCGATCCCGTCCACCCAGAATTCCGCCCGCAGCCCCCACTCGGGAAGTTGCCTGGTGGGCGGCGGATACGTTGCGTCGACCATCAGCCGAAGCTGGTTCTTCCACCCCCGCGCGGCACACAACGCGTTGAACTGATGCTGCCGCACGATGTGCGCGGCAAACCGATTCGAATACGTCCCCGTGCGTTCCTCCGCGGCCGTCAGCAAATACACCTCCCGGTGGGCCTGCTTGAACGGCTGGGTCAGCCGCAGCGACTCGAGTCGCTCGCGCCAGGCGAGCACCTGCTCCACCGGCTGACCGATCGGATGCCACAGCGTGATCTCTGCGGTGGCGCCGTGCTCCAGGCGCGAACCGTCGACGGTCGTGGCCGCCCCTTCGACAAACAGCGCGGGCGTCCCATCGACGCACCAGATGAGCCTCTGGGCGATCGAGCCGACGAGCGGGTGGTCGAGGTAGCGCTGCTTCCAGGTCGCAATCGGCCAGCTCCGCTGAGCGAGAAACATCGAGTCAATCCGATCGCGCTGGGCGGGCAGCAGCGACTGGATATCCTTGAGCGATTGCTTCAGCTCCTTGAGATCATCCGCGTGATCGGTGCGGACCTTGGCAGGCACGGACTTCAGCTGCTTGCCTTTGCCGTCACGCCACCCTAGAGCGGCATCCGATCCTGTCACGAGAATCTCCGCCTGGTATTCGCCAATCGATTCCGTGAGCCGGCCCACCTCCGTCAGGCCGTACGTGGGGACGCCCATCTCTTCAATCTCATCGCGCGGCAGCCCCAACGCTTCGGCGGTCTTGCTGAACGCCTTCTCGATTTCCTTCTGCGCCGTGCCGAACTTCACCCGCACCTTCAGCACAGCCAGTTGCCCGACGGCCTCGACCGACCCGAGCTCGGAGAGAGCATAGACGCCAGCATTCCCAACCTTGACTGCGCGGGGGCCTATGCCGGGGACTTTCTTGTACGCCGAAAGCGTCACGTCCGAGACAAGCCGCGCGAGGTCCTGACGCCGCTCGAGGAGCGGGACGATCCACAGCAGACCGCGGAGGACCGTCGCGTTTTCGTCGTGCATGATGCCTGCCGGGCCCCGCAGGCGACCTGCCCCGTCACCACCCGCGCGAACGCTTTGCCCGTGCGACACCAACGGCAACCATCGGTCCAGGCTCTCGGCAACGGCATCTTGGCCGATGGCGATGATTGCCTCGCCCGCCGTCTTGAGCCATTTCTTCGAGGGCCGCGACGACGTGGCCGTTAAGGCGTGAGCCATCAACACATCCCACTTGCTGCGCTCGTCGCGCGGCCACTGCGAGTACTCATCATTGACCGCGTCGGCCCACGCCTCGCCCGGCGCCAGGCAGAACAACGCGCCGTCGTCGATCAATCGCGTCAGCCGACGGAGTTCGTCGGACGCCGAACCACGGGCCGCACTCTGGGCCAGAGAGTCGCGAAATAGCGACAACACATAGCGTTCGCCCTCCGCAAGATCTCTCTCGGCCGCGTGCCGCTCCGCCGACGCAATGAACTCCCGCGCGTTGACCGCGCCGAAATGTTGGGGATGCCGGCGCACGGCGAGGTAAAGCATGGCGTCGAATGTCTCGTCCCGCGACCAGGACGCGCCTTGGGAACGCACGGCCCCCACGATCCCCCCCCGAGGCGTACCGTAGCCGCCAAGGTCCGTCGACCGGCGCGAAGAGCAACTGGATGTCGCGTTCCGCCGCCGCCAGAAATGTCGCCGCCGCGGCCTCGTCGCTCGCCTGGGAAAGCTCCTTGACGCGATCGAGTTCTCGTACGTTCCCACGATCGTGCCGCTCCGCGACAAGCTCTTCGAGGACTTCGCTCAGCACATGATGTTCCTTCCCCAGAGGAGAATCCACGCGCAACGGAAACGCATCGAGACCAACCGCGGTTGCTTCCGTCGGGTCCTCAGCGGTCAGCATTCCCAGGGAGCGTTTCAGTAGCGTCAGCACGGCCGGCGTTCCCGCCATCGACGGCGTCGCCGGCGGGTTCCGTGCGAGCAACTCCTCGACCGCGTCTTACCTGGCTTCAATGCGATGCGGAATCAGTTGCTCGACCGCGGCGGCAAGGCGTGTGACGTTCTTGTCACAAGCAGACCGGAGTCGATCGGCAAACTGCTGCAGGGCCTTGGAAAACTCCGCGTCGACTTCGTTCGATTGCACATACGACTGCAGCGCACGAACCATGTTGCCGGCGGGCAGCCCGTGCAGGCTCAAGCCATCAGCCGATTCGTACCATTGCAGTATCTGTAGCAAATCGCCTCGCGAGAATGGCAGCTTGCGCCGCGTGAGCTCCCTCACGAGGGACCGCGCCGCTAGGGATTTCCGAGTGACATCCGCCCAGCCGGGTTGAAGATAAGCATTGACTTGCTCTCGCAGGGTGCATCCTTGATTGCGCAGGCGCGCCGCCATCCCATCCCAATGGCGTGCCTGTTCCATCGCGGCTAGCACGATCCGCGCTGCGGCCTCAGGCGGCGCATCCAGAAACTCACGGCCGCGCGGAACGAGCTTGAGGTCCACCTCGACGTAGTATGCCGTCCCGAGTTGCCCCGACTCCTCGATGAATTCCTTCACCGCCGCATGTTCCGCCTGAAGCTCGCTCTCAGTCGGAATCCGAAAATCCTCGATCTTTGCTTGGTTCTCCATTCTCGCATCCTGGAACGCCAAATGAGATTCGCCTGCCCGCCGCTCAATAGACAGACTACCCCGAAATTCAACGAACGTCACAGATCAGACCGCTCCTTCCGCCGACGATCGGCGAAATAGAGTGGGCGAAAATCGGTCGGCGTTGGCCAACGAATGCGTCGTTAGCAAATTGTGGCTAGATTTTAGGCCAGCCATCGTGGCAGGGTGCATCTGTTCATTGATGCAAGGAACTTACCGCACCAGATCGCGGAGGAAACAGAGCCGGAAAGACAAGCCGCCGCTGAGAAGCGCTCATCGCCGCATATTGGGAACGCTGTGAATCTCTCGCCCGATGAACGCTGTTGAGCGGCGCTGGAGCAGTTCAAAACGTCTTCTCCGCGTCCTCCGCGTCCTCTGCGGTGAATCTGTTCCCCCCCAGCCCCGCGATTTATGTCGCAAAAAACGTTGTTTCGCGACAAAAATCGCCGCCTCAGCCCATCCACGACCGCCGCACGACTCCGCGAACCCGCGGCTTGCGCCGGGGGCTATTCCCCTGCTGAACCCTGAACCCCGAACCCTGACTCCTGCCCCCTCCCCACGCGATCCGCTACGATTGATCCCATGCCCGCTCCCACTCCTCGCCCCCGAGCTAGCGACACGGTCGTCGCCCGCCGCGACGACACCGTCGGCGGCCCGCGCGACGCCGCCGCCGAAGAGCCCGCCGGCCAGACCGGCGAGACGGTCGGCCGCTACCGCATCGTGCGAAAGCTCGGCGAAGGCGGCATGGCGGCCGTCTTTCTTGCCGAAGACGCCGACGGCGGTCGCCAGATCGCCCTCAAACTCCCCTTCATCGTCCCCAGTGAAATGGAGACGACGATCAAACGGCTCAAGCGCGAAGCTCAGGCCGCGGGCGCCATCAACCACCCCAACGTCTGCCAGGTCCACGAAATCGGCGAGCATCACGGCCGCATCTTCCTGGCGATGCAGTTCATCGACGGCTGCTCGCTGGCCGAGTGGATGCAGCAGACGACGGAGCTGACCGCCGAACGGGCCGTCGAGATCGTCGCCAAGGTGGCCCGCGGCGTTCACGCGGCCCACGAGGCAGGCATCTTGCACCGCGATCTCAAGGCCGGCAATGTGATGATCACCACCGCCGGCGAGCCGATCGTCACCGACTTTGGTATGGCCCGCTGGACCGAGGCCCAGCACACCGTGCTCACCCCCAGCGGCGCGATGGTCGGCACGCCCGGCTACATGGCGCCCGAGCAGATCATGGGCGAAACCGATTCTGTCGGCCCCGCGTCCGACGTGTACAGCCTGGGCGTGGTGCTGTACGAGCTGCTCACCGGCTGGATGCCCTTTTCGGGCAATCTGGCCACCCTCTTGGGCAGCATCGTGTCGGACGCGCCGCCGCCGCTCGCTACGCACGTGCCGGGAATCGACCCGCGGCTAGAGGCGATCTGCCTGAAGGCGATCGCCAAGGCCCCCGAAAACCGGTACTCCTCGGCCGCAGAGTTTGCCCAAGCGCTCGAAAACTATCGGACGGCGCCGATACCGGCGCAGCAGGCAACCTCCGCTGCAGCGTCGCCGATAACGGACGACAAAGAACAGGCTGGCGGCTTCCGCGGCGCGCTGAAAGCCCTGTTTTCCAAAAGGCCGTGACGCGCGGACGATGCGTCATTGAGTTTGGCCGCACCGATTAATCCGCCGTGAGGTCGCCCCACTTGAATCGAATGCACAATCTGCAGCGGACTCGCCTCCAAGTGCCAGCCGATCATTGCTGATGGCCCACCGCCATCGCCAGCGGGCGCGACAACGGGGCCCTTGCTCCGCGACTCCGCCTTCGCGGCCAGGACATGGCAATTCTGGCCCGCGAGCCGAGAACTTAGTACGATCGCGTCATGGATTCCGCCGCGTCGCGCCAACTGCTGAAGGTGCTTTCCGGTTCCCACGCCGGCGGCGAAGTGTTGCTTGCCGACGGCGACTACGTCATCGGCAGCGACGACGCCAGCGAGATCGTGCTGACCGACGACTATGTGGCTCCGCGCCACGCACGGCTGGAAGTGCGGGGCAATTCGGTGACGTGCCAGGCTCTGGACGGCGCGTCAATCCTGGTTGCAGGCGCCGGAACCGATGGCGCCCAGCTCGCGCCCTATCAGTGCTTCACGTTGGGGAGCACGCACCTCGCCATCGGCCCCGCCGAATCGAAGTGGCCCGCCGTAAATCTGCCGGATGCGCCGGTTGCGCCGCCGCCGATCCCCGCGGCGGCTCGGAACGAAGCGGATCGACCCGACGACGACGATCCGCTCGCCGAGTCGGAGCAACCCACTTCCCCCGTCGTCCCGGCGTCTGCTCCCCCCGCCGTCCCGACCCGGCCGGACCGGCCCAAAAACCGTGGCATCTGGGCGGTCGCCCTGGGGCTTTTTGCCCTTGCAGTCGCGACGGTGGCGTTGATCCTGTGGCTGGTGTTCAGCGAGCAGCCAACTGTTCCCATCGTCAGCCGCGAAGTCCAGCAGGCGGCCCTGCAGGCGGCCGTTGATAAGCTGGGATTCGGGGAAAGCGTTGCGGTCGGGGACCAACACGGCCGATTCATCGTGACGGGTCATGTTCCCACGCCGGCCGACAAACGGGCGATTCGCGAGGCCGTAACGGCACTCGATCCCGCGACGCGACTGCGGGTCTACGACGCGGAAACCTTGCTCGCCACGGTCCAGGATTTCCTCCGCATGAACGGCCTGCAATTCACGGCCGCGGTCGGCAAGCCCGGTGAGATCATCGTCGGCGGCCTCCTGACGGATGTGAGCCAGTGGAATCGCGTGAAACAGCGGATTCTTACCGATATGCCCCAACTGGAGACGCTCACGGAAGACTTTGCGAACGTCCCCAAGGTCGTGGTCGCATCCACGCCCGCCGAGCCCGCAGCGAGTACGCCCGAGGGTCCCGCCGATGTTGCCACGGACGCCACGGCCGTCGCCGCGACCGCTCCAGAGCCGCCCCAGCCGAGCCAGCCCGATGCGTCTGCGGGCCCCGGGCTGCCGCCCATCCAGGGCATCAGCGTGGGCAATACGCGGTTCATCACGCTGGCCAACGGCGAGCAGGTTTTTCGGGGCGCGGTCCTGGAAAGCGGCTACACTGTGAAGGAGATCGAGAAGGATCGCGTGGTACTGGCCCGTGGCGCCTCGGTTTACATTGTCCGAATTGGGATTTGACAAATGCCCCAAGCAATGAATCTCGTCGAGATGGAAGATCGCCTCGCCGCCGATGCGGCGGGCACGTATCGCGACGAGATCGTCGAGCAGTTCGATCATCAGATCCAGGAGTTGAAGCGGCAGATCGACGCGGGCCTGGCCCCCGCCGAGTTCGACGCCGCCCAAAAGCTCCAAGCCGCCCTGACGGCGGGCGTCGCCGTGGTGAAACGGGTCTGGCAAGGCGTGCACGGCGGATAAGTTTTTGGAACCGGCGCAGAATGCGGCGCATGTTGGCGAATTGAGATGTAGAGCGGGCAATTCCGTCGCCGGACGGATCCCCGTCTGCAGTCGCAGAATGATCCCTTCCTCGATCTCCCAATCCTCGCCTTCCTTGTTGAGGGACTTCCATGGCAATCGACATTTCCAGCATCAACAACACCCTGAACGCCGGGCTTACCAGGACGGGCGGCGACCTCCGCAGCAAGATCGGCGCCGCCCAGGGCAAGGATCTCTCCGACGAGGAGATGCTCGCCCTGCAGTTCGACGTGCAGAATTGGTCCATGATGGTCAACCTCCAGTCGAATATCATGAAGTCCATGGGCGACGCCATGAAAAGCACGGTTTCTAACATGCGATAACGACGAAGTAGAACTGACCGTCTCACGCCGACTCCGAGCGACGTGCGCGGCGGCGATGGTTCTGAAATGGAGCAAACCACGTGAACGTCAATGCCGACGTTTTGCAGAAGCTAATGGAAGTTGGCTACGTCGCGGCGGGCCACGGCCTGGCCCCGTTTGCGGAGCGAATCTTCGCAGGCGTCGAAGCGGCGCGACCGGACAACGAGGCGCCCGCGATCGGCCGGGCCGTTGCCGCACTCAATGCCGGGCAGTCGGCCGAAGCCGTCGCGACCCTGCGAGAAGCGGCGCAGCGATTCCCCAACAGCGAGCTGATTTTGTCGTTTCTGGGTCTCTCGCTGCAGATGGCCGGCATGAACAATGAAAGCGCGGCGATTTTGCGGGAAGTGGTCGCCAACGGCGACGACCCGCAGGCCAAAGCGATGGCCGACGCCATTTTGAATCCCGCGGACCAGTAGCGAACGCTCACGCGGAAACGCGAGGAGGCCCCACCATGGATCCCGTTGCCAGCAAGATCACCGAACACGTTGCCGAGCAGTCCCTTCATCAAGGCGCGGCAGGCGCGCCAGCGGAGGTCGACCACGCCGACCAAATGCAATTTGAACAGGCGCTGAACGGTTCACAGGATGGCGCCACGCAGGGAGTTCAACCCACCGAAACGTCATTCCAGGCCACTCAAGTCGGCGAGACGCAGGCTGCCGGCACGCAGGCTGCCGGCAATCCGTCGCTGGGCGATAGCATCCTTAACGGCATCGAAAAGCTCAAGACAAATTACGACGTTCGCGCCGACCGCATCGAGCAGACGCTGATCAACTCTGGCGGCGAGATGAGCATGGAACAGATGATGAAGCTGCAGTTCGAGGTGATGCAAATGGGCATCGAACAGGACATTACCACGAAAATGGCCGATAAGACGTCCAGCGGCGTGCAAACGATGTTCCGCAATCAAGGCTGATCGCGAGGGTCGCTTCGTACAATGGACGTCGCACGTTGGCTCGCGTTGACGATCGTTCTCTGCGCGGCGGGAGGCTGCAGCAAGGAGGCGCTCTATTCGAATCTCCACGAGCGCGACGCAAATGAAATGATGGCGTTGTTGGCCCGCGCCGGAATCAGCGCGACGAAGGTCGCTGGCGAAGAAGAGGGAACCTGGAATCTGAGCGTCCCGTCGGCGTCATTTGCCCAAGCGGTCGAAACGCTCAGCGCACAGGGATATCCCAAGGACGAGTACGCGGACATGGGACAGGTCTTCAAAAAGTCGGGGCTCGTTTCGTCACCCTCAGAGGAGCGCATCCGCTTCGTCCACGCGCTGTCGGAAGAAGTCGCCCACACGCTCTCGATGATCGACGGCGTGTTGCGCGCCCAAGTGAATATTGTGCTCCCAAACAACGACCCGTTTGGAAACGAGGCCAAGCCATCCTCGGCTGCCGTGTTCATCAAGTATCGGCCTGATGCAGATCTCGAGTCGTCGATCGCCAAGATCAAGGAGCTCGTGATCGGCAGCATCGAAGGGCTGGGCCCCGAAAATGTGACGGTCGCGTTGTTCCCCGCCGAAGAACTGGCGCCGCCGATGCCCAACGGCAACGGCGCGCCGCTGAGGAGCGTGCTGTCGATGCAGGTGGCGCCGGAGTCGGTGACGAAGCTGTGGGCCATCTTCGGAGGACTGGCCGCCCTTGCGCTGGTCGCCATCGCGGTGGCCGTGTTTGCGATGGTAAGAGCCCAACCGCGCGGGCCGGCCGCGGGAGTTGGTTAGGCCATGGTCGGCTCGTTCGCTGCCGCCGCCCTCCGGACCAATCGGCCGCTTTGGCAGCTTGTTCATCGCTTTAATTGCCGCCCCGCGGCCGACGTGCATCGCGAACATCTGGCCGGTCATACCGATGCATCATTATTCGACCGCCTGCGCGGCTCGCGACGTGCCGAGCGGACGTTGTCATCTTGGGTCGCGAAGCGATTCGAGCTCGACCCGCGCGGACATTGGGACTTCGCCGAGCCGCGTTGGCGGCTTGCTTTGCTGACAGGCGATCAACTTCATCGTACGGCTCGCTTGATCGGAGTCGCGTCAATGCACCGGCTCATCGCACAAACGGTGCTGGGACCGCAGATTCGCGCGCTGCGCGAGTCGTTGGGCGATGCAGATCGCCAATTTGCACTCAAACGCGCGGGCTTTCTCGTGCGGCAACTGCCTGCGGAGCTGGAGCCACAGTCGCTCGCGTCGGATGCGGCCGGGCAAGCGTCCGAAATTGGGTGGTTCGCCATTCGAGGTTGCCTTACCGGAGCGCCGCCAGCCATCATGGAGCGATTGGCGCTTAAGTTACCGCCGGGGACAGAGATACGCCGTCCTGCCTCGCTGCCCGAAACTGCGGTGGTCGCCATCTCCCGAATGACGCAGCGCATTGTTGCGTTCGAGGTCTCGCCGGAGCTTGCACCGTGCTTCAACTAACGCGGCTGGAAAACCTCGACATGCAGCCGGAGGGCAAGATCGTCCGGGCGGAGGAGCTTCAGACGCTTCTCAGCGCGGATGCGATCATCGCGACGGCCCAGGCCGAAGCTGAGCGGATCGTCCAAGAATCCCGCGAGGAATTTGAGCGTCAGAAGAAGCTCGGCTACGAGGATGGGCTGAATGAAGGAAAGCTCGAGATGGCGATGAAAATGGTCGACTCCGTGGGCTACGCGGTGGACTATTTCTCGAACCTTGAGTCGAAGGTTGTCGAGCTTGTGCTGAAGGCGCTCAAAAAGATCCTCGGCGATCTGGACGCGCGCGATCGCGTGGTGCACGTGGTACGAACAGCCATCGGCGTTGCCCGCAATCAGCCGAACGTCACGCTTCGCGTCGCGCCGGCCGACGCCGAAATTGCCCGAGAGCGGCTTACGGAGATAACGGGCCCGTATCCGGGAATTCACTTTCTTGAAATCGTTCCGGACGCGAGGCTCGCGCCTACGGCGTGCATTCTGGAAACGGAGATGGGCGTCATCGACGCAAGTCTCGACATGCAACTGGCGGCGATTGAAAAATCGCTGCGACGCTCGGTCGGCGCCGAGGGAGGGCCGCGATGAGCAGGAACTTGCAACGACCTGGCAGCGGGTTCAGCTACATCACCGATTTGCTTGACGCGGCCCTCGACGAGTCGCGCAACATCGAAGTTCGCGGCCGCGTCACGCAAGTTGTTGGCACGATCATCAAGGCCGTGGTGCCCGGCGTGAAGGTTGGCGAGCTGTGCATCCTGCGGAATCCCTGGGAGGAAAGCTGGCAGCTTTTGGCCGAGGTCGTCGGCTTCTCGCGCGAGGCGGCGCTGCTGACGCCGCTGGGCGAGATGATCGGCGTGTCCAGTGCAACGGAAGTTATTCCCACGGGCCGCACGCACAGCGTCAACGTTGGGCCCGAGATGCTCGGCCGGGTGCTGGACGGCATTGGCAACCCGATGGACGGCTTGGGGCCCATCGAGGCGGAAACGCAGTACCCCGTCTACGGGCCGCCCCCCAACCCCATGCATCGCAAGATGATCTCGAAGCCGATCTCGCTGGGCCTGCGCGTCATGGACGCCACGCTGACGTGCGGCGAAGGGCAGCGTCTGGGCATCTTCGCGGCGGCCGGCGGCGGCAAGAGCACCTTGCTTGCCGCGATCATCCGCAACACCGAGGCGGAAATCATCGTGCTGGCCCTCATCGGCGAGCGCGGCCGCGAAGTGCGCGAGTTCATCGAAAAGGACCTCGGCGAGGAAGGTCTCAAAAAGTCCGTGCTGGTAATTGCCACGTCCGATCGCTCGAGCATGGAGCGACTCAAGGCAGCGTATGTCGCCACGGCGGTCGCCGAATACTTCCGCGACCGCGGCAAGCGCGTCCTGCTGATGATGGATTCGGTCACGCGTTTTGCCCGGGCCCAGCGCGAGATCGGCCTGGCCGCGGGCGAACCGCCCACCCGGCGCGGCTTTCCCCCTTCAGTCTTCGCCACGCTGCCGCGGTTGATGGAGCGGGCCGGCCAAAGCGACAAGGGCTCGATCACGGGCCTGTATACCGTGCTCGTCGAAGGCGACGACATGACCGAACCGGTCGCCGACGAAACCCGCGGCATTCTGGACGGGCACATCATCCTGTCGCGCAAGTTGGCCGCACAAAACCACTATCCGGCGATCGACGTGCTGGCGAGCGTCAGCCGCGTGATGACGATGATCGTGCCCAAGGAACACGTGGCGGCCGCCGGCAAACTGCGGCAATTGCTCGCCAAGTACGCGGAAGTCGAAATGCTGATCAAGCTGGGCGAGTACAAGCCGGGCGGCGACGCCGTGACGGACGAGGCCGTCAAGAAGATCGATGCGATCAATGCGTTTCTCAAACAGGGGACGCACGAGAAGGCCGAGTTCGACGAGACCATCAAGAAAATGGCCAGCATTGTGATGTAATCATGAATGGAATTGACAGGATGACAGGATCGGCTGGATTGACAGGATGAGGAAAGGGAAGATGTGGGATCGGAAAAATCGCCTGCCTGATCCCGTCGATCCGGCTCATCCTGCTATCCTGTCGGTTCCTGTCTGCCTGGGATAATGAGATACCCGCTGGAAGACCTGCTTCGCGTTCGCCAGTTTCGAGAGGATGAACGCGCCCAGGAGCTCACCCGCAAGCGAGCGGATGTTGAAGCGGCAGTCCAACTTGTCGAGAAACGCAAACAGGAACTAACAGACTACGCGGCGTGGCGGATTAACCGCGAAAAGGAGCTCTACGACGAGGTGATGCTCCGCGAGATCGACGTGAAAGACCTGGATGCCCTCAAACTCAACATTCAGATTCTGCGAGAAAACGAGCTGGCCTATCAGGAGCGAGTCAAAGAGGCCGAAAAAACCTTGGAGGCAGCCCGCCAGGCTGTGGCGGTCGCGCAGGCGGCCTACATGAAGGCCGTCCGCGATAAGGGTAAAATCGAGGAACATAAAGGATGGTGGGCGCAGGAAGAGGCGAAAGAAGCCGAAGCTAATGCAGAGAAGGAGCTCGAGGACTTCCGCGTGCGCGCGCCAGAAACGGACGAAGCCAATCATGAGTGACCGCGTCTCCGCCAACCGTCCGTCGACTCCCACGCCGGCGATGTCGAACTCCAACGCTTCCAGCGTTCCCGTGAATTCGCCTGGACTCGATCAGGCGGCGGCCGAGTTTGCCTCGCTGCTCGGCGCGGATGAGCAAAGCCGCACCGAATCGACGACCGACAGGAAAGGTTCGGAGTCGACCAGCGAACGGGAGGCGCCGCGAACTGAGCATGACCGCGTCGAACGCCAGCCGGAACGCGGCAAGGAATCGCATGGCGAGGGCAGAGACGGCGGCGACAGTCAAAGCGACACGGGCGCCGACCCCCTCGTCGAAATGGTTGCCCTGGGCGATCTCATCCTGCAGGGAATGACGCAGAAGGCAGACGTCGGCGGCGTGGCGCCGACGGCGGAAACGGCCGCAACGTTTGGCCCCGGGCAACTGGATAACATCGTTCAACAGGTTGCTGATCGGATCCTCGTTTCGCCGCCAGGCGCCGGCGGACAGGAAGTCCGCATCATGATCAAGGATTCGATCCTGCCGGGCGCCGAGGTGCGCATTACCCAACATGCCGGGCAGTTGCAGATCAGCCTTGTAACCGACTCGGCGCGATCCCACGAGCTGCTCACGCAGCATCAAGCGGCATTGCAGGAACGGCTCACGGAGAAGCTGGGCAAGGACGCCGTGGTCGTCAACGTGAAGATGGATTCCCAAGGCCAGCCGGACCGAGACGGGCGCTCGAGGAATCAACGCGACATCGAAGCCGAACTTAGGGAGAACGCCGAGTGACTCTTGCCGAACCGTTGGTTCTGCCCGAGATCGATCCCGCCGCGCTGGCGGTTTTCAATGATTTGGCCGGGACCAATCGCTCGCTGCAGTTGGCGATCGGTCACGAGTCCTTCGAGATGCGATTCGTCCCGGCGCCAACGCTGGTCTCGGGGCTTGCGGCGGCGGTTTCGGTCGGCGGACGTCATGCGTGGCTCGCATTCGGCGATTGGAGTCAGTTTACGGCGGTCGCCGAGCTGCTCGATGGAGAGCCGCTGGACCGCGTGCCCGCGGCGGTGATGCCGGCGGTGCTCAACGCGGCGTTGGATGCGAATCTCGATCAGCTTGCTCAGCTCGGCGGTGCGCCAAGCCAGGTCGACGTCGTCGTCGCCCTCGATCAGGCGCCGGGCGAGTTGTTTAGCATCGGCATTGAACTGACCAGTCAAGACAAGACGATTGTTGGGTCCCTCTTGGCCGACAGCGACGCGTTGTCGCTGCTGCGGGATGCAGCGATGCGTCTCGCGCCGGCTGCCTCGCAATCCTTCGCCCAGCTTCCCATGGTCGCTGGCGTTGAGATCGGCCTGACGCAATTGCCGATCGATGATTTGCACACAGTGAAGTGCGGCGACGTGATCTTGTTCGACGTGACCGCCCCGCGCGAGAAGCCGTCGGGGCTGCTACGGTTCGCTCCGACGGCGACGTGGCGCGCCAGCCTCGCGGGCGAAACCGCCACGCTCGTGGAGCAGGTCAAATTGGCCCATTGGGGCCGAGACGCCGCGGCTGGTCGATCCGTGACTTTGGTCTTCGAACAGGGACGCGTCGAATGCACGGCCGAGCACGTGGCCGCACTGAACGTAGGCGCCTCGCTTGGTAGGGTTGGTGACGACGAAATTACGATTCGCAGCGGCGGGCGACTCGTGGGTATCGGGGAGCTTGTTTTGCTCGGCGATCGTACGGGCGTGCGCGTCCACTCGTGGCCAGCACGTTAGCGGGATCCGTCCTGCAGGCAAATTCGAGTTACATTGCGGCCGTCGACCGTGTCGTAATCGATGCTTGTGACCATTTGCATGAGGATCGTAAGGCCCAGGCCGCCCACAGGACGGTCGTCGATGGCGGCGTCGATCTCAGCCGATGCCTGCCGCGGGTCATAGGGCACGCTATTATCGGCGATGGTGCATTCGATGCCGTCGCCGTGAGGTGCGATGGTCAGCTCAAATTGCGGCGCCGTTCCTGCAGGTATGTGGGCATGCGTCGCAAAATTGACAAACAACTCCTCCACAACGAGACGAACGCGGCCCGCAAGTTGAGGAGACCATGTTTGCTGACGCGCATAGTCGTTGACCCGGGACAGAATGCCCGCGAGTTCGCCAACGTCGTTCGTGGCCGTCAGACCAAGCATCTGCAATAGGGCGCCGGGATGGAATATCTATCTTGCGCATCGCACATTGTCGTATCAACTTATGATCTGGCGCTCGTAGAAAGAAATTCGATCCGTCCCTGCCGGCGGGCGATGCCGTCCACATCGTGGCCTTTGGGGCGCTGATTTGGAGCCGTTTCTAAGGCGCGCGACAGGCTGAACCTTGCCATGGATCGTATCGCCGACGCCCTGACCGCGCTGGGATTCTCCGTTACGCCCACCACGTTTTACCGCGACGGCTACACAGGCAATCGCGTTCAGTTGGAACGCGCGGAGCTGGTCTATCGCCTGGAACCTGACGGCGAGACCGTGATTATCCCCTGGTATCAGGCCGACCCGGCGTGCAGCGGCAACCTGCGCAATTCGTTCGCGCCGTTCGAATGGTTCTTGGGATTTCTCGCCCGCCCTGAACTTCGCCTGACTCGCGTACGCGGCCTGATTCGAGCCCCGAGCGGGCCGGGAGTCTCGCCACGCCTGTCGACCAGGCGAATTGCCGAGTTCTATAAGCGACTCCTTGGCGGCCGAACCGAGGGCTGGGATGGCGCCGAAGAGTGGCTCGTTCTGGCCCTCCAGGATTATCGACCGCGCAAGGCGGCGAGGGTCGAGCGGACCTAGGCCGGCCCCGCCAGCTCGAGCGCCACGATGGCATAAGACATGCGACATCTGCGTTTCTTGTCGAAATCAAACGCTTTCTGGGCTCATGACTAGCCGACATTGTTCCCGAAACGACCATCCTGGTCGCGTCGGGACCACGGTGGTTTTGTGCAGATAGGTGAGCGATCCGCATAACGAGGAGGGAAACCGTTGTCCGCCGTCTCCGACCTCGCAGTTTCAGAATCTCAGGACGAATCTCAGGATGTCGATATTTGCCGGCTGTTGGACGCCTTAACGCAGCTTCGCCACGGTGATTTCAGCGTCCGTCTGCCGGCCACTTGGACCGGGCTAGCCGGCAAGGTCGGCGACACGTTCAATGCGGTCATGGACCAGTTGGAGGGCATGACCGACGAAATCGATCGCACGAGCCGCGTCGTTGGCAAAGAGGGCAAAATCAAGCAGCGGGCGTCGCTGGGCGCCCTCACCGGCTCCTGGGCTGGAAATATCGATTCTGTCAACGCGCTCATCAGCGACCTGGTCCATCCCACGAGCGAGATGGCACGCGTCATCGGCGCCGTCGCCAAGGGAGACCTCTCCAAGTCGATGGCCCTCGATCTCGACGGCCGTCCCCTCGAAGGCGAGTTTCTGCGAACCGCCAAGACGGTCAACCGCATGGTCGACCAGCTCGGCTCGTTCGCGTCGGAAGTGACGCGCGTCGCCCGCGAAGTCGGCACCGAGGGCAAGCTCGGCGGTCAAGCGGCCGTGAAAGGCGTCGCCGGCACGTGGAAGGACCTCACGGACTCCGTGAACTTCATGGCGTCCAATCTCACCTCGCAGGTCCGTAATATCGCGGCGGTGACGACAGCCGTGGCCACGGGCGACCTCTCAAAGAAGATCACAGTTGACGTCAAGGGCGGGATTCTCGAGCTCAAGAACACAATCAATACGATGGTCG
>CAYSFP010000018.1:29127-48153 GCA_964430075.1 uncultured Planctomycetaceae bacterium | reverse complement strand
CGTCGTGGTCTTGCCCGAGCCGGTGGGGCCGGTGACCAGGATGATGCCGTGCGGGATGCGGATCAACTCGTCGAACGTGCGCCGCATATCGGCGCCCATGCCGAGCCGATCGAGCGAGAACTTCATGCGCCCCTTGTCGAGGATGCGCATGACGATCCCTTCGCCGTGCAGCATGGGGATGACCGAAACGCGGACGTCCACCTCCCGGCCGTGCACTTTCAGTTTGATGCGGCCGTCCTGCGGCAGGCGCTTCTCGGCAATATTCAGCCGAGCCATGATTTTGAGGCGGCTGATGATCGCGGCCTGGAAGCGGTTGATCTCCGGCGGGGTGGGCTGCGGCTGCAGCAGGCCGTCGATGCGGTAGCGAACCTTCACGCCCGAGGGCTGCGATTCGATGTGCACGTCGCTGGCGCGGGAGTCGATCGCTTCGAGCAGAATCTCGTTCACCAGGTGAACGACGGACGCTTCCTGCACCTCGGCGGCGATTTCGCCGTCTTCGACCTCCAGGCCGTCGACCAGCTCAACCTCTTCCTCCTCCCGAGCGGCGAGCAGGCCCTCGATGGTCTCGCTGCCGACGCCCAAGTGGGTCTTGATCCGCTTGGCGATCGCCTCCCGCGTGGCGAGCACGGGGATGATCGGGCAGCCCAGGGCCGCGGCGGCTTCGTCCAGCGGGTAGAGGTGGAGCGGATCGGACGTGGCGACCACGATGGCGCCGCGGGTGCGCTGCACGGGGAACAGCGAATGGCGGTGGATCAGCTTAGCGGGGAACTTCTGCAGGAGTGCGAGGTCGACGTCCGCCACCTCGAGGTCGATGTAATCGACGCCCGTTTCGGCGGCGAGCGCCTGCAGCACATCGATCTCGCCAACCAAGCCGAGCTGGACGGCAACCTGATCCAGGCGATCGCCGTTGGTGCGCGCGGACTCGGCGCGCGCAAGGTCGGCGTGGGACACGAGCCCGTGTTTGAGGAGAATCTGACCCGCGTCCATAAAGATGATCGAGTAGCTGCGGAGGGAACGCCAAAGCGTGCGTCATGTGGCTCAGCAACGACGACGCTGTCGAGAGGCGATCGCCAGCGCGGCCACGTCAATGCCGCGCGATGCAATCGCCGGACGCCGTCACGGCGAGCCAGGTGGGAGTTCCGTCCATGGATTATGTGCCGGCGACGCGTCGGCCGCAAATGGGGGACGTCTCTAAGGTTTTAACCCGGGTCGACGCGCAGCGTTTCGCGCAGAAGGTACGTGCGAATTTACGTCACGTCGGCCTCATCTAGTCGCGAATCGGGCAATTCTGGTAGGTTGGGGCCACGCGCGCTGGCGGCGGAGCCCCAGGCGGCCCGTCCCCGAGATTGAGGCACATGATGCCCGCAATGACGCCTGAAGAGCTGATGCACGTGGCGATCGACGTGTGCCGCGAGGGATTGGGCCGCGGCCAAAGCCCGTTCGGGTGCGCCATCGCCATTGGCGACCGCGTGGTCGCTCGTACGCACAATACGGTGGTGCTGACCACCGACATCACCGCCCACGCCGAGGTCAACGCCATCCGCGCGGGAAACCAGACCGTCGGCGACATTTTCCTGACGGGCGCGATGGTAGCCACCACGTGCGAGCCGTGCCCCATGTGCATGGCGGCGCTCCACTGGGCGCGGGTCGATACGGTGTACTACGGAGCGACGATCGCCGACGCCGAACAAGCCGGCTTCAACGAGTTGCAGGTGCCGGCGAACGAACTGCTCCGCATCGGCGGCAGCGGCGTGAAGCTCATCGGCGACACGCTCGCCGACAAGTGCAAGACGCTGTTCGACGAGTGGCTGGCGAGCCCCACGCGGAAGGTGTACTGACGCGGCTCGAACCCAAAGCCCTCCGGCCTACAGTCTCCAGCCTTCCCCCATGATCACCAAGCGCGACCTCGTGCAAGACTGGCTGCCGCGATACACCGGTATGCCGCTGGAGCGGTTCGGCGAGTACGTGCTGCTGACGAACTTTCGCACGTACATCAATCGGTTTGCCGAGAAGTTTAGTTGCCAGGTGTTCGGCGCCGATCGGCCGATGCAGGCGGCCACCAATGGCGATGGGCTGACGATGATCAACTTCGGCATCGGCTCGCCCAATGCCGCGACGATCATGGATTTGCTGACCGCCATTCCGCCTAAAGCGGTGTTGTTCCTGGGCAAGTGCGGCGGGCTGAAGCACTCGACGGACATCGGGCATTTCATCCTCCCCATCGGCGCGATCCGTGGCGAGGGCACCAGCGACGACTATCTGCCGCCGCAGGTGCCGGCGCTGCCGTCGTTCAAGCTGCACAAGTTCGTGTCGCAGAAGCTGGTGGACCGGCATCTCGACTACCGCACCGGCGTGGTCTACACCACCAACCGCCGGGTGTGGGAGCACGATGAGGAGTTCAAGAATCAGCTCGCCGACTACACGCCGATTGCCATCGACATGGAGACGGCGACGATTTTCGTCGTCGGGCACAAGGTCCAAATTGCCCGCGGCGCGCTGCTGCTCGTGTCCGATTTGCCGATGACGCCCGAAGGCGTGAAGACCAGCAAAAGCGACCAACGGGTCAGCCAGGACTGGTCGGAGGTGCATCTGGACATCGGCATCGAGTCGCTCACCGAGATCGACGAGAAGGGCGAGCAGATCAAGCATTTTCAGTATTGAGGTAGGGTGCGTGAAACGCACCGTCTCGTTGTGATTGGCGTCTGGTGCGTTTCACGCACCCTACAATGAACTTCATCTACTCCATGCTTGGCGAGAAGCTTACCGGCCACAGCGGGATTGTGGAGCTGATGGACGATTTGGGGCACGCACTGGCCGAGACCGGCGGGCGGCCAATGCACATGATGGGCGGCGGCAATCCGGCCCACATCCCCAAGGTCCAGCGGCGCATGCGGCAGCGGCTGGCGGAGCTCGTCGCCGATGAAGCGTTTTGCGACCGCATGCTGGCGAATTACGATCCGCCCGCGGGCAATACGCCGTTCCGCCAGGCGGTCGCGACGTGCCTGGTGCGGGAATTTGGCTGGCCCGTGACGGCGGACAATGTTGCCGTGACCAGCGGCGGTCAGGCCGCGTCCTTTTACTTGTTCAATCTGCTGGCCGGGCCGCGCGCCCGTGGCGTTCGCCGCGTGTTGCTGCCGCTCGTGCCCGAGTACATCGGTTACGCCGACCAGGGCGTCGCGGAATCGATGTTCACAGGGCGCCGCCCGCGCATCGAAATGACCGGCGACCGCCAGTTCAAATACCGCGTGAACTTCGACGGCCTGGAGATCGGCGACGACATTGCGGCGATTTGCGTGACGCGCCCCACGAACCCCAGCGGCAACGTGCTCACCGACGACGAGGTCGACCGCTTGCGCCACGTCGCGCGGCAGCGGCGCATCCCGCTGATCGTCGACAACGCCTACGGCGCCCCTTTCCCCGGCGCCGTGTTCACGGACATTCGTCCCGCGTGGGATCCGGGCATGATCCTGATGTTCAGTTTGTCGAAGGTGGGCCTGCCGGGATTGCGCACCGACATCGTCGTGGCCGACGAGGAGATCGTGCAACGCATTGCGTCGATGACGGCGATCGTCGGGCTGGCCAACAGCAACGTCGGCCAGGCGATGACCCGGCCGATGCTGGAAAGCGGCGAACTGGTTCAACTCAGCCGGGAGGTGATCCGGCCCTACTACCAGGAGCGCTCGCGGCGCGCCGAGTCGATCGTGCGCGCGGCGTTTCGCGACGATTTTCCCTACGCCATCCATCGTAGCGAGGGCGCGTTCTTTCTGTGGCTATGGTTTCCCGAGCTGCCCGTCACGTCGCGCGAGCTGTACGAGCGGCTTAAAGCGCGGGGCGTGCTTATCGTGCCCGGCGAGTATTTTTTCTACGGTCTGGACGAGCAGGCCCCCTGGCCGCACGCGACGCAGTGCGTGCGGATGACGTTTTCGCAGGCCCACGAAACGATCTCGGCGGGGGTGGCAATCATGGCCGACGAGCTGCGGCGGCTGCACGCAGGGTGAAGGCGGCCGGCTGGCCGATCGTAGTCATCTCGCTCCGCGAGATGACTACACTGCACGCTCGGTAATGCCGGCTGGGCCGATTGCCGGGGTCGTAACACACGGGCGCCCAATCTGCGCAGAAGTGCCATTTGGCGAGCTACTCTTACAAGGGCGAGGCAAGCCCCCCGGCGGAATATCGGACGCGCACCGTGCCGACGAAGCCGTTCTCCAGCCGCACGCCTCCTAATCCCCCCGCCATGCGAATCAAGCAGCGACGACTCTTGGTGCTGCTGCTCATCGTCAGCCAGTTGAGCTGCTTAGGCTTTGGCGTTGTGTGGGCGACGCAGTGGCTTCACCGCCATTTCGACGCGCTGATCGTCCAGAATGTCGACGCCCAGGGCCGCGCCTTGGCCTATGAGTTGGCGCATCGGATCGGCGAGGAGCCGATCGATAGCATCGAGCCCGGGGCGCGCGGGTGGAGCCGGTTGCAGGAGATCTGCGAGCAAACGCGCGTGCCGCATGCGGGATTCGTGAGCGTCCTGCGGCGCGATACCGGGGCGCTGGTTTGCCATCCCCAGCTCGAGGACGACCCCAGCCTGCTGCGCACCTTTCCGGGCCGCCAGCCGCTCGTTAGCGACAACCACGTGCAGCCTGTCATCGAGGCGGTGAATTCGACCGACCCTCAAGGGGACCTGTTAGCCACGGGGCGCATTGAACTCGACGGCGATCTGTATGAGACCGCCTGCCTGGCCCTGCCGCAGCTTAACGCCGTCCTCGCGGTTCAGCAGGCCGTGAGGGAGATCGACCGCAGCGCGGCGGAGCTGGTTCAGCCGTTATTCCAAGTGGGCATGGTAATCACGGCGTCGATCGTGGGCGCCACGGCCGTGCTGACGATGTTCCTTGTGAGCCGGTTCGAGTCTCAATTGACGACGCTCAACGCGTCGCTGGCCAAAGAGGTGGACCAGCGCACGCAGTCGCTCGTGCGGACGCGCAACGCGGTCGTGTTTGGGTTGGCCAAGCTTTCGGAAACTAAGGACAAAGATACGGCCGGACATCTGGAGCGGATTCGTTCGTACGTGACCTTCCTTGCCAGCCAGATGGCGAAGACCAATCCCGAGATCACGCACCACTACGTCGGGAACCTGGCCGTCGCGTCGGCGCTGCACGACATCGGCAAGGTGGGCGTGCCGGACGGGGTGCTCTTGAAAATGGGGCGGCTCACGCCCAGCGAGCGTCGCGCCATGCAGATGCACGCCGAGCTGGGCGGCGAGTGCCTGGCCGCGATCCAGCGTCAATTAGGCGACGACGATTTCCTCCAACTCGGTCAGGAAGTGGCCGTCGCCCACCACGAGCAGTGGGACGGCAGCGGCTATCCTCATGGCCTGCAGGGAAAGGCAATCCCACTGGCAGCCCGCATCGTGGCGGTGGCCGACGTGTACGACGCGCTGACCTCTCACCGACCGTACCGGCCGGCGCTCAGCCATGCCGAGGCCCGCGAGTGGATCGTCTCGCATTACGGCACGCAATTCGACCCGGAAGTCGTGGAAGCGTTTGTCGCCCGGGAAGCCGATTTTGCCCGGATCAGCCAATCGGTCCAGGCGTCGACTCGCTCGGGGAGCGAATCGGCGCCGCCTGACGACTCCGCGAGCGTCGTGGGCGAAGCCGGCCAGGCCCAACCGGCCTGACAGGCGCGTTTGGCCTGTTCTTTGCACTTCGCGCAGCCTTCGGCTTGGCGGAGCAATCCAGGTGCAATCAAAAGGTTGCCGCGTGGATTTTCTTGCTTCGCGGCCGACGGTCCACGATACTGAGGCCGAAAGTTTTAAGGCCGCCGGGGGAGAGAGCAACATGGCGAATCTGCGCAGCTCGGGTCGTTTGATTTCAAGAGTCCATCGTTTCCGTCGCGGGGCCATGCTGTTCGCCGTTTTGGCGATGGCATGGATCGTTCCAAGCCCCTCCGTGGCCGGCATTCTGGGACTGCAGCGCGTCGCCACCGGGCTCAATTCGCCCATGTTCGCCACGCATGCGCCGGGCGATCCTAACCGACTCTACATCGTTGAGCGCGGCACGCCCCCAGGCTCGTCCGCGTCCAATGCGTCGATTCGCATTCTCGATCTCACAACCGGCACGATGATCGGCACGCCGTTCATCACGATTCCCGGCGTGAACAACACCGGCGAAGGGGGTCTGCTGGGCCTCGCGTTTCACCCCGACTATGCAAACAACGGCAAGTTCTACGTCAACGTGACGGCCAACGACGCCCTGCCGGGCACGCCGTTCAGCACGTTCATTCGCGAGTACACCGTGACGGCGGATCGAAATATTGCCGATCCGAACTCGATTCGGGAAGTGCTGAACTTCGGCCAGCCCGAGTCGAATCACAACGGCGGGTGGATCGGCTTTAGCCCCGTGGACGATTTGCTGTACATCATGTCGGGGGACGGCGGCGGCGGCAACGACCAACACGGCCCGATCGGCAACGCCCAGGACATCACCGACAACCTGCTCGGCAAAGTGCTGCGAATCGACGTTGACGGCGATGATTTCCCGGAAGATCCCAATCGAAATTACGCAATTCCGTACGACGCGCCGGGGCGCCCCGGAAATCCCTTCGCGCCAAGCAATCCCGGCGAGACGGATCCGGAGGGCGACGACGAAATCTGGGCGTATGGACTGCGAAATCCGTTTCGCGCGAGCTTCGACAGCCTGACAGGCGACTTGTGGATCGGCGACGTCGGCCAAAGCGCTCGGGAGGAGATCGACTTTCTGCCAGCCGACCATCCGGGCGGCGCCAACTTCGGTTGGCGGCTGCGCGAGGGCAACATCCAAACGCCCGGCAGCGTGGGCGGCCCCGAGCCGGCCAACTATGTGCCGCCGGTCTATGACTACAACCGCGATAACGATCCGTTTGGCGGCACCGTGGTGACCGGCGGATATGTGTACCGCGGCCCGGACCCCGAGCTGCAAGGCCTTTACTTCTTCGGCGATTCGCACAATTCGTCGACCCCGAACGACGACAACTTTTGGACGTTCGACCCCGCGGACCCGGACGGAACAATCGACAATATCAATGCCGAGCTGACGCGCGACGTTGGTTCGCCGGGGTTCTTCGCATCGTTCGGCGAAGACGCGGCGGGCAACCTCTACGTCATCTACCTCTCGGGCGACGTCTACCGCATCGTCACGGACGCTGCGGCACTGGCCGGCGATTTCAATTCGGACGGGGACGTCGACGCGGCCGACCTCGATTTCTGGCGACAAGGTTTCGGCATAGCGTCGGGCGCCAGCCTCGACGATGGCGACGCCGACGGCGATGGCGACGTCGACGGCAACGATTTCCTCGTCTGGCAGCAGAACGTGACCGGCCCCGGCGCGTCGGCCGTGCCGGAACCGACAGGCGCCGTGCTCCTGACGATGGCCCTCGCGGCGTTCGCCGCCAAAGTACGACGTTAGAGACTTACCGCAGAGTTCGCGGAGACCGCAGAGGAAGGCGTGGACCTGCCGATGATTGCAATGACTCTGCGACCTCCGCGCACTCTGCGGTGAAATTCTCACAGGTGATCGAAGCGACTGGCGTACGAATCGTCAATCGTCGAAGTCGGGATCGTCCGAGAACGGCGACTCGCCGTCTTCGTCGCCTTCGACTTCTTCCTCCGATTCCTCTCCGCCAAAGGTGTCGGGGAATTCTTCGTCCTCGGTGAGATCGTCCTCCCAGTCCTCCTCGAAGTCGTCGTCGAAGTCGTCGTCGAAATCGTCCTCTTCGAAATCTTCAAACGGATCGTCGGGCGTGTCGCAGCGGAGACCGCCGTCGACCGTGCCGCCCAGGTCGCCCGAGAGAGCTACGGGCGACTCGACCGCGCCGCCGAGGGTCGCGTCGATGAGAAGTGGACCGCCCTCGATATCGCTATCCGCGCACGCCATGATTCTGCCTCGTGTTCTCCCACTCACGTTCGCGGCGAAACCTGGCCGCGGCGCCCCCTGCTAGCGTTCCGAGGGAATGCAAATTCTGGGCGACGGCGGCGAGGATTGTCAATGATCGGTAAGGCGCCCTCCAGCCATCTGGGCCGCCGCTGCTGGCAGGTTTGTCTAGGCCGTCCCGGGCAGTTGAGGTAGACTGGCCTGAACGACGCGCGAGCCGGGTGCTCGAAAGATTGCGCCCGCTTGCTCGGGCGACGGCCGGCTCGCGTCGTCAACGGAGTTTGCCGCGTTCCGCATGCGCGATGCGCCGGCGACCACACGAGTCGCCCATGTCCGGCGTCTGCGCGATCGCGATGAAAGGATTCGCCATGGAAGCCGCTGCGCTGCTGTTGCTCGTCGCTGGGGTAGGGGGAGTTGACTTCGGGTGGCAGCCGATGCCCGACGGCAGCCTCCGCTACGAGTACCTGGTGCAGATCGAGCCGGAGATGCTCGAGTCGCTGGCCGAGGGGCGCTCGATTCCGATTGCCGGCGACGCACCCGACGAGGTGCATCCGATTGCCCGCGTGCGGGTGACGGTCGGCCGCGGCGCACTTCCCCGGCAACTGTTGGCCACGCGCCGCAAGCCTTCCGACGACGAGGGCGCGTCGCCGGATTCCGGAGTGACGCTCACGCAATACACCGAGGCCACTGGCGCGCCGCGGTACGGTTCTCCGCCGCCGGCGTTCGATGCGTATACGCAAACGCCCCCCACGGCGGGCGTAGCGGGTTCCGGCGGCGCCGCCTGGAACGGCGGCGAAGGAGCGGCCGCTGAAGGCTCTGTGGGCGCCGCGGCCGGCGGCAGTTGGAACGCGGGCGGCCCGGTGGCCGAACTGGTCGACAATTCGGCGGCCAGGCTTCGCGACGGCTTGCAACAGGCGACCAACCCCGTCCAGGAGGGCATCGACCGCTTTGGGAATCAGCTCCGATCCGCGGCGGACGGCCTGGGCGACCGGACAAGTCAGGTGCTCGACGACCTGGGCCTGCCTCCGCGCCGTGTCAGTCCTCCAGGCGCGGGAAATCCGTCAGCGGCGCCCCTTTCGGCAGCGTCTCCTGCCGCAACCGGCGGGGCATGGAACGCCGGGGCTGCCCCCCATGGGGAGGCAGCGCCTTGGAACGCCGCAGCGGAAAGTCATCCCCTGGCGGGATCATCCCCAACCCTGCCGACGACCGGGCCGGCCTCGGACTTCGGAAGCAGTTGGAACATGGGCGAAGGCGACCCGAGTGCGCCCGTCCCCACCCTGGCCGATTCCTATCGGAACACCGGCACGGGCACAGGTACGGGCGCGGCAGGAGGCAGCGGCTTCGAGGCGCCGCCGCTCGCGACCGGCGTCGGCGCCGGACGGGGGGCCACGGTGGCCGATCCGTGGGACAACGCCGCCGATCCACGGTTTCGCACGGCGCAGCCGGGGGCTGGCGCCGGCGGTTTCTCCGGCGGCGGCTTTGGCGGGGCGCCGTCTGGTCCCGCTTATCCTGGATTCACCAACGCGTCGACCGGTGGCGTCGCCGCGACCGGCCCAACCCTTGGCGATCCCAGCGGATTGGCAAATCCGCCTCGCGCGGGCGGGCCTCCGCAGGTCGACGCCGGCATGCTCACGCTTCCAGGCGATCGGCCGTTGGAAGGCGTGGTGGACACGGCTTCGACAGCCGTGCCGGGAGCTCTGGACGACCCATTTTCCGGCAGCGGCAGTGGCCCTCTTGGCGGCGGCGTTTTTGCGCCCGTTACCGCAGGGCCGCCCAGTCCGGCTGCGGCCACGGGCGGGTCGGACTTGTTGAACGCTCAAGGCTGGGGCGCAAACCAGCCGTCCGCCCCAGCGCAGACGGCCGCCGAGGCGGCCGCGACGAAAACAGCCAGCGAGCAGAACCGTCTGCTGGTGCTCGTGGCGTGGGTGCTGTTGTTCGCGTCGATCGCGGGCAACCTGTACCTATTCTGGAGCTACCTGGACGTGCGGACCAAGTACCGAGCGCTGGTTCGCAAGACGGCGCGGGCGGTGGGGAGCCGCTTCTCGCCAGCGTGAGAGCAAGACGAAGCAACGCGTGCGCCGCGACGTACCGGTAATGGGACGCGGATGAACTCGGATTGGACGGATTTTCGCGGATCAAGACGAGGAATCTAGAGAGAAGGAACGCTAATAAACGCTAATAACCACTCATCCGGATGAGCGTTGATTAGCGTTTATTAGTGTTCCTCCCAATTCCTTCCGATCCGCGAGAATCCGCCGAATCCGCGTTCATCCGCGTCCCATTTCTTTAACAACTCAGCACGGGCGGCGCGTCGCCGCTGGGGCCCCGGCGATGCGTAGCATCGCGGCTGCCGTGCGCGTTGAGGCATGCGGTCGTTGCAACGCGAAGGTCACGCACGCCGCGGCGTGCGACTTCGCATGTGCCGACCGAAGTCGCGGGCGTCCTCCTCGCCGCCGATGATCGTGCGGCGGCGCGCGGGCGCCTCCGCCGCCCAACTGTCTTGCGACTCGCCGCCCACGATGTACGCCAGGGCATGCTCCCGCTCAGCCGTTGCGGCATACTCGAGCTGCGGCGGCTCGAACTCGTATTCGCACCACGCCGGCTCGTCGTCGATGATTTCCGGCTCAACCAGCTGCGGCGCCGGCTTGGTTTCGGCCACGAGATGTTCGGTGAAGGGATATTCGTACCAGTCCTCGATTGGCTCGGCGACGGCCGGCGCCGGTTGGGGAGGCGCCGGGCGCTTCTTCTTCGCCGGACGCTTGAGAGGTTCTGGGGCGGGTTCAACGACCGGCGGCTCCTCGACGATCGCGACCGGTTCGGGTTCGGGCGCCGGTAGCGGCGCGGGCTCCGGCTGGCCGCGACGCACGGGAATGCGCCGGCAGTCGGCGCTGAGTTCCTGCAGCATCTGCCAGATGTGCTCGTGGCACGTGAAGAACAGCAGTTGATGGCCGTCGGCGGCGAAGCGGGTGAGCACCTCGGCGGCGCGGCGGGCTCGGCCGACGTCGAAGTTCACCAGCACGTCGTCCAGCACCATGGGAATGTTCACGCCGCGGCGGGCGAACGTGGCGACCAAGGCCAGCCGCACGCTAAGGAACAGTTGCTCGCGCGTGCCGCGGCTAAGCACGTCCACCGGCAGCGACTGGCCGTCGGCCGTCTCGACCAGCAGCACGTCGTTGGCCAGCGGCGTCCATATGCGGCGGTATTGGCCGCCGGTCAGCTCGGTCATGTAGCGCGACGCTTCGCTGAGCGTCTCCGGCTGCCGGTGGGCTTCGTAGTCGGCGCGGATGCGCTCCAGCACGCGGGCCACGGTGGCGTGCTCGCGCCAGCGGGCGCGGGCTTCGGCGAGCTGCCGCTCGACCACGCTCAGGTCGAGCTGCCGCTCGGCCAGCGAGCGATCCTCGGCGAGGAACGCCTGCTCGCGCTTGAGCGTGCCGATCTCCTCGGCGAGTTGCTTGAGCGCGGCCTGCCGGGCTTCGAGCTCCGCGGCGGCCTGCTCCCACAAGGATTCGAGGGCGCCGATCAACTCCGGCGCCAGCAGCTTCGCGAAAACCTCCTCGGACTCGTGCCGGCCGATGGCGGCGAGGATTTCGCGGGTGACGGCGTCGCGCTCCTTGCCCAGCAAGACCGCCTGATGCTGATCGGCCGCCATCATGCGGTAGGCCTGTTCGTCCTCGCACCCCGCGGCCTGGAACAACGCGGAGCGCTTCCGCTTGAGCATGACCACGGATTGCAGATGCTTGCCCTCTTCGCTTTTCAATTCCCGAGCTCGCGCCGCCAGCTCGCCGCGCCGCTCCACATCGCCAAGCTGCCGGCGGCGCTGGGCGAGCAGGTGATCGAGCTGTTCGAGGGCGTCGGGCAGGTGCGCTGCGGCGTCGGTTGTCGCGGCGGCGCTGGATGCCGGGGCCGAGCGCTCCGCTGGCGCGTCGCGGCTAAACGGTTTGCCACCCGCTTGCGTCTTCGCTTCGAGCACGCAGCCGACTTCTTCGGCAAGGTCGTGAATGCGGCGGAGCAGCGTTTCGTACTCGCGCTGCCGTGCCGAGGCGTCCTCGCGGCGGTGCTTGGCGCGGGCTTCCAGCTCGGCAAGCTGGCCGTAACGCTCGGTGACAGTGACCAGCTTCTGCGCATCGAGCGTGTCGGGCAGACCCATCGCCGCGACGGCCGCCCGCCACGTGGCGAGCACGGCGTCGCGCTCGCGCTGGGCCTGGCGCACTCGCGTGTCGGCGCTCTGCACCTCGCTGCCGGCCTGCTTGCGCTGGGCCTCGACCGGCAGCACGCTTTCCAGTTCGGCGAGGTGCCGCTCGGCCGCTTGCAGCCGCAGCACGACCGAGCCGTCGGTCATCGGCAGCTCAGCGTCGACGGCGGCCTTTTCGCGCTCGGCGTCGGCGACCTGCTTGGCGACGACCTCCATCTGCCGCTGGCACGCGTCGAGTTTTTCAGCGGCCGCGTCGTCGGCGAAGTATTTGAAAACCCACGCGAAGGCGGCGGCGGCGACGCCGATAAATGCGATCATGCCGCCGGCTCTGCCGAACGGCGATTCGGGCACCAGCGCCCACACGCCGAGCATCAGGGCGCCGATGACGAACGTGGCCAGCAGCCAGCCAAACAGCCACAGCGGCATGACCTGGTCGTCGAGCAAATCGTGGCTCTGCTGCTCCAGTTCCACCTCGTGCTGGCGGGCCTGCTGCAACCGCTGCTCCACTTGCAGCCGCTTGCGGAGCTGGGCGACCAGGTTGGCCGCCTCGTCGAGGTCCATCGGCAGCTTGTGCGACTCGCCGCCGATGATGGCCGTTTCGATCTGCGTCTGCAGCGAGCGCTCGCTCTCGCTGAGCGCTTCGAGGTCGCGCTGGGCGGCTTCGACGCGGCGTTGGGCGACGCGCAGGGCATCAATGTGCGGTTGCAGGCTTTCGAGGTCGGTCTCGCTCAGCTCGCGGAGCCGTTGGCCGTCCTTCAGGCCGAGCACTTCGCCCAGCCGCTTCTGCTCGGCGGCAAAGCGGGTTTCCAGCGTGCGGGCCTCCTTTTCCAGGTCGTCGCGCTGCCGCTGGAGCGCTTGCAGCCAGTCGCGCTGCTCGCCGAGGGCTTCGATGCGGGCGGCGTTGCGGACGAGCAGCTCGTTGATGCCGAGCCGATCGGCCTCGTCGCGCAGTTGATGCCGTTGGCCCGACAGCACGTCGGCCTGCCGCTGGTGCTTTTCGATGTCCGCATTGACGGCATTGAGCCGCTCGACCGCGTCGTCCGGAAGCTTTACGCGGCCGCTCAGGTGGCCGAGCTGTTCGACGAGTTTTTCCCGCTTGCGCCAGTTCGGCTTCAGCCCCACGGCGATTTCGAACGTGCGGGCCGAATGCTCGGCGGTCCGCACCGCGCCCTGGGCGGCGGCAATCTGGTCGTCGAGCTCCTTGATCTTCACCGCCAGTTGCGACCACTGGCGGTTCTGTTCGCGGAGGCGGTCGATCTCGGCCCGCAACCGATCGCGCTGGGCGGAGAGATCGACGATCCGCGAGAACTGACCGGCCGGTGCCAGCAGCGCCCGGCGATTGGCGTCGAGGTCCTGAATGACGTCATACAGGCTCACACGGTCGATGCCCGAGGTGAGCCGGAAAATCCACTCCGCCGCCTTCGTGCCCGAGAGCGTGCCGACTTCCTGGACTTCGTCGAGCCCGATGGCGAACACGTTGGTGAACGTCGCCTCGTCGACGTCGGCCAGCGCCTCGCGCAGCAGTCGATCGCCGCCCTGGCTGCCGTCGCTGGTGGTGCAGACGACGCGGCCGATGTCCTGCGGGCCGCGGTCGGCGATGCGGCTGGCGCGGAACGAGAGCTCGCCGTCGGAAATGCCCAGCACGCCGCCGGGCTCGCCGCCCTCGACCGGCGGCAGATACCGCTTGCGCCGCGCCGGCGACATGCCGTACAGCACGCCGCGGACGAACTGCATCATCGTCGTCTTGCCGGCCTCGTTGGGGCCGTAGAACGCGGTGATGCGGCGCGACAGGTTCGAGATCTTGAGATCCCGCCACACGCCGAAGCCGTGGATTTCCAGGTCGGTGATTTTCATGGGTCGAGGGCGGCAAGAGCCGCCGATTCGGGAACATTTAGCCGCGGCCCTGGGGCCGCGGACGCCGCGCAAGCGCGGCGGCTAAATGGATTGAGTACTCTTCAATCGATCGTGTGCGTTCGGCGTTTCGCCTCACTCCTCGGCCTCGTCGAAGCCCATCATGTCGACGCCGAGTTTCGACGCCGCGAGCAGCAGCTCGCCGCGGTCGACGGCGGTCACTTCCGTCAGGTCCGCGATGAGCCATGCCGGCACGCCCTCGGGCAGGAACGCTTCGAGTTCCAGCGGAATCTCGCCGTGGTCCTGTAATTCGCGGAACTGCCGCAGCACGTCGCCGCGGATCGTTTCCTCGTCGTACCACTCTTCGGGCACGCACAGCGGCTCGTCGCAGTCGAGGGAGACGCTCCACAGCGCCGGCGACGCATGGCCGTACTGCTGCCGCAGCTCGGACAGGATGATGTCGCTGGCGCCGCCCGGGCGCAGGTTGTTGAGCAGCTCGCCGCGGCCGCGGATTTCCCAGGTGACCAGCAGGTCGCGGTCGGCGTGCTTGGTCCGCAGCGCCGCGACGCGCTGGTGCATCTGGCCGAGCAGCGACGCCTCGTCGGCGCCGGCGGTCAGCTCGATCGTTTCGGTCACCCAGCGGACGATGTCGGTCGGCACGAACGTGGTTTTCACGTGGCCCGATTCGTCGACGCTCACCAGCGTGCAGCCGCAGGGGCCGGTTTCACTCGCTTCGCGGCCCTGCGGCGTGCCGGCGTAGTGGGCGATGCCCGGCGACTGGTCGACGGTTTGCCGGCGATGCTGCCCGCCCAGCGCCATGTAGTGGACGCGATCGCCCTCGGCCCCCGGCGCTGCGGCCGTGCCGAAGGCCACGCCGACGGTGAACAACCCGTTGGCGTCGCGGTGGAAGCCGCTGTCGTCGACCGTCTGCCCCGCGTTGCGGCTGATGCCCTGGATGCGGGCGATGGTCTTGCCGCCGCGCGAGAGCTCGTAATTGCCGACACGGCCGGTGGGAAAGCGGACGACGCCGTCCGGGAGCGGAGCGTTCGGCGGCCACGCATCGGGCGGGTCGACCTGCCCGCCGGCCCAGTAGACGGCGATGTTGTGGTTCGCCAGCCGCTGGAACTGCTCGAGCAGAAACACGATGGCCCGCGGCCCGGCGCGATCGAGGTGCACCACGTCGCCGACCAGCAACACGGCGTCGGCACCCTCGGTGAGGGCCGTTTCGAAAATCTGCTGGGCCGCGAGATACGGGGCTTCGAGAAACGCCTCGCGCAGATGGGCGGGCACTTCGGCGACGCCGCCGAGCGGGCGTTCCAGATGCAGGTCGCCGGCGTGAACGAAGCGGAGCGGGGGCTGCGGCATCGACGCCTCCTTGCGTGCGAGTCGAGTGCTCTTGCGCGGATCGCGCGCGTGATTCTGGGTCGCGCGGCGCGCAGGGGCGACAGCTTTTCCAATGCGGCAGTCTAGCGGAAGCGGGCAATGCGGCCAACGACAGAAATGCCGGCGATGCTAGCAGCCGGGCTGCGGCCGACTTTGCGGTAGCCAATGGTCCAGGAACTCGCGCGGCGTGACGACGGCGATCTCTGTTGTGCCAGAAAGCTGAAAAGGGATTGAGCGATAACAAATCCGCGTCGCCGCTCACGATGACGCCCGCTCTGCCGCTGACGGCAAGCTCCAGGAATTTGTCGTCTTTCGGGTCGCGACACGCGGTGATGCGAGCCGTCACGGCAACTTCCTCGGCCGCTGCCAGGTAAGCATAGAGGAACTCCAGTCGCTCCGCCTCGCTGAAGTATCGTTTGAGTTTCGGCTTCCGGATCGCTTCTTCAAGCTCCGCAATCGTCTCCGGGGAGACGAGCATACACCAGGTCGACGAAACCGCGTCGACAATTTGGCGCGGAACCGATCGCGGCAGGATGACTGCGCTGATGATGACGCCCGTGTCAAGAACTACGCGGATGTCATTCGTCATTAAGAATGGAGTCGAGCAACTCTTGGGTCATGCCCATCTCCTCGGCCCGGAAGCCGATCTCGTCCATGATCTCGTTGAGGGGACGAGGGGGCTTCGATGTCAACTCTCGCAATCGAAGGTCGAGCAACAGTTGCAGCTTCCGCTTGTCCTTCTCCGACGCTTCGCGATAGGCGCGGGCGGCGTCCGCGTCGACTTTGATGGAGATGGTTGAGGTGCTCATGATTTCTGGCGTTTCTGGGGGGATGCTGCCTAATCCATTATAGCCTCCGTCTTCTGCTTCAGAGAGTCAAAAGTGCGTCGCCGCGCGGCTCAGGAACCTCCCCGTCCCCATTTGACCCACAAACGCCCCGTCCCGCACCTGCATTTGCCCGCGGACGGTCACCAGCGACGGGCGGCCTTCGATCTCCCAGCCCTCGAACGCGCTGTAGTCGACCGCCATCTGCTGCGTCGCCGCGGAGATCGTGCCGCGGTACGTTGGATCGTACACTACGACGTCCGCGTCGCTGCCCACGGCGATCGTGCCCTTGCGGGGGTACAGGCCGAACAGCCGGGCCGCCTGCGTGCTGGCGGCGTCGACGAACGTGCCCAGATCGATCCGCCCCTTGCACACGCCGTAGGAATACAGCAAGTTGACGCGGTCCTCGACCGACGGGATGCCGTTGGGAATCTTCGTGAAATCGCCGCGGCCCATCTCCTTTTGCCCCGCGAAATCGAACGGGGCGTGGTCGGTGGCCACGGTGCTGATGAGCCGCGAGCGGAGCGCGTTCCACAGCGCGGGCCGCTGGCCCTTGTCGCGCAAGGGGGGCGACATGACGTACTTGGCGCCTGCGAAGTCCGGCCTTTCCGCGTAGGTTTTGTCGAGCACGAGGTACGGAATCACCGTCTCGACCCACGCCTGCACGCCGCGCAGGCGGGCGGCCTGCACCGCTTCGAGCGCCTCGCGGCAGGATGTGTGCACGCAGTACACGTGGGCGCCGGTCATTTCGGCGAACGTCATCAGGTGGTGCACGCCCTCGGCCTCGACGCGTGGCGGGCGCGAGGGCTCGTGCCACTCCGGGCTCGTTTTGCCCTCGGCCAGGAGCCGCCGCTGCAGCTCGGCCACCAGCGTTTCGTTCTCGCAGTGGGCGGTGACGATCAGCCCCAGCTCCTTGGCCAGAGCGAGCGTGGCGAACAGCTCGCCGTCGTCGATGCCGAAGGCCCCCTTGTACGCCAGGAACACCTTGAGCGACGCAATGCCGCGGGCGGCGATCTCGCGGATCGCCGCCTCGGTCGTGCCGTCGAACCGCGACACGCCCATGTGGAACGTGTAGTCGCAAGCACTCTGCTCCCCCCCCGACAGCCACAGCTCGAACGCCGCCAGCGGATCGTCCCCACGGGCCGGGCAGCACATTTCGATCAGCGTGGTCGTGCCGCCCACCAGCGCCGCCCGGCTGGCCGTGGCGTAATCGTCCTTGGAGTACGTGCCCATGAACGGTAGGTAGATGTGCACGTGCGGGTCGATGAACCCGGGGAACACGAACTTGCCCGCGGCGTCGACGACCTCGGCGCCCTCCGGCGCGTCGAGGTGCGAGCCGACCGCGGCGATCGTTTCGCCTTCGATCAACACGTCGCCGATGAAATCATCGGTGGCCGTCACGATCCGGCCGTTCTGGATCATCAGGCTCATCGCCAACTCCTCGGGGCCGGTCACGCTTTCAAGGCATTGGTCCACACATGATGCCATCGGGCCGGGCAATCGGTTGTCGGCTGTCAGCTATCGGCCAGAAATGGGCCGCATTGGCTACGCAGGGCTCAATAACTTCTCCGACTTCTGTGCCCTCTGTGGTCAATCTGCTCCGCCGCGCCTCACCGCGTGGTTCCGGCCAACGGCCGGACTATGTTCATTCGCGTTCATCTGCGGTTGCATTTTTCCTGAATCCTTTGTTTCTCCGTGTCTTGGCGGTTACTCCCCTCTTTCCGACCTTGGCGCTCTTGGCGTACTTGGCGGTTGCCTTTCTTTACATATGCTTTGCCACCGCCGCGCCGAATTCGCTGCACTTGACCAGCGTGGCGCCTTCCATGAGCCGCTCAAAATCGTAGGTGACCGTCTTGGCGCCGATAGCGCCTTTGAGGCCCTTGATGATCAGGTCGGCGGCTTCATTCCAGCCGATGTAGCGGAGCATCATCTCGCCGCTGAGGATCACGCTGCCGGGGTTCACCTGGTCCTTGCCGGCGTACTTGGGCGCCGTGCCGTGGGTGGCTTCGAACACCGCGTGGCCCGTGACGTAGTTGATGTTGCCGCCGGGGGCGATGCCGATGCCGCCGACGCATGCCGCCAGGGCATCGGAAATGTAGTCGCCGTTGAGATTCGCGGTGGCGACCACGTCGTAGTCCGCGGGACGAGTGAGGATCTGCTGCAGGAAGGCGTCGGCGATCACGTCCTTCACGATGATGTCGTGCTTCAGCCCGGGAACTTTGCCCGCCTTGATGATCTGCCAGGGACCGCCCTCGAAGTCTTCGGCCCCGTAGAAGTCCTTGGCCACCTGGTAGCCCCAGTCGCGGAAGGCGCCTTCGGTGAACTTCATGATGTTGCCCTTGTGCACGAGCGTCACGCTCTTGCGGCCTTCCTTCACCGCGTAGCCGATGGCGCTGTGCACCAGCCGCTCCGTGCCGAGGTAGCTAATGGGCTTGAAGCCGATGCCGACCTGGACGGGCAGCTCGCGCTGCGGGGCGCCAATGCCTTCCAGGGCCTTGTTCCACTGGTCGGTCTTCTCCTTCGTGCCGAAGCGAACCTTGCTGAACTCCTTGGGAAACTCCTTGGCCAGGAAGTCGAGCACCTTCTGCGACTCGGGCGTGCCGCCGGCGTATTCGATGCCCGCGTAGATGTCTTCGGTGTTCTCGCGGAAGATGACCATGTCGGTCAACTCGGGATGCTTCACGGGCGAGGGGACGCCGGTGAAGTACTGCACGGGCCGCAAGCAGACGTACAGATCAAGAATCTGCCGCAACGCGACGTTGAGCGAGCGGATGCCGCCCCCAACGGGGGTGGTCAGCGGGCCCTTGATGCCGACGAGGTATTTGCGGAAGGCGTCGAGCGTTTCGTCGGGCAGCCAATTGCCCGTTTGATTGAACGCCTTTTC
>CAYSFP010000018.1:0-29117 GCA_964430075.1 uncultured Planctomycetaceae bacterium | reverse complement strand
CTTCCACTCGATCTTGCGCTTGCCGCCGTAGGCCTTTTCCACGGCCGCGTCGAACGCCACGACGCTGGCCCGCCAGATGTCCGGGCCCGTGCCGTCGCCCTCGATGAACGGAATCACGGGGTAATCGGGGGTGCTGAGCCGACCGTTCTGCATGGTGATCGGCTGCGGCGAAAGGGCGGGCATGGCGCGAGGCTCCTGCGGGGGCAAGCGGAAGGAAGGGGCGGGAAGCCCGCGATTTTCGGGGGATTTCTCGCGGCGGTCAATGGGCTGCGAGCCGCATAGGGCGGCGGCGACAATGCAGCAGCATGATATGATGGAAGGGATGCCGAGGTTCGCAGCTCCATAGAAACGCCGACCAATGGCAAGCAACGATTCGAGGCAAGCGATGAGCGAGTTACGACGACGAAAGCAACCGATTGCAAAAGTTGGATTTGCTGTGTCGGCGGTTCTCTTGGGTGTCGCAAGTTGGACCGCTTGGCACTTCCCGGGTGTGCGAGAACGCATAACACTCGTGGAACAGGTTGAAGTTGACCGAGGAATCGTATTCCTGCACGACGCCGCTGAGCTTTCATTGTTCCGCAGGTGGCTTGGCGATATCAACGCTGACTGGATCTTGATTTCGCCTGAAGCTTCTATGAACTACGGCACGCGACTCCGGTTGGTATTCCCCAACTGTCAGATAACCAAGCTGCCCGAGAGTGCGATCGAACAAATACGAAGCGAACGAGGCATCGGTTTCGCGTCTTAACGAAAAATATCTCACGGCGTTGCTTCGAGCCATGCGCGCGCCGCGGCGATCGCCTCCGCGGGCGTGGTCAGTTCGCCGTCGAGTTGCCGGTCGCGGAGATCGTTGAGCAGGTCGGCAAATTGGCGGCCGGGTTGCAGACCCGCCGCGATCAAGTCGTCGCCCGTGACCAGCGGCGGCGGGTTCCACTGGTCGCCGGGCAGGGCAAGCGCGGCGCGGCAGCGCGCCAGGCCAGCGTCCTCGGGAGGCAGCTCGGCCGCGGCGACCGCGAGCAGATCGTCGCGGCCTTCGTCCGCCAGCACGCGCTGCAGCCGCGGCCAGGGGAGTTCAGCCGCACAGCCAATCGCCGGCAGGTGGCGGAGAATCCATGCCGTGCGGTCAATCTCGCGATTGGAAAGCCGAACGCGGCGCCCCAGCGCTCGCGTCTGCTCTCCGCTCGCCAAGCCGAACAACAGGGCGGCCAGCGCCGCGGAGAACTCGGCATCCTCGCCGAGCCGCGCCAGGCGAGCCAACGACGCCGACCATGCGGGCTCGTGCGCCGCGGCGCGTTCAGCAAGCTCCGGCGCGATGGCGCGCAACAGGCCCGCTTCCATCAGCAGCGTTGCGGAATCTCGGCGCGTGGGGTGGACGAGCATCCGCCGCAGCTCGGCGCCGATCCGCTCGCCGCTCACCGCGGTGACTTCCGGCGCCATCGCCTGGATGGCGGCAAGCGTGGCGGGCTCAAGCGCAAAGCCATACGTGGCGGTGAACCGCACCGCGCGGAGCAGCCGCAGTTTATCTTCCTCGAACCGACTTCGCGGATCGCCGATGGCGCGCACGATGCCAGCCTGCAGGTCGGCGACGCCGCCGACGTAGTCGACGACCTTGTCCGCCAGCGGATCATAGAACAGTCCGTTGATCGTGAAGTCGCGGCGCTGGGCGTCCTGCTCGGCGGTGGTGAACTCGACGGACGTCGGGCGGCGGCCGTCGACGTACGCGCCGTCACTGCGGAACGTGGCCACTTCGATCGGCGTCAGCGGCTTGGGCCCCAGCACCGAGATGACGCCAAACGACGCGCCGATGGCGAGCGTGCGGCGCTTGCTGAAGATCTCCCGTACAGTTTCGGGGCGGGCGTTGGTCGCGATGTCGTAATCCTTGGGCGTGCGGCCGAGGAGCTGGTCGCGCACGCAACCGCCGGCCCAGAGCGATTCGTACCCCGCGTCGCGCAGTTGGGTGAGCACCGCAAGGGCGAAGTCGCGTTGGGTTTGGGGGGCGGGCATGGGACGTACAAGGCGGAATGCTGGGTCGCGTTGATTGTTGGTTCGAACTCGTGGTTTGTCACGTGGTGCAGCGGCACGGCTTGCTCAGGCGGCGTGGCTGAATGAAATGGGACGCGGATGAACGCGGATGGGACGGATGGACGCGGATCAGAATTAGTCAGTGGTCAGTGGTTTCCGACCAACTGACTACTGACCACTGACCATTGACTACTGCCTACTGACCTTTCAATGGCTCATGTTGAATCCAATTGTCATCAAATCCTGGCAGGTTCCGATCCGCGAAAATCCGCTTAATCTGCGTTCATCCGCGTCCCATTTCCGCCCGAACCTTCCAAGGATCGTCGAAATCGTCTCGACGCCAGGTTGTTCCCTGGACGACGCAATGCCAGCCGAAGTCAGGCATGCGGCGCTAGCGCCACCGAAGCGCGGCGGAGCTCGGCGATGGCGCGAGTGAGTTGTTCGATGCCGCGGAGTTCGCTGGCCGCGTCCCAAGTGATCGGGCAGGCAAGTCCGGGGTGCAAGAATGCCAGCCTGCATTCGGCGAGCGGCTCGCCCAACACCTGCTCGCACGCCAGGCGGTACGCGAGCATTTGCAGTTCATAGGTTGCCGCAACGGATGGGACTTGCCGGGCGGTGATGCGGTTCGTTTTGTAGTCGATCAGCCGCCAGCGACCGGCGGCGTCCTGGTAGAGGCAGTCGAGGTAGCCGTGGAGGTAGGACTGGGGCTTGCGAGGGGCTCCCCCCTCCCCATCCAGCCCCACAAGGGGGAGGGGGCCGGAGGAATCACATGGGGGCGGCCACGGCAGGAGAAACTCGACCTCGCGGTGCACGACGGGCGCCGCCGCGAGGTCGGCGGCGAGCGGCGTGCGGAGAAACTTCTCGATCAGCTTCGCCGCAGCGTCTGCGGCCCGCTCGGGGGCGGCGCCGACGAGTTGGGGCGCGAGGAAATCCGCCAGGCGTCGCGCGTCCTGCGGCCGGCGGAAGTCGATGCGCTGCAGAACCGCATGTACCAGCGTGCCAAAGTCGCGGCCGCCTCCGTCGCCCAGGGGCGGCTGCTCGTCGTCGTCATCCGGCAACGGGGCGTCGGTTTCTTCGTCGGGCGTCTGATCGATTGGCGCCAGTTGTCCGGTGATCTGCGAGAACGAGAAGCGACGCCGCGCCGACGCCTCCGGCGGAAGCGGTTCGGCTTCGCGCGGAAGTTTCGACCGGTTCGGTTCCTTCGCCGCGATTTCGCGCGTCTTCACCACGAGCCGGTCGAGGTTCGCGCCGCGCTGGTTCGCAGCGTTCTCCTCGTCGACCGTCGGCCGTTGGACGGTCACGCGCACCTGCGGCGTGCCGTAGTCTGACGGCAGGGCGCCTCGCAGGCTGCCGTCGGCCAGGCTCACGCGGGCATCCACGAGTTGCAGCCAGTCGCTGCGCGGAGCGTCAACGTCGTCGATGCTGCTGGACAGGATGAGGTAATCGGCGGCCCGCGTGCACGCCACGTAAAGCAGTCGCTTGCGCTCGTCCAAGTCGGCGACATCTTCCAGCCGGCGGTAGAGGTCCCGGCCGAGCGCGCCGTCCCGATCCGCCAGGGGCACGAGCGGACCGAGTTCCAAATCGAGCACGGGGTCGGCGCCGCCGGCGTGGCGGCGGCGCTCCAAGTCGGGCAGCACGACCAGCGGGAACTCCAGCCCCTTGGCATAGTGAATCGTCATGATGCGAATCACGTCACCCTCGGTTTGTGTTGCGGCCAAAGCTTCCTTGGGCGCCTGGAGCACAAATTCCGACAATTGGGTGATGAATTCCGGCAGCTCGCCGGGCGCCGTACGGTCGATCGCGCGGGCCTGCTCCAGCAGCTTTTCGATGTTGGCGGCCTTACGCGGGCCGAGGAACTCCGCAAGCAGCGTCGCGTCGTAGCCGGTGAGCTCCATTGCCAGCGCGAGCAGCTCGGACACGAGCAATTCGTCCTTTGCGCGGCGCAGGCGATCCAGCGTGCCGCATGCGCGGCGCACCTTGGCCGCTTCGTCGGAAGCGAGCTGCCGCGGCGGCGTCTCGGCGGCGAGCGCGGCGTTGAGCGAACCATGCTCGGTCACCAGCCAAAACAGCGTTTCGTCGGTCAGTGCGAACAGCGGGCTGCGCAGCGCGCCCGCCAGGGCGATCTCATCGACGGAGCTGGTCGCCGCGCGGAGCAGGTTGAGCACATCGAAAATTTCCTGCTGCGAGTAGAACGCATGCCCTCCGGCCAGGTAGTAGTCGAGCCCCGCCTCGCGGAGCGCCTCCTCGTAGGCCTGCGCGTCGCTGAGCGAGCGGAGCAGGATCGCGACGTCGCCCGGCTGCAGGCGCCGGGGGGCCTTGGTGTGTTCGTCGACGATGATCTCATCGGGCGACTCCAAGAGCTGCCGCAACCTGCGTGCGATCCAGCGGGCCTCTTCCCGGCGGGCCTCCGCGGTAGCGCCGCGGCGGCGGCCCGGCGCGACGCCGGCTGGATCGCCGTCATCATCCCGCGCCGCGTTCGGCCCCGGCGACCAGAGAAACTCGATCGCAGGCGTGGGCGTGGCTTGGGGCCGCTCCGCAACGAGCGGTTCGTAGTCCTGGAACGCGTCGTGGAAGACGGCGTTGATGAAGTCGACCACCGCCGGCTGGCTGCGAAAGTTCGTCGTGAGCGACAGGCGGCCCGGCGGCGGCAGCGACTCGCGGAGCTGCGTCGACACTTCCGGCGCCGCGCCGTTGAAGCGGTAGATCGATTGCTTGAAGTCGCCGACGACGAACAGCCCGCGCTCGCGCCACGCGTCGCCGCAGAACGCCTGGATGATGTCGAGCTGCAGAGCGTTGGTGTCCTGGAACTCGTCGACCATCATCAGCCGCGTGCGGCTGGCGGTTTGCTGGCGGATGGCTTCGTTGGCCGGATCGAGAAGCAGCGACTTGGCCCGGGCGAGTAGGTCGTCGAACTCCAGTTGATTGCGGCGGGTCTTTGCTGCTTCCAGCGCCGCCGATGCGTCGGCCGCCAGTTGCACCAGGGCGAGCCCGAGCGCAGCGGCATGTCGCGCGGCGTCCAAATCGGTCGGTTTCAACGGCGCCAGGCCTTTGATAAGCTCGCGGAGCTTCTGGGCCGCTTTCTTGTAGCGCTCGAAGTCGGCGGCGCTCTCCCAATCGGCAAGCTTGCACACGCCCTGCACGCGGGCGAGCGCAACAATCGTCTCCAACGCGGCGCCCGACGGCTGGCTGAGGATGCGCTGGGCGTCGAGCTCCTTGGCGAGCAGCGCGAGGTGCTGCTGCACGCGTGGCGTGACGACCAGCGACGGATCCGCCCAACGTCGCAGCTCACGAATCTCGCCGCTGCCCAGCAGTTCCTCCGCGGCCAGCCGCGGCGCGTCGCGCTCGAACGCGTCGAGCCAGTGGGCGACCAGCTCGTCGGGCGTCTTGTTCCGCCAACGTTCAAGCGCCGCGGCGTGCCGCGGCCCCGAGAACGCCGCCAGGTCGCTGCGCAATCGATCCAGGCCGCGCTCCGCGGCGAGCGTCAGCACATCCTCGTTGCGATCCAGCAGCAGCGCGCGGAGCCGGTCGTCGATCGTCTCCAGTCGCAGCAGCTCCGCAGCAGGAGCGTCGAGCACCGCGAACTGCGGGTCGAGCCGCGCTTCGACGGCGTGAGCGCGAAGCAGCGCCGTGCAAAACGCATGGATCGTGCTGATGCGCGCCTGCTCGATGGAGCGCATGAGCCGCTGCCACGCGGCGGCCTCACGTGCACTCGAGGCGGTGCGCAGCCGCTCGAAGCAGCGGCGGCGAATGCGGTCGCGCATCTCGCGAGCGGCCGCGTCGGTGAACGTGATTGCCACGAGCTGATCGAGGCCGGCGACGTCGCCGGCGGCGGTGGGATCCAGCTCGGCGATGAACCGCTCGGTCAGGACGAATGTCTTACCGCACCCGGCGCCGGCGGCAAGCGAGACGCTGCGGTCGCGCGCATCGAGGGCGGCTCGCTGTTGCGTCGTCAGCGGAGGGTGCGCGAGGGTGGGCATGTTTTACGATGACTGGGCGGGAATGGGACGCGGATGAACGCGGATTTCACGGATGTTCGCAGATCCTGACGGCAGAAAACGAATTCGACGTTGGGCGCAATTCCAAAGCGATAACAGGACAAAGAACGCTAATAACCACTCATCCGGATGAGCGAAGATTATTGATCCCTGCGCAACAAAGGGGCCTCGGGGGGCGATCGGCTGTCGGCTCTCGGCTGTCAGCCAGGCGAAGAACACGCGTGCTTTCTGGCCGATAGCCGATGGCCGATCGCCGAGAGCCGTGGCCGGCAGGGGTTCATTAACTACGCAGACCTCAATCGTGTTTATAAGTGTTCCAAGTCCTCCACTTCTGATCCTCGTTGATCCGCCGAATCCGCGTTCATCCGCGTCCCCTTCTCCGTTGGCCCTTTCGTGAGCGGCCAGACTTTCTCCAGGCTGCGGATGTGGGCGACGCGGCAGATCGTGCGCAGCTCGCACAGACTCGTGCACTGCTCGTCCTCGTTGTACACCGGAAACTGCCCGCGGCGGATGGCGGCGATGATTTCGCCGATGCGGGCGGCAAGCTTGTCCCGCGTCGTCGACCAACTCGGCGCGGGCATAAGCTTGCCGTCGCGCACGTCGCGGATCGCCAGCGGACCGCCCGATCGCGCCCGCGCGGCGAAGCCCTTGCCGCGGATGCTCCAGTAGCCGGCCGAGAGCGCCGCGGCGCGCTCGCCAGCCAGCAGCATCTGCTCGACGGCCAGCGCGTAGAGCGGCAACTGGATCTGCCGGCCCGCGTGAATCTCCCGATCCTTTACCGCGGCAGATGCACTCGTCTTGTAATCGATGACGTTGAACACCACGGCGTCCCCCACGCGGCCGACGTCGATGCGATCGATCTGGCCGGTGAACCGCACCGTTTCGCCGCCGTCGCCCAGGGGCAGCACCAGCTCGAACGGTTCGTCCGTCGACAGCGCCGCGTCGGCCGTCGATTCGCTCTGCTTGCTCCCGGGGCCGAAACGCACTTCGAAGTACCGCGGCTCGGGCGGGGCGTCTAGCGCATTCCACGCGGCGCGGTACTCGGCGTCCTGCTTGGCGAACGCCTCGGCCCACGCGGCAATCTGCCGGCGCTCGATCTCGCGAATCGCCGCATCGACGCCGCGGCCGGGGCGCGACTGGGCCACCGCGGCAAGCGTGGCGTGAAACGTCTGCGTAAGCCACTCGGACAGTTGCTCGGCGTCCACCTGCTGGCCGCGCAACTCGACGTAGAGCCGGGCCAGCGTTTCGTGCAGGACGCTTCCCCGGCGGCGCACGTCGCTTGCCAGAATTCGCTCGGGCATCGGCTGCAGGCGCAGCAACTGCTCGCCGAAGAACAGGAACGGGCAGGATGCGTACTGTTCGAGTCGGCTGGGACTCCACAAGTGATCGCCGCCGAACGCTCGCGCGAGCTGCGCGGCCGCCGCGGGCGAATCGAGCATGCCTTCAAACGGGCCGAACTCATCGCGGCGACTGCGGCGGGCGACGGCTTCGATGCCGGCGACCATCGCAGGCCCCGAGTGCGCGTCGAATTGAAAGCCACCGGCTCTGCCGGTGGACTCCTTGTCGACCGAGCCCTCGAGCGCTGGTCCACCGGCAGAGCCGGTGGCTTTCAGGAGTTCGGCCAACAGCTCGCGGCGCCGCTCGAGCGCCTGCCCCACGGCCGCGCGACGAAGTTCCGACCGGCCCAGTGGCGGCACGTCGCCCGCGGGCGACGCCGGGTGCGCGTAATTGAGCGGCTGCACCTCGCGCGGCACGCCAAACTCGCCGAATGCGCGCTGCAGTTCGACGAGATACGGGCTGGAAGGCAGCGGCTGAGCCCGCTCGTCGAGCGACGGGTAGCTGAGCGTGAGCGTCTCGCTCGGCCGCGTTATCAGGCGGTAAAACAGCAGCATCTCGTCGCTGCGTACATCCGCGGCGTGGCCGTCAGCCGCAGCGCCGCGCGGCGCGGGGAACGACTGCTCGCTGAGGCCGCCGACGAGCAGGTGGCGTGCCCGCACGTGTTGGGCGGCAGTGGCCGACAGGACGCGCACGCAACCGCCGCCGTCGCCCGCCTGCGCCGCGGGCGTCTGCGCTGCGGCATCAGCGAAGACGTCGAGAAATTCGGCGAGCGTCAGTTCCTCGTCGGCGCGACCGGTCGCGGCGTCGACGCGGGCCACTGCCCGGAGAGCGCGTTCGAGGATCTTCCAGTTGGCCGGCGCGTCGCCTGTGGCGGGTCGCAACAGCCCCAGCCCGCCCGCAAGCGATCCCAAGGCGCTCATCCACCGCTGGAGCCCGCCGCGCTTGGGAAGATACCGCAAAAGCTTGGCCAGCTTTTGGAGCATCTCGCCGGCGAGGGCGGCGTCGCCGGTCGTCGGCGCTCGCGTGCGCTCGGGCTCGGCGGCCCACGCGGCCAGTTGCGACAACAGCGCTTTGCGGCCGCTGGCGATTTGCGCGTAACGGACGCACGTTTCAATCGCACGCCGCGGATCGCACGGGTCCTGCTCCGCGTCGAAGAGCCGCAGCGAGCGGTCGCTCGCCGCCTGCAGCACCCGGCGATAGGGCCAGCCTTCGGCCGCCAGCCGCAGCACGCCGTCCAGGCTTCGCACCAGGGGAGCGGCAGCCAGGCGCCGCGTTTCGGCCAGGCGCAGCGGAATGCCGTAGTCGTCGAACACGTGCCGCACGCGGTCGGCCACGTCGCGGAGCGAGCGAAACGCCACGACGATATCCTGCGGCGGCGCGCCGGCCACGAGCAACTGCTTCACCCGGCGGGCGATGGCGACGATCTCGGCCTGCACGCCGCTGGCCTGGATCACCTGCATCCTCCCGAGCGACGCGACCGCGGCGTCCGACGGCGGCTGGATGTCGCCAAAGTCGCGAAACAGGTTGCGCTCCAGGTGGGCCAAAGCAGGCCAGGCGCTTCCGTCCGGCGGCGGCAGACGGCGCACCTCGATGCCGCGACATGTCCGCGCGAGCTGCTCGACCGTGGCCCGCGACGTGGCAAACAAGTCGGCGCGGCTCGAGTCGCCGTCATCCGGCAGGGTGATCAGCATCCGACGGGCATGCCGCCGGAGCTCCGCCAGAAACTCGTGCTCGATCGCCGTGAACTCGGCAAAGCCGTCGACAACCGCCAGTTGCAGGTCGGCCAGCAGCTCGGGCGATCGAGCCAGGGCCGTTCGCGCGACGACGAGGAGCGTCTGATCGTCGACCAACCCCGCCGCCTCCAGGCGCCGCCGATATTGAGCGAAGAGCCCCGCCAGGTCCGCCTGCCGGGCATCGGAACGAACGCCGGCTTGTTCCAGGGCCTTCAGAGGCGACGTTCCCGCGGACTGCATCGCGGCGATCTCCCCCAGCACCAGCGCCACAAAGCCCGGCGTGTCGGCTACCGGACCAAAATACTGGAGCTCATTCGCCGCGGCGGCCGCGGCCAGCAGGCGGTCGACGATCCGCCGCTGCTCGAGCGACGAAATCCTCAAGACCGGCAGACCCGCGTCGCGAACCACGTCGGCCGCCACTCCGGCGAATGTCGTGACGCCTGGCGCCAGCGCGGCGCCGACCTCGTCGACTAGCCGCTCCCGAATGTCTGCCGCCACGGCCCAATTTGGGGCAATCCACAAACGGCGGCGGGAAGCCGCGACTGCGGGCGGCGCGTCGCGGCGGAACGTCGCGGCGTACTCGGCGAGCGCGGCGGAGGTTTTGCCGCTCCCGGCGGGGCCGAGCAGGATCGTCGCGGAGCCGGTTTCGAGGGAGGGCATACGCGAATCGTAGCGCTCGTGCGCCGGCGGCGAAAGTGAACGGGGCGACGGCCCCGCCGCAGACCCGGACAACCGCCCTCGTCGACCGTGTTACTGCCGGAGTTGAACCGCCAAGGACGGAAAAGACCTAAACCCAATAGGCACAGAGGACTCGAAGAAAAGTTTGAACCGCAGATGAACGCCGATAAACGCGGATAAGAACACTCGCGTCCCTCCGCCCTCCGCGTTCATCTGCGGCTACTTCCTTCCTTTTTCTATCTTTCCTTCGTGCCTTCGCGGTTTTCTCCCCTCCGACCTTGGCGTCCTGGCGGTTCCTCCGGATCCTCCCCAGGCCCGGCAAGAAATCATTGACAGCACGGCCAGAATCGGCGTAAACTAAGCCCAGCCGCAAACTCCCGCGATGTGTTGCCACGCGTCGTCTTGTCCCCTGGTTGCGGCGGACCAGTACGCGAGGTCGACTTACCCATAGATCGACTCCCTATAGTTATCGTGCCCGTGCGTCGATCGACGGCGAGGCTATTGTCCTTTGTCTCCGGCAGGTTTCCCTATTCATTTTCCTGCCGGGCGTTTTTTTCCGTTTCATTTCCATTTTCCCCTTAAGGAGGTAACTCAAATGGAAAGAAAGTTGGCAAAGCGAGGGTTTACCCTCGTCGAGCTGCTGGTGGTGATTGCCATCATCGGCGTGCTCGTGGCCCTGCTGCTGCCGGCCATTCAGGCGGCCCGCGAAGCAGCCCGTCGTAACTCGTGCCTGAACAACATGAAGCAGATCGCGCTGGCGATCCTCAACCACGAGGGCGCCAAGGGCTACTACCCGCTGGCTTCGACGGCCCCGTTCGTGGGCGGCACCCGGCTGAACACCCCCAACAATCGGATTGGCGAAACCAACCAGAATGGCGACGGCTATAGCTGGCTGGTGCAGATTCTGCCGTTCATGGAAATGCAGCCGCTGTACAACCAGATTGCGAACTCGCCGGTGAACAACACGCCGAACAAGCTGTTGGCCGGGCCGTTCAATCCGGTGGTCTTCCTGAACCCGGCGGACAATAAGACGCACGTCTTCAAGCAGCAGGTGGAAACGTTCAAGTGCCCGAGCTACCCCGGCGCCGACGAGTCGAAGGGGCAGCCGGTCGCCGGCCAGCGCATGGCGGTGGGCAACTACGTGTGCCTGCCCGCCACGCACTACAACGCGGACGGCGTCGGTACCGGCGCCGACTCCGGCGACTCGGCGACGGCCCCCACGCTGTACGACAGCAAGCCGGGCGGCAAGCTGAAGCAGATCGCCGGCAACGGCACGATCACGTTCTGGCAGCAGATCAACGCCGCCGACAAGGTGGTGAACTTCACGCGGGTGCGCGGCCAGAACAACGCCAGCGTGCGCGACGGCACCTCCAACACCGCCTGGTTCACCGAGAGCCGCGACGAGAACTATAGCGGCTGGATGAGCGGCTATTCCTCGTACGTCGTCGGCGCCGATCCGGACGGGCCCGGCGGCAAGATCAGGAAGATCAATCAGCAAGGCGGCCCCCCCACCGCAGGCCAGATCCAGGTGCTTGGCTGGCCGACCGCCGATACCGAGGGCCAGACGGCGCTGAACGTCGGCTCGAACGTGAAGCGCGCCGGCGGCACCGACGCCGTTCCGGAGGGCACGGCGACCAACCAGGCGTACTTCTACGACAAGACGTACCCTCATGCGGGGGCGAGTGCGCCCACCACCCGGTGGTTCGGACCCTCGAGTGCACACTCCGGCGACGTGGTGCTGCACTCGTACGCGGATGGCCACAATGCGTCGGTCAACGCGAATATCGACCGCAACGTGTACTTGTGGTCGATCACGAGGGCTGGCCAGGAAACGCCTTCGACGAACTGACGGTCGCTACGGCGATTATTTGATCGTCTGGCTTGAAGAGAAAACGACGACCGCCGCGGCGAGGCAACTCTCCGCGGCGGTTTTTTTGTTAACCACCAAGGCACAAAGACGCAAAGAGAGGAGACGGAATCTGTCCGCAGATGGCGCAGATGTTCGCCGATAGTTCAGAAGGAAGAGATTGTTGCATCGCCTCTCTTCTCGTTCCTCTCTGCGATCATCTACGCCATCTGCGGACAAGTTCTCTCTTCTTGGAGTCTTTGTGCCTTGGTGGTTAATTGCCCTCCAGCGCGTAGAGCACCACGTGCAGCGAGCGGGGGCCGTGGGCGCCGATTACCAGGGCCTGCTCGATGTCGGCCGTTTTCGACGGACCAGAGAGGAACGCGCCGAACATCGGTGCGGCGAAGCAAGTCGCTTCGCTTGCCCCGTGGTCGAAGCGGCCCGTTTCGTCCGCGCACCTCAGACGATCCAGCTCTGCCGCTCGTTTGAAGCGGGCCGCTTCGACCATGGGATGGGGCATCAGCCACTGGTACGCTTCGTGCATGTTGTGGACGAGCCGATCGGCGGGAACGACCAGCGCCAGGTGCTGCGTGAGGAAATACGCCGAGCGCTGCGGAACGGGCGCCTCGGTCACCCACACGGCGGCGTTTTCCGCGACGGCGAGTTCGCCCGGCATGACGGCCAAATCGACGTCGGCGAGGTCGTGGGGATCGTCGATCGTTTCCCAACCGACGTTGCCGGGGGCGGCTGCTGGAACCGCGGAGAAGATGCGGCGGGCGCCGACGGATGCGGCGATGTGCTCCACCTCGCGGCGCAGCTCCTGGGCGGACGCGACGGCGCGGCCCGTCCCGCCGACGGCGACGAGCATGTCGAAGAACTGCTGCCGCGGGTCGGCGTAGCGCGTCCAGGGGCCGTCGGCCGGCGGCAGCGGGGCGTCGACCGGCAGTTCGCGGCGGATGTCGGCGAGGATTTGCTGGCGCGATGCGTGGGACATACTCTTTCTGGATTGCGATAGGGAATGGGACGCGGATGAACGCGGATTTCACGGATTTTCGCGGATCGGACTCAAGGTGAGAATCGTCAAACCGCTAATGCACGCGGATTAACGCTGATAACCTGAATGGAATCAATCAGCGTTCTATGAGCGTCGATGAGCGTTCCTCTCCTTCTTATCTGATCCGCGTAAATCCGCCTAATCCGCGTTCATCCGCGTGCCATTCCCCGTCGCTTCAGGTTGGGGCCTGGGCTTCTCTCCACGGCGCTTCATCCACTGCCCGAACGATTGCTTAGGCGCCGGGGGCAGCTCGCGCTGGCGGCCCCAGGCGTTGAAGCGGTTGTAGAGGAGCCGCCGCGGCGCCCAGCGGAGCAGGAAACGGCCGACGTTTCCGGCCCAGCGGTACAGTCGCGGGCGGCGCAGCACGGCGCCGGCGAGGCGCATCAGTCGTTTTTTGGAGGCGCCGATCAGGTTCTTTGCCGCCAGCAATTGCCGCCACGCTAAGAGCTGATTGTGCAGGTCAATTTTTACCGGACACACGTCGGTGCACGACCCGCACAGGCTGCAGGCGAACGGCAGCGAGCTGCGCGCCGCGGGGTCGCGGGCCGTGTTGATGATCGAGCCGATCGGCCCGGCGATGGTGACCCCGTAGCTGTGGCCGCCGCTACGGCGGTACACCGGGCACGTGTTCAGGCAGGCGCCGCAGCGGATGCAGTGCAGCGAGCGGCGGAACTCGCTGGTCGCGAGCAGCTTCGTGCGGCCGTTGTCCACCAGCACGATGTGCTGCTCGGCGCCAGGCCGCGGGCCGTGGTAGTGCGACGTGTACGCGGTGATCGGCTGCCCGGTGGCCGAGCGGGCCAAGAGCCGCAGAAACACGGCCAGGTCTTGCACGCGCGGCACGAGCTTCTCGATTCCCATGCACGCGATGTGCAGCGGCGGGAGCGACGTGCCGAGGTCGGCGTTGCCCTCGTTCGTGCAGACGACGAAACCGCCGGTTTCGGCCACGGCAAAGTTGACGCCCGTGATGCCGGCCTGGGCGGCGAGAAACTTTTCGCGGAGCTTGTGTCGGGCGGCCTCGGTGAGATACGTGGGATCGGTGGCGCCGGCGCGCGTGCCCAGCTCGCGGTGGAACAGCTCGCCGACTTCCTCCTTCTTGATGTGAATCGCCGGCAGCACGATGTGGCTGGGCGGCTCGCGGCGGAGTTGGACGATCCACTCGCCGAGGTCCGTGTCCGTGATCTCGATGCCGCGGGACTCGAGGTACGGGTTGAGGCCGCACTCCTCGGTGAGCATCGACTTGCTCTTCACCACGCGGCGCACGCCGTGCCGCTCGAGCAGGCCGTGGACGATGCGGTTGTGCTCGTCGGCGTCGCGGGCCCAGTGGACGGCGGTGCCGAGGCGCGTGGCGTTCGCCTCGAACTGTTCGAGCAGGTCGGCGAGGTTGGCGACGACGTGCCGTTTGATCGCGGCGGCCCGCTCGCGGAGCTCTTCCCACTCGGCCAGGCCGTGGGCGCACTTGTCGCGCTTGGCGCGGATGAACCACAGCGCCTGGTCGTGCCAGTGGGCGTGCGGCCCGTCGGCGACGAACTCGGCGGCGGCGACGGCGTGGTTCATGGGGAAGGCTGGAGACTGTAGGCTGTAGGTCAGAGAGGAGAGTAGCCGCGATGCTACGCATCGCAGGGGAGGTTCATCGATTCGTAGTCGAAGCGGCTCGCTTCGGCGCACCTGTGATTTGTTGACCTTCGAAGCGAGCCGCTTCGACTACGACATGGGGAGTCCCATCGCTTCGGCGAGCAGCTCGGCGACGTGCAGCGTGCGGAGGGGCCAGCCTTGGCGGCGGATGAGGCCGTCCAGGTGCATCAGGCACGACATGTCGCCGGCGGTGATGACCTCGGCGCGGCTGCGGCGGTGGTCGGCGATGCGATCCAGTCCCATCATACACGACACGGCCTCCTCGTAGACGGCGAACGAGCCGCCGAAGCCGCAGCATTCGTCCGGGCGCTCCAGCGGGGCGAACTCGATGCCGTCGAGCTCCGAGATAAGGGACTGCAGCTTGTTGAACGCGGGGATGTTGCGCTCGCTGCCGGCGCCGAGTTCCAGCTCGCGCAGCCCATGGCACGACTGGTGAACGCCGACGCGATGCGGGAACCGGCCCGCGACGGGACCGATCTTGAGCACGTCGACGAGGAATTCGCACAACTCGAACGTCTTGTGGGCGACGTCGTCCAGCGCCGCTTCGTCGCGGACCAGGCCGTGATAGTGGCGGCGGACCATCGCGACGCAACTGCCCGAGGGACCGACGACGTAATCGTAAGGGCGGAAACGTTCGACGAACTGCTCGGCCACGGGCCGTGCGTCGTCCGTGCAACCGGCGTTGGCCATGGGTTGGCCGCAGCAGGTTTGATCGGGGGGATACTCGATCGTCGCTTGCGGGGCGAAGCGCTCGAGCAGCGCGAGCGTCGCAATGCCGACGCGCGGGTAAAGCTGATTGATGTAGCAGGGGATGAAGAGGCCGATGCGCATGGCGGGGGAGGACAGGAGGACCGTAGGACTATAGGACCGCGGACGGCGGAGGTTCCGTTAGTCCCACGGTCCTATTGTCCCATGGTCCCACGGTCCTGTGGTCCTGTGGTCCCTCCCGGGCTACGCAACGACAGGTTCTTCGCGCGCCGCAGGCTTTGTGCCGTAGATCCAGAACGAGGCGACGACGAACCACGCGATCGTGGCCGCGAGCATGGCGGTCTTCATGGCCGGCAGCTCCAGGCGGCCGGCAAGGAACAGCACGGAGGGCACGATGTTCGCCGCGAGGCAGGCGATCGACATCCACATGGCAAGGGTGCGCATCAGGCGGCCTCCCGGCTTAGCGGCGCGGCGGTCGCGCTGCGTTGAATGATCGCGCTGAGCACGACGTACAGCACGGCTGCCAGAAACCACCCCGGCAGGCTGACAAAATAGATCGCCATATGACCCGCGTAAGCGAGATACCCGCAAACGGCAAGCGTCGCCAACCAGGCGGCGCCGGCAGCCCAATTGAAGGACAGTCCCGTTCGCTCGGCGAAGCGATCCTGCAGTCCGAACTTCGGCATCAGCCAGAAGTCGACGAACACCACCGCGCCCATCGGCATGAGTAGCAATCCGTAAAGCGCAACGAAGTCGAGCAGCTTCATGGCGACCAGCGGAAACAAGCCGGCGATGGTCGCCAGGAGTCCCGTGAACAGCGTGACGGTGACGCGCGACGCTCGCGGCACGATTGCCTGGAAGGCGAGCCCCGAGCGATAAATCGTGGGATTGGCAGTCGTCCACCCGGCGACGATCACGCAGATGAGCCCCGCAACGCCGCACGCCCGGTAGGCGAGCGGCCCCGGAGCGACGACCGTATTCTGCGGATCCTCGTGCAACTGCAGCGCGTAAAGGATGGCCGCGGCAATCCAGGCGAGGAAATGGCCGAGATACATGCCCGAGGCCGTGGCGATGCCGTACCACGATTTGCGGGCGAAGCGAAAGACGCTGAGGTCGCTCATGCCGATGTGCATCGCCATGTTGCAAAACCACGCGAAGCAAGTGACGTGGGCGAGATGAAATTTCGTCTGCCCGGGGAGCGGCTCGCCGCCTTTCCAGATCGTGGTCTCGCAGAGATCCCACAGATCGGCGAGGGAATGGATTTCCCGGCCCGTCGCATTGAGGAACTGCCGCAGACCGACGAGGGCGAACGCGAGAAAGACGGCAAGCATCCAAGGCGCTGCGAGGTTCGCGAATCGCGCAAGCGCTTCGTACCCCAGGGCGGCGACCACCGTGAAGGCGACGCCGGTCACCAAGACGGCAACGACCCAGCCGGCGCTGTTGGGCAGGGCGTCGTCGAGCGCGGGCATGGGAAAATCGAACCACACGCCGAAGGCCGTGGCGGAGACCGTGATCATCGATCCGGCGAGAATGCAGAACATCGCGCCGTTGGCCAGGCTGTAGAGCGTGACGAGCTGGCGACCGGTGATTTTCTCGAGCTGGTAGTAGAGCGTCAGCCGGGCCCGCGTGGCGATCGGCACCGTCATGAACGTCCAACTGAGCACGGCCAGCGCGTTGCCCAAGAGCAGTCCCACGACGAGGTCGAAGGCGCTGACGCCCGCGGCGACGAACAGGGGGCCGATCATCAGCTCGGTGCCCGCGCAGTGTTCGCCGGCGTACATGCCGATGAAGCTGCCGAAACCCAGGAGGCGGCTGCGCGGGACGGGCTCGCGTTCGAATTCGCCGCCGTCATTGGCGGATGGTTGCTCGTCGGGCATAGGGCATGGCGAGTATGGTTTCGTGAGGGAGAGGAGGTATGAGGGGCGCCGGGGGCGGGACGCCCCGGCTCGCGCTGGTAGCGAGTCGTTAGCGTTTCGAGAGGACGCGCGATTCGTAACTCTTGACTTCGTCGAGCCACGCAGCGCCGACGGGGGCGTCGCTCGCGAGGCAGTGGTAATCCCACACGGCGCCCAGGGGCAGCGTCTTCTGCTCTTCGAGCATCGCCAGCCGGGCGGTGTAGTCGTCGGCGTTTTCGGCCGTGCGCAAGCGGTCGATCGGCTCGAGCAAGGCCGCGAGCACCGCCCGCAGCGTGTTGCGCGTGCCGATGGTCCAGGCGGCGACGCGGTTGATGCTCGCGTCGAAATAGTCGAGCCCGATGTGCGTGCGGTCGAGGTAGTCGCCGCGAACCAGTTCCTGGGCGATCGCCTGCAGGTCGTCGGTATATGTGACGACGTGATCGCTGTCCCAGCGCACCCCGCGGCTGACGTGCAGGAGCAGCTCGGGGACCCACATCATCACGGCGCTGATCTTGCCGTCGATCGTCTCAGTGGGGTGGAAGTGGCCCGCGTCCAGGCACAGCACCTTCTGCCGCGAGGCGGCGTAGCCGAGGTAGAACTCGTGCGAACCGACGACATAGCTTTCCGACCCGATGCCGAAGAGCTTGCTTTCGACGGCGTCGAGATTGTGCCGCAGGTCGAGCGGCTCGGCAAACACCGCATCGAGCGCCGCGGCCAGGCGTTCGCGCGGCGCCTTACGATCGACGGGCGTGTCCTTGAATCCATCGGGGATCCACACGTTGGTCACGCAGGGCGCGCCGAGCGCCTGGCCGATGGCGGCGCCGATTTGGCGGCACGCGCGGCAGTGGTCGATCCAGAACTGGCGGATCTTCGCGTCGCGATGGGCCAGCGTGAATCCGTCGGCGGCGAGCGGGTGGGAAAAGCACGTGGGGTTGAAATCCATCCCCAGGTCGTTGTCCTTCGCCCAGTCGATCCACGCCGCGAAGTGCTCGGCGGTCAGCGCGTCGCGCTCGATTCGGCGGCCGCCGGTTTCGGCGTAGAACGCGTGCAGGTTCAGCCGGTGGCGGCCTGGAATACACGCGAGGGCTTGTTCCAGGTCGGCCCGCAGTTCGTCGGGCGTGCGTGCTTTCCCAGGGTAGTTGCCGGTGACGGCGAGCCCGCCGCCGAGAGCGTCGCCGGCGTTTTCGAACCCGCCCACATCGTCGCCCTGCCAACAGTGGAGCGAAATCGGAACCTCGCGGAGCCGGTCGAGGGCAGCGTGTACGTCGACGCCGATCGCGGCGTAACGCTCCGCGGCGAGGCGGAAGGCGTCCTCCACAGCGGCGGCGGCGGGAGACTCGGAATGCGAGAGCAGCGACATGGGCGCACCGGCGGGCGATGAGGCCGCCACGGCGGAAAGCCGCGGGCGGTGCGCCTAGTGTAAGCCAAAGGCCTAGGAAGTTGAACCGCACATGCCGGCAAGACGACGGTTGCCGAGTCTCTCCGAGACTCGCGTCCCTTGGGCTCGACGATGCCGCCGACGCCATTGCCAGTTTCGGAGAAACGGGCCAACGGTTACTTCTTCTTGTCGAGCTTCACCGGCTTGCAGAGTTTCTTCTTTTTGTCGCTCGTGGCCCGGCAGCTTTTGCAGCCGTATTTGCCGGGGATGTCCCATTCCTTCGGTTTGTCTTCCAAACAGGCCACGGGGCTGCTCTTTCCAACGAGAACCTTGATCGTGATTCGCACCGTCGGCTACCGAGCGAGAATCGAGCGCGGGCCGGGGACGGCGTGGGTTGGCGCCGCGAGCGATGGAGGCGGCGTGGGCAACTCCTCCGACGCGCTTGCCGCGGCGGCCGCCACGCCCATCGGGCGCCCCTGCCCTGGGGCGCCGAAACGCGCGACCACTTCGCCGAGCGCGAGTTGCATCGCCGCGAAGCTTGGCAAGCGGGAAATCATCGCGTAGTTCGGATTGGCCTCGACGGCGTTGAGTCGATCGAGCGTGTCGGTTATCGACTGGAATCCCAACACGACCTCGCCGTCGGCCGAGGGAGGCGGCAGCGCGTCATCGGGCAGACGCAAGTATCTTTGCCAGGTGACGCCGGTATTGAACTCGCCGACATCGGCGTCCAGCCGCGAGGCAGTTTCGAGCACTGCGTTCAGCAGCGAGCCGTCATCGAGCGCGGCGAGCTCATTGCCCGTGAGGAAGGGGCGCTGCGACGTGACGGCCGTGCGGCCGGGAGCGTAGCGAGCGACTTCGCGCGGCGCCACGTTCGCCGGCTGAGCCACGGGCGGCACGACGGCGCCGATCAGCGCGCTGCGGCGCGGCAAAAGGTAGGGTCGCACCAGCGGCACGCCCGGCACGCCAACCTGCGCGCCGACGCGAATCGCCGGAGCGTAGGGTGCGCGAACGACGATCCCCGGCCCGCGGCCGATGATGACCTGAGCCGACGCCATGTCCCAAGTGCCCAGGACACCCAGTGCAACAGCGACCAACGACCAGCCAGTGAGTGAGCGCATCGCGATTCCTCTCGAGCGGGGACTGAGCCTTCGCCGTGCCGCAGGCGGGGCTTGGCGCAACTCCATTTTCACCGCTAGAAAGGGTGCGGACAACGGCTCGGGCGGCTGCCGGCCAAATTATTGACCCGTCGGCGCCGACTCTTGGACGGCCGCCGGCAGGACCGCCTCTGGCTGGTGCGAGACGCTGTGCAGGAGCTTGGCCCCCGCGATGTTCGGCGGCGGCGGCACGTCGTCCGCCGGTTCAACGACCGCACTGCCGCAGTTTGCCTCGCAGTGCTGGCAGAGGTCTTCGACGACCCACGTGAAGTTTTTCACCGTGACCGGCTCGGTCTTCTTCATGAGCTTCTTGCGAGTGTGCATTGTCGCGCAGCCGGGAATCCAGTCGGTCCACACGAAGCGTTTGGGCTCGACGTGCGGGGCTTCGGGATCGCATGCTGAGTTGCAGTCGGCGCAAAGCCATTTGCAGTGCGTGCAGCCGGGCTTGTTGTGTTTGGGCAGACAGAAGTCCTCGCAAAGACAACCCCAGCAGACGACGTCGACCTTTTTCTCCTCGCAGACGAGGCGGCACACTTTCTGGCACGACTGGCGCCCGCCGCAGTGCGAGCAACAGCCGTCGCCAGCGAACGAAGGGCGGGACGCAACGACAACGAACCCAGCCGTCATCAGGATGGCAAGATATGATTTTGGACTCATGACATGCTTCCTTGCGCGATTTGCCGCGTCGGCGGCGTCTTGTCGCAGGTTGTCCAGACTATTCGAGCGCACGCATCGAATCCCCCGCTCATAGGCCCGGCGTTCACGCCGGGTTCCTCGAACGGCATCGATTGCCGGCCGCGCAACAGATCGCAAGTTCCCTCGGCAGTCGACCGCGGCCGACTCGCTCCGCGGATTGCTTCGGCCTCGGTTGGTGGCCGGTGATCAGTAATTTCGCTAGCTCGGCCGATAAGACGCCGAGCGCAGCGCAGCCCGGCGTGAACGCCGGGCCGATAAGTCCCGACTTGCGTTTCTCGCGTCATAGGCTTCTGCGTCCAGAATCGCCGCTTGGCGAAGACGGCGCCATCTCGCCCCGCGGGCCAGCGCACTCGGGCTAAAAGTTGAAATCGAACCGCATGGCGATGATATCGGAGGTCGTAGACCCAAATGGCGTCGTGCCCGCGTCAGTGATCGGATGAATCCAGTCGAACATGCACCGCACGCGATCGCTCCAGTACCAGTTGAAGCCGCAGGTGACGTCGTTGTACTCGCCGCGGCCCACCTCCGTGAGCGTGAGGTTCGACCAGCGGCACTTCGCCTCCCAGCCGCCATAGCCACAGCAGCCGGGGACCCAGAACACGTTGGTGAACGGCACGTTGCGGGCGAACTGGGCTCCGTGCTGCCCAAACCGCTCGTAGATGCGGTTTTCGCCGGTGAGAAAGTAGCTGCCGTAGACGTAGGCGCCGTAGCAATTCTCACTGGGGGCGCCGATGAAGTTCACGTTCGAGACGAACGCCTCGCTCTGGACCGAAACAGGCCCCCAGACGGTCGCCAGCTCGAGATTGCCGGTTGTGTGACTGCCCGCGTTGAGCCCTAAACTGTCGATTAAGAACGGGCCTTCGTGAATCTGCGGTCGAGCGCGAAATCGCACCGCATCATCCTGATCGTTCGTGTACAGCACGCCGCAACCGGTGTGAATCAGATACCTGCCATTGGACGGTTCGTCATAGTACGGCAGCCAGGTGAGCCGGCCGCTGAGGCGGTGCCCCTGGTTGTCGTCGATGCGCTCCTTGAGCGACTCGCTGATGCTGTCGAGGAAGATGCCGCCGGTCCACGTAAAGCTCTTGTCATCGGTCGCCCCATAGACGGCCATCCCCACCTCGCGGTCGGCGGCGAAGATGCCCTGCGTGGGGATCGACCGTTCCATGAAAATGTTGTTCGTGTCGTTCGTGACCTGTTCGAGGCTGAACGGCACAAAGAAGTTGCCGATCCGCCAGCGATGATTGCCGGGCATCTCGTTGAGCGTGAAGTAGGCGTCCTTGATGTCGGTGACCGGCGTCGCCACGCCGTCGCCGCTTTCCGGCTCGATGTCGATCTGGATGCGGAAGTCGTAAACGCCGTAGCCCGTGCCATCGGCGAGCAAGCGGAGGCGGCGGAATTCGAAATAATCCTTGGCAGAAGCCCCGAGCACCGGGGCCCCGACAATGTTTGGATCCGTGTTCGCCCAATGGATGAAGTCGGCCTGCACGTGGCCGCCGAGCTTGATCGTCCACTGGTCCGTGGACATGTCGGTCCAGCCTTCGAGCGGGTTTTTCGCGTCGGGCTCCGTCGTTGATGCTTCTTCTTTTGGCTTTTCGGCGGGCTCTTCGCTGTCCCTGGCGGCGACGGCGGCCTCGAGCGCTTCGATGCGCGCCAGGAGCTGGGCCACCTCCGGGTTCATCGCTGCGGTCGGCGTCGCGTCTGTCTCCGCGTCGGCGGCGTCTTCCCCCGCGGGCGGCAGAGGCTCGGGTTGAAGCAAGTAGGCGGGAGTGTACTCGCCGGCTGTTGACGCATCGAGCGGGTCGATCGGCGCCTGGGCGCGGACCTCCGTCGTAAGGGCAAGAAGACAAGTGGCCGCGACCGCTAGCAATGCAAGCAGTGCTGCGGCGTTGCGGCGGCCTAGCTGAACGCGCGGGCGCACGGCATCGGCCGCCTGAGCAGTGTGGGCCACGGGAGTGTTTCCATGGTCAACGGCGACTCTGGTATGTCCAGTAGGCGCCGTGAAACAGGCGGAACGATGGTGTCTCCGGGCGAACCGGTCGACGCGCGATCGTGGGGAATATCGGCAACCTCGGCACGACCGCACGAATCGTTTTTCACGGTTCGACCGCCACGAGCGGCATCACTGCTACTCTCCGAACGCAGCGACAAGCGGCCGGTAACGCGAGGGCGAGTTCCCGAGGTCGCCTCGGCCTATCGCAGTCGCACGACGGTCACTCCGGCGTGATGAAACTCGCCCATTTCGGCAAGTGCTGCCGGCGCTTCGTCGAGCGTGATCGTGCGCCGCACCAGACGGGCCGGATCGAGCTTGCCCGTGATGACGAGTGAGAACAGAGTCGAGTAATCCGTCGCGGCGACGCCGTGGCTGCCGCGCATTTCCAGTTCGCGGGCGATGACGAGCTCCATCGGCAGTCGAGGCTGGAATTCGCTGCCGGCCAGCAGGCCCACTTGCACGTGTCGCCCGCGGCGGCGCAAGCACCGCAGCGAGTTGGCCGCCGTTGCTGCGCTGCCCAGCGCGTCCAGAGACAGATGGGCGCCGCGGCCGCCGGTGAGGTCGACGATCGCCGCGGGGATATCGGCGACATCGTTTGCATTGAGCGTGGACACAGCGCCGAATTCTCGAGCCATTGCCAACGCACTCTCGTTCAAGTCGACCGCAATTGGCCGGGCGCCAAGCGCCGCCGCTACCATGACAGCCGATAGGCCCACGCCGCCGCAGCCGTGGACGGCGACCCACTCGTCCGCGGTCGCGGCGCCCTGCTGGGCGACGGCGCGATACGCGGTCGCCAGGCGGCATCCGAAGGCGGCGCCAGCGACGTCGTCGATTCCCTCGGGCAGCGCCACAAGATTGAAGTTCGCAAATCGCACGGCGACCAATTCGGCGAAGGATCCCCAACCGTTGAAGCCGGGCTGGTACTGCTGCGGGCAGACCTGCGGGGCGCCTTCGCGGCAGTCGTCGCATGCGCCGCACCCGGCGACGAAGGGGATCGTCACGCGCTGGCCGAGCCGCCATTGGTCGACATCCCGGCCGACCTCGACGATGTCGCCGACGAACTCGTGCCCCGGCACGTGCGGCAGCGTGGCGATGTCGGCGTCGTGTCCCTGCCAGCCGTGCCAGTCGCTACGGCACACGCCCGTGGCTCGCACGGCAAGGACGGCGCCGTCGGGCGGCGGCGCAGGATCCGCAACGCGCTCAATGCGAAGCGGCTCGTGAAACTGGTCATAAAGAACGGCACGCATGAAGGCGTCCCGGGTGCAGGATGATTCTCCGTCCCATCGGCGCGCTAAAACCAGAGCAGGCCGTCCTTGCCAAGCAGAGCAAACGCATCGTCGAGTTCGTCCGTCTCGTCGCTGGCTGCATCGTCCGTGGAGGAGGGGACCGCAGTATGGGCAGTTTGCCAGCCTGATGCCAGGCGCGGAGGAACGTAAGCGGGGCGAGAGGCTTCTGCATTCGTAGTGGGCCGACGCAGTGCAGGCGTGCGCCGCGAAGCCTCGACGGGTGCACCCGTAAGCTGGCCGAGGGCGGCGACGTCGCTGGCCGCGAGTCCCGGTGCGTTTGCCGTCGCCACGACGGCCGCTGGGGCAGTGGCGCCATAGTTCGTTCGCCATACTGCCAGGTCAGCAGCATCCACATCGCGGTCGCCGTCGGCGTCGCCTTGCGATGCTTCGGCCGTGAGGGCCGGCCGGCCGAGATTCTGCTGCCAGCGGAGAAAGTCGTTGCCGTCGACGTCGCCGTCGCCGTCGAAGTCGCCCGCCACGGCGGGGGCGGCGCCGGTCGTGCCGGGGGAGCCGCCATAGTAGTAGCTGGCGCGCCAGTTGGTTGGGCTCGAGGCATCGCCAAAGGGATCGATGATTTCGAGCGACTTGCCGCTGCCGTCGGCAGCGGTGGGCCAGCCCCCGCCATCGTCGTAGGTGAAATCCTGGATCACCAGACCGCCGGGGGCGATCAGGGTCACGCGCTCGCCGCTGTTGGCGAGATTGGCGTCGCCGTAGCCGAGCGGCGAGACATTCAAGCCATCGCCATAAACCGATTGAAACACGGCCGGATTACGGGCCACGATGATCCGCTGCCCGGCCTCGAGGGTGAGCCCTGCCGGGAATGCGTAACCCTCGTTCACGAATTGCGTGATCTGCACGCCGTCGAGACTCACCGGGGCGGCGCTGGGATTCAGCAGCTCGATGAACTCGAGATCCTGCTCGTCCGCCAAGCCATTATGGGCCGCAGGGTTGTAGTGAATCTCCGTGATGCGAAGGTTCGTGGCATTGGGCGTCGAGCTGGTGGTGAACTGGGCTTCGTTGAGGGCCGACCACGTCGAGCTGCTGAGCGCCCGTGCGCGGATCGTCATCGCCGAGGTAATTTGCGGCGGCGACGCGGGGTTGTAGCGTATTGCATTGGGGCTGACGGCGCCGCCGATAAGTCTTGGGTCCGAGCCGTCGGTCGTGTACCAGATAGCGCCGACAGGCGCCGTCATCGTCAGATCGGCGCCCTGATCGACCCCGCCGCCATGCTGGCTGAATGTGGGCGCCGTGACGTTGGAATACAATCCCGCCGACCGCAACTGATTGATGAAAACGTTGGAGCGGGCGGTCAGCCAATTGACGACGTTGTTCACTTCGCTCTGCCACTGCGCCTTGGTGAGCGGCGTGCTGGCGTGCATATCGCCCCAGCGGGCACTCTCGGCGACGATCGCCTGCGACAATTCCGCCACAATCTCCTGGTACCTGGCGACGTTGGCTGCCGTGGACATCGGACCGTCGTTGAAGAACGCCTTGTGGACGCGGTCGCCGAAAAGCGTGCGGAACTCGAGACTCGTCTTCAGGTCGTCGTAGGGCTCGGCGACGGAATTATTGACGCCGAGACGATTGTCGTTGATGCCCGCATTCAGGCCGAGCGTCCATTCGGCGTCCCACATGTGGAATTTGAAGCCATCCGACTCGGGACCGCGCAGCCGGCTGGCCCACCAATTGCGATGCGGCCAGTCGTTGTTGGCCATGAAAAAATTGACGATCAGGTAGTCAGCGTAATTGTCGGCATCGAGATACGTTTCAAAGGCCGGATTGTCCGTGCCATCGGCGTTGAGCCCGAGAACGCGCATGTAGGCAGCCGTGCGGGCGGTCTCGGTTGAAGCCGACCTGACGGCCTGGGACAAGGAGACGAGGGTGTTCCAGGCGTCCATCGTGCCGTCTCTGGCCCCGTCGTAGGCGAGGGCATCCCAGTCTTCCTTTTCGCCGCCATAGTAGCTGGCGGAAAAGGCCGCGTCGGGCCGCTCAACGGGGTTATAAATGCCCCAGTACGCGCCGTTGATGTAAAGGTGCACGCGCATGCCATGCGGCGAGGGCTGGCCCAGGGCGGCCTGCGTGCGGCGGCCGAACTCGTCGCGCCCGTATTGTGCGCGACTGCCCGCGGCATCCCAGGCGTAACCGTCGTTGGAATCCATCCGCAGGACGAGGGTGTCGAACTCGGCGGCGGCGTCATCGCCGAACAGCGGGAACTCGAGCTTCGTGTTGCCTTCGTAGATGCCCTTGAACACCAACCGCATCGAGTGCTTTTTGCTGAGTCCGTGACTGCGAAAGGCCCCGCCGTGCATGCGGAGGCCGGCGTCGATCTGGAAGCCCTGGCTGCCGTCCGGGTTGATCAACTCGACCGAAGTGGCCCGCTCCCAAGCATCGCCGCTTGCGGTGGAGTTTCTGTAAATGCCTTGCGGGCCAAACAGGTCGTCGATGTCCATGACAATCGACAGTGTGGGGATCGCCTTCAGGTCGTCTTTGATCGTGGCGGCGTAAATGCCGCCGAACCGATCGCCGCCAGTGGATTCGCCGGAAGAATTGAAATTGCCGATCACATCCGGGTCCATGCCGTAATCAGGCGAGGTCGTGCCCCAGCTCGTGGGAAAACCGCGCGCAATCGTGGCGGCCGCGTTCTGACGGACGATGTCGTTGATGAACAGGTAGGTGTTGGTGGTCGTTGTCGAATCGATGTAACTTTCGCGAAACGCCCGCGCGCGGATCGTACTCGTCTCGCTGATGTTGATCGGCGCCGTGTACGGCGTGCCGTTTTGCGGCGAGGGCGCCGAGCCGTCGGTCGTGTAGTACACCATCGACCCGGCGGTTGGCGCGGAGATGGTGAGCTGGAATGGCGCGTCGTAGAACCCGCGCTCAACGCTGAACTGCGGCGCCGCGACGATGCCCGCGTAACCCTCCGCATTGGGAGCGCCCGGCGTGGGCTGAGCCATGAACACCTTGGTGAGCGTGGCGTCGACTAATTCGGTCGCCACCAGCCGCGGATGCGAAAGCAAGTCCGGGCTGGCATCGTCGACGTTCAGAACGTGAATGGCGAGCACATTCTCGCCGGCGACAAGATCGCCCAGAAAGGGCGTCAAGTTGAACGACTGCGGCTCGAGCGCGGCGGCGTCTTCGCGCTGGCCGGTGGCATGGGACTGGAAACCCGGCAGGCTTGGCGCGAAGGCCGACGCCACGCGCTTACCGTTCAAGTAGGCGACGAAGCCATCGTCGTACTGCATGTCGAGCCGCAGCGTGGCCAGGGCGGCTGGGTCGGCGACGTTGAACTCGATGCGCTGGTACACGCTGGTCTTGGCCGCGGTCCAGGCGGCGTCAACATCGACGTCGATTTGCGGCGTGAAGTCGACCTGGCCGTTGGACAGCAGCTCGAACTCCGCGACCTGAATTGCCACCGGCTGGTTCTGCCCGGTGGCGCCGAACCGCGTCTGCATGTCGAAGCGGTAGTACTCGTAGGCCGTCGAGTTGTTGAACTGGTAAAGCCGCGTCTGAAAGCGGCTGCTGAAGGTTTGCGCGGTGCGTGTGTCGATGATCGTGTAGTTCACGCCGTCGTTCGAGCCGCTGAGCGTCCAGGAATACGGATCGCGATTGGGCTCGTCGTTGGCACTGGTGATCGTGTACGCGCTGACCGCCCGACGCTGGCCTCCGGAAAAGCGGAAGCCCCAGAACGTTCCCGCGGGGGAAAACGTGAGCCACTTGGTCGTTGTCGAGTTGTCGACGCTCCTGGACGGCTCTTCATTGGCCGGCCAGTTGGTGGGGCCGCCCACGAAAACGGTTCCATCGGCGACGCCATTTTCGTCGGGGTCGGTGAAGTCGGCGCCGATGAGCCCCTCGGGAAGCACCGTGCCGTTGGGAATGATGGGGATCGGCTCGTCGCCCTGGTCGTAGCCCACGCCCGGGCCGGCGCCGGAAAGCCACGATGCGTCGTTGAACCCGGGCAGCGTCCAGGCCGGCGGAACGTCCGCCGACGGGGCATCGAGAGCGCCGCTCGTGGGAACGTGCGCCGTGCTGGGCGTCGACGGTCCGATGAGCTCGTGCGTGACGATGTTTTCGATCACGCCGTACGACACGTCGCGGCGCTGTTCGGGGAATTGCGGGGCGAACTCGTGAACAATGGCGTCGTTAGGATCGGTGAGCGCCAGGTATTCGCCCTCGGCGGCCAGGGCGAAGTCGGTGTGCAGGTAACCCTCGGGGTCGACGTAGGTCTCCACGAGCTGGCCCGACGCGAACACGATCAGGAACTCGCCCGGCTCGAGCACCGACTGGGGTAGCGCTGGAAACGTCCACTTGTCGAGGTTCGTGGCTTCGTCCGTCAGGCGCCAACCCGCAAGGTTGATCGTCTGTTGCGTCGGGTTGTACAGCTCGATCCAGTCGGAAAAGTTGCCGTCGCCGTCGGCGAGCGTCGCTCCGTTGGAGGCCATCATCTCAGTGATGAGCACGTTGGCGCTGAGCACATGACGGGGCTCGAGCGTTTCGATCGACAGGAGACGACGCCGGCGGCTGGAACGGCGATCGAGGGATCGCCGCCAGGGGCGGGAAGAGCGATTGCGGCCTCTCATGGCATGTTCCGGGTGTGCTGGAAGTCGGCCCGAAATCAGTATACCCAGGGAGACGGAGGATGGGGCGAATTGGGCGGAGAATCGCGGCTCGCGGAGATCGATGCCGCTCGCCGCGCTAGTCCGAGACTTTGCTCCATGCTTCCCTGAGGCCGAGCTTGTTGATCCACTCGCGGAGGTAGTCGCGATCGACGAGTTCTGAGCTCACCTTGAGGATCCCCGCAATGTCCCGCAGGTGCTTCTCGGAACCGCCTTCGGCGTAGTACACGAGCTTGCCGAGGATCACATCGTCCGGCGACGCCACTTCGCCCTCGAGATCCGCGAGCAGGGCGACGCGGCGACGGCGAGCGAGCTGCGACGCGGCCCAGCCATCCTTCGAGACGACCATAAAGTCGATTTTCCCGCCCGACGTTGGATGGATGACGTTGAACGGCCTGCAATCGCGGATGGCCTCAACGGCAGCAGGGCGGCTGAGATAGAATTCGGGCGCCGGAAAGCAAACCGTCAGGGCATCGACATGCGCCGGGAGAAGCTGGACAACGACGTCGATGTCGAGCGTCAACCGAGCTTCGCCCCAGATGCCGCTGGCGTACGAGCCGACGATGGCGTACGGAATTCCTGTCTTCTCAAGGGCGGCGATGGCGTGCCGCAACAATTCAAGTTGCGTCACCAAACATCCTCCGGGCCACCTCGCCGGCGATCTGATTTTCGGACCAGTCGGGGTGGCGGAACCGAACGCCGGCAGCGGCGAGAACCTTGGCGGTTTCGTGTGCGTCGCCGATGAGGGCGACTCGCTCGACGGTGGATTTGCCGCGCATTATCTCGGCGACCAGGTCGTCGACGGCTTCTCGGGAGCGAAATGAGAGTTGCGATCCCATGCTGCGATTCTACAGGCAACGGGGGTGCATGTGAAAAGGCGCATAAAAAAACCCGGCGCTGGAATGGCTCATCCCAGGCCGGGTTTCTCAATATCAATTTGGTGAGTTGTCTGGAGGACCGAGAAGACAAGCTTCTCGGCTCGCTGACTGACCACTTTAGCCTTCGCAAGATCGCCCCATTCTATCCCTCGCGTCGTTGCCGACGACGAGGTTTCTAAGAAATCCTTAGAAAGGAGGTGATCCAGCCGCAGGTTCCC